>CP155566.1:618941-928412 GCA_039696685.1 Vibrio sp. CDRSL-10 TSBA | reverse complement strand
ATGTATTTTTCAATATTATAAGCTTAGGGAAATTTATCATTTCTATAACTGCATCAAAAGTGATATCCACGGTTTGCACACCGCACCACCGTGAACATTCACCCGAGATGGTTTCTGTCACAGGAAGTACTTTATGTCAGACTTGAATATATTCAAGCAACCTAAACCATTCTATTTGATCTTTTCAATAGAATTTTGGGAGCGGTTCGGATTCTACGGGATGCAGGCCATCCTAACCGTTTACATGGTCAAAATTCTGAATATGGATGAATCGACCTCTTTTGTTCTGTTTGGTGCGTTTTCTGCGCTGGTTTACGGTTTCGTTGCCGCAGGTGGCTGGATCGGTGACAAAGTCATCGGCAGTAAACGGGCGGTGACCCTGGGTGCCATCATCCTGATGGTCGGCTACGCGCTGCTTGGCCTGTCCACCGCAGAGCAAGACTTTGGCGGCCCGACACTTATCTTTATCGCGATGGGCTTTATCACCGTTGGTAACGGCCTGTTCAAAGCGAACCCGTCGAGCCTGCTGGCTAAAATCTACCCGGAAAATGACCCGCGTCTGGATGGTGCATTTACCATGTACTACATGGCCATCAACCTCGGTTCATTCATTTCAATGATCATCACCCCAATCGTTGCAGAGCGTGCGGGCTACGGTATGGCATTTGGTGTCAGCGCCATTGGTCTGGCGATCACTGTGGTTAACTTCATCATGTGTCAGCGTATGCTGCGTAAAGTCGGCTCACCGGCTGACCTGGCTCCGGTGAATAAAACCAAGCTGATGCTGGTCACGATAGGTTCAATCATTGCGAGCTTTGTCTGTAGCTACCTGCTGCAAAACCTGGCACTGGCACACGGTATCCTGGTTGTGGCTGGCCTGACGATTGTATTTTTCTACTTTAAAGAAGCCCTGTCGATTCGCGGCATCGAGCGTCAGAAAATGCTGGTTGCGTTCGTACTGATGCTGCAAGGAGTGGTGTTCTTCGTGCTCTACTTCCAGATGCCAACCTCACTTAACTTCTTTGCTATTCATAACGTCAGCCACGATATCTTTGGTATTGGTGTTGAACCAGAGCAATTCCAGGCACTGAACCCGTTTCTGGATCATGCTGGCCAGCCCGGTACTGGCGATGCTGTACGGCAAACTGGGCGATCGTCTGTCGATGCCGTTTAAATTTGCCTGCGGTATGGCGCTGTGTGCCATGTCATTCCTGATCCTGTCCTGGGGTGCCAACTTTGCGAATGCTGAAGGCATCATCAGCTCAAACTGGCTGGTGCTGTGTTACGCATTCCAGTCGATCGGTGAACTGCTGGTTTCTGGTCTGGGTCTGGCCATGGTGGCTCAACTGGTTCCGCAACGTATGATGGGCTTTGCGATGGGGATGTGGTTTTTGACCTCTGCAACGGCAGCCGTTATTGCCGGCTGGGTTGCGAGTCTGACCTCTGTACCTAGCCATGTGGCGTCCGCCACCGAATCACTGGTTATCTACGGTGATGTGTTCGGTAAGATTGGCTATGCAACCGCAGGTATTACCGTGATTACCTTCCTGATTGCGCCGAAGCTGAGCAAAATCTGCCGTGGTGAGAACGAAGTCGCGCTGGAAACCGCGCAAGCTTAACGTCTGACCTGACGAAGATAAAAAAGCCTCAGTTCATACTGAGGCTTTTTGTATCTGACCGTTGATAACAGGTAGCGGCTAAATCAGCGTTACAACCAGTCTCTGACCAGACTTTCCATCATCGCGATATGAGCATCCGAGTCGTTGAGACACTCGATATAGTGGAATGCCTCCCCGCCGGCATGAAGAAAAATTTCGCAGTTCTGCTCGGAAATTTCTTCCAGCGTTTCGAGACAGTCGACCGAAAACGCCGGACACAGGATATCAAGCTTTTTGACGCCTTTTCCAGGCAGTGCCTGCATGGTTTTATCCGTGTAAGGTTGCAGCCACTCTTCTCTGCCAAACCGGGACTGATAGGTCATCAGCACCTTGTCCTCGGCCAGCCCGAGTTCTGCCGCCAACAAGCGGGTGGTCTGCTCACAATGCTGAGGATAAATATCGCCATTATCGGCATAGCGTTGAGGAATGCCGTGATAAGAACAGACTAACAGGTCACCCTGACCATTCTCCTGCCAGGACTGACGCACCTTGTCGCCCAAAGCCCGGATATAAAGCGGATGGTCGTGGTAATCGCGTACAAAGTGCAGTTCAGGCACCACATCGACCTTCTTGATTGCTTTCGCCAAGCCGTCAAACACCGCTGCACTGGTTGTGCCGGAATACTGCGGATAAAGCGGCAGAACAATAATGCTGTCCACACCTTGCTGCTGCAGCTTCTGAACTCCGCTCAGCAGGCTCGGCTCGCCGTAGGTCATACCCAGTTCGACCGGAATATTGAGCGCCTGTTGCAAGCCCTGCTGCTGACGTTTCGAATAGACCATCAGCGGTGACCCTTCATCCATCCAGATGCTCTGGTACAGCTTAGCCACCTTAGGTGAACGCAACGGCAGAATGATGCCATGCAGGATCGGACACCACAGCCAGCGGCTCATATCCACCACGCGCTGGTCGTGCAGGAATTCACCCAGAAAACGTTTTACCTCAACCGCCGTCGGCGCTTGCGGTGTCCCCAGATTGGCTAACAGCACACCATAGTTTTTATTTTTTTGCATAATGTCCATTCAGGTTGGTCACGCAGCGCCACGCGCTGCCGGATTAAAATTGAATCTCGCAAAATGACCGGTCTCCCGGTCCCGGGCTGGAATCAACCGCTCTGAAGGTGCTTGTACGGACTTTTAGCAGAAAAAGTTCATAAAAAAAGCGACCTTACGGTCGCTTCACTATAACAAATATTCAGCTCAGGCTAAAATTGAGATTAAGCCAGTGCTTTCTCGATGTCTGCGCTTACTTCAGCCACTTGCTTAGTGCCGTCGAATTTCAGGTACTTAGTGTTGCCTGCTTGCGCTTCTTTACCGTAGTATTCGATCAGTGGTGCAGTTTGAGTGTGGTATACATCCAGACGTGCACGTACGGTTTCTTCTTTGTCATCTTCACGGATAACCAGATCTTCACCAGTCACGTCATCTTTACCTTCCACTTTTGGCGGGTTGTAAACAACGTGGTAAGTACGACCTGAAGCCAGGTGAGCACGACGGCCCGCCATACGCTCAACGATCACATCATCAGCAACGTCAAACTCGATCACGTAGTCAACGTCAACACCCATTTCTTTCAGACCGTCCGCTTGTGGGATAGTGCGTGGGAAACCATCCAGCAGGAAGCCCTTCTGGCAGTCTTCTGCAGCGATACGCTCTTTGATCAGACCAAGAATGATTTCATCAGAAACTAGCTGACCAGCATCGATAACGGCTTTCGCTTGTTTACCAAGCTCTGTACCCGCTTTGATCGCAGCACGTAGCATGTCACCAGTAGAGATTTGTGGAATACCGTACTTCTCCATGATGAATTGAGCTTGTGTGCCTTTACCTGCACCTGGAGCACCTAGAAGAATGATGCGCATGTTTAATCCTCTTTAGAAATGATATTTATACCGAAGCTCACAGCTCCTTGTGTCGCGAGACGGTAAGTTTCGGTATAACGAGACCAATAGGGTTTGTTGATGACGCCGCCTGCCATAACGCAAACGGTTAACCCCCAACAAACAGGCGTGCCAAAATACACGCCTTATTAGTGACATTCAAGTCTGCTATTCTATCACAGAAATTCGTTGCACAGCGCTTTCTAAGACTAAAGAATACCCTTCAGCCGCCGTTTTCTCTGCAATTACATCAAAGATAGCGTTACTTCACGTCATATCGGCTCGTCGCCAATAAAAAAAGCTCGCACGCGGCGAGCTTCACACTAAAACTTATTCAACCTTAGTCAAAAGCTGGTTGATTGCAGTGACAAACTGTGACGGATCTTCCATCGCACCACGTTCCGCCAGCATCGCCTGACCAAGCAGCACTTCTACCCAACGGGCAAACGCTTCCTGATCCGGCTCATCAGCCATACGTTTGACCATCGCGTGTTCCGGGTTGATCTCCAGAATGTACTTCACTTCCGGCGCAGCCTGACCGGCAGCCGCCAGCAGTTTTGCCATCTGTGTGCCCATTTCAAAGTCGTCAGTGACCACTACCGCAGGGGTTGAAGCCAGTTTGAAGGTGGTACGCACATCTTTAACCCGCGCGCCCAGGTACTCTTTCACACGTTCAACGACAGATTTAAACTCTTGTTCTGTCTCTTTGTGTTTCTCTTTTTCCGCTTCGTCTTCAAACTTGCTCAGATCAAGGCCCGCTTTGCTGATGGACTGGAACTGCTTACCGTCAAACTCGGTCAGATAGTTCATCATCCACTCATCAATGCGATCGTACATCAGCACGACTTCGATGCCTTTGGCTTTAAACTGCTCCAGGTGCGGGCTGTTTTTCGCTGCACTGTAACTGTCTGCTGTCAGGTAGTAAATCTTATCCTGACCTTCTTTCATGCGTTCAATATAAGCACTCAGGCTGACATTCTGCTCAGCAGATTCACTGTCGCTGGAAGCAAAACGCAGCAGGCCGGCGATCTTCTCTTTATTGGACATGTCTTCGGCCAGGCCTTCTTTCAGCACCATACCGAACTCTTTCCAGAAGCCCTGATATTTTTCTGCATCGTTGGACGCCATGCGTTCCAGCATGGTCAGAACCCGCTTGGTACAAGCGTTGCGCAGTGATTGAGTCACCTTGTTATCCTGCAGAATTTCACGCGACACGTTGAGCGGCAAATCGTTAGAGTCGATCAAACCACGCACGAAACGTAAATAAGACGGCATAAACTGTTCAGCGTCATCCATGATGAACACGCGCTGTACGTACAGTTTCAGGCCATGCTTGTGGTCGCGGTTGTACATATCCCAAGGTGCTTTAGCCGGAATGTACAACAAACTGGTGTAGTCGTTTTTACCTTCAACTTTGTTGTGGCTCCACACCAGAGGATCAGCAAAATCGTGCGATACGTGCTTGTAGAACTCCTGATACTCTTCATCACTGATGTCAGATTTGGCACGAGTCCACAAAGCCTGCGCTTTGTTGATTTGCTCCCACTGAGTTTCACCGGTCGGCGTGCCTTCATCATCCATAACCTGAGTCTGAATGTAGACCGGGATACCGATGTGGTCTGAGTATTTCGAGATCACATCGCGCAGACGCCATTCCGACAGGAACTCTTTACCTTCGTCACGCAGATGCAGAATGATGTCAGTACCACGCGAAGACTTCGTGATAGTCTCCACCGTGTAATCGCCTTCACCTTGTGAATACCATTGCACCGCTTCTTCTGCCGCCAGACCGGCCGCACGTGAGCGTACCGTCACCGCATCGGCGACGATAAAGGCCGAGTAAAAACCCACCCCGAACTGGCCGATCAATTGTGAGTCTTTAGATTGATCTTGAGATAATTTTGAGAAAAATTCAGCTGTACCCGACTTGGCGATAGTACCCAGATGCTCAATCACATCGTCACGGCTCATGCCGATACCGTTGTCAGAGATAGTCAGAGTATTCGCGTCACTGTCGAACGACAGCCTCACACCAAGATCGGCATCATTTTGATACAAATCTGCGTTAGATAACGCCTGAAAACGCAATTTATCCGCCGCATCTGACGCGTTGGAAATCAGCTCGCGCAGGAAGATTTCTTTGTTGGAATACAAAGAATGTATCATCAGATGAAGTAGTTGCTTAACTTCAGATTGAAAACCACGTGTTTCTTTGTTTGCCATTGCAGTTTCGCTCATATTAGCTCCATAACATCATTTTTGCCCCCAGACTAAAATTTGGGGTATGAGGAACATCGATTTGGTATTAACATGTGGCCCCGGAATGTAAATTCAAGGTCAAAAACTATAAAAACTGAGTTTTTTGAAGTTTTTTTGATTATGCTCTATCCGTATTTTTATCAAGGAAGATAACCCCCGAATATTTCAACGTCGTTTTTTAATTCGTTCTACAGGGAAGGTTGTGGATAGTGGGTAGTCATTAGTCCAAGCTCTAAATACTAATTAAAAAGAAGATATCGATGAGTAATACAGCCACAAAGTTCATTCTTGCTGACAGATTTACTTTCGACCCAACGAGCAATTCGCTAGTAGACAAAGAAGCCGACAATGAGAATGTTCGTCTCGGAAGCAATGAAAGCCGCATACTGTTACTGCTATCTCAACGCCCAAATGAAGTGATAACCCGCAATGAACTGCATGATTTCGTCTGGCGTGAGCAAGGATTTGAAGTCGATGACTCCAGTCTGACCCAAGCCGTTTCAACACTGCGCAAGATGTTGAAAGATTCGACAAAATCACCGCAATTCGTCAAAACTGTACCCAAACGTGGCTATCAGCTGATCGCGGAAGTTGAGCAATTAGAAGCCGACGAAACTGCCCAGGCGCCGGATGAACAACCAGAGCAAACCGAACGCTCCGGACGCGACGTCATGCCCGCGGATATTCAGGTGGCTGCAACCTCTGCGCCTGCACACACCACCAGCGCAACAACAGATAAGGCAGCTCACTCGCCTCTGACTTTATTGCACAAGAGTGACCTGCGGGTAAAGATCATGCTGATTGTCGCCATCTTACTGCCTTTATGTGTCATTTTGTTTACCAGCCCGGCCCCCTCTAAACTGCGCCAGCTGGCCGATTACAATGGCGTGACGGTCAGCGCCCCGGTCAACCAACCAGATCTGAGTGCCTGGATGCCGCTGATTGAATCCTGCATCATCAAATACGTTAAGCTTCACCCCGGTGAAATGGCACCCAAAGAGGTCATCGCAACCGGCGGCCACAATAATCAACTGGTGCTGAACTACATTCATGCTCCTCAGTTTTCCGGACAGAACATTACGCTGCGTATCCTGTCCACCGAAGAAGATATTGATCAGATTTGCCAGTGAGGAGGCCCATGATGAACAGAAGAATTGCGATCATTATTTTGCTGATTTCTGCCGCATTCAGCGCTTGGTTTTACTGGTTCAGCGACATCAAACTGCAACAAGTGCTGACCTCGCGTGAGTGGCAGTCCAAAATGGTCACCCTGATCGAAAGTAAACAGCAAAATGAATCAGTCGGCCCGCTGCGCCGGGTCGATGTGACCTCCAACGTGAAGTACCTGCCTAATGGCACTTATCTGCGCGTGTCGTTAGTCAAGTTGTACGCGATGGATAAATCGGTACCGGAAGATGTGATTAACTGCTCGGAATCGGGCGAATGGGACGTCAGTGATAACTATCTGCTGCTGACGCCGACGGACTTTAAAGACGTTTCCTCGACCCAGAGTAAAGATTTTACCCCCGAGCAGTTGCAGTTGATCACCCAGCTGTTCCGTATGGACTCGGAGCAGAGCCAGCGGGTAGACATCGTCAATGATAAAACTCTGCTGCTGACCAATCTCAATCACGGTTCCACCGTGTTGTTCGGCAATAAATAGACCTGTTGCTCAGTGCTGACAACGTCCAGCACTGAGCCTTCTTTGTGATTTCAAGAGATAGCGCCATTATGGACAAAGCCCGCATCGATATTTACTACTGTCGCCAGTGCAACTGGATGCTACGTTCCACCTGGTTAACCCAGGAGCTGTTGCATACCTTCAGTGAGGAGATCGAAACCATCTCGCTCCATCCCGATACTGGTGGCCGGTTTGAAATTTTCTGTAACGGTGAACAGATCTGGGAACGCAAACAGGATGGCGGTTTTCCGGAAGCCAAGGTGCTCAAGCAACGCGTGCGTGATTTGATTGATCCAGAACGCGACCTCGGCCATTCAGACCGCAAGTAATCGTTATTCGTCATCCCGGGCCATTCCGTTGATCACTATGTTGTTATAACTGACCATACCGATAACCCGGCCATTTTCTATTACCGGTGCCCGGCTGATACCAAAGCGCTCGAACAGGCGGGCGCAATATTTGACGTTCATGTCCGGCGAGACCGATAAGGCAGGTTTGGTCATGATTTCATAAATGTTGGTCCGTTTGGGCGAACGGTTGGTGGCCAGGACTTTTTTGGCAATATCGTTCATCAGGACAATGCCGTACTCATCGTCCTCATGCCGTTTATTGACGATTAACGCCTTGACCTGGTACTGCTTGGCGAGACAGATCCCATCATGGACAGTGGTTAAGCCATCAACCATGACATAAGTATTCGCCATGACATCGCGAACGTGAATATTGTCGTGCCGGCTCATAGGTTGTCCTCTATCACTTTGGTTAATGTTTCGACCTGATGCGCGACCCCGACTGCGTCTTCAATATCAATCTGAATCGCGATCCCCTGCCCCGACTCCTGATCAAACTCACCGACTTCGGCGATAGTTTCCAGAATATGGCGCGACAAATGCTCCTCCACCATCAGCAGCACCACATCTTTCTGCACTTCCAGGGTCAGGCCAAAAAAGGTGCGTTTTTTATTGAGCCCCTCGCCACGAGCATTATTAATCACTGTGGCCCCGGTGGCTCCGGCCTCACGCGCCGCGTCCAGCACCTCGTCGGTTTTGCTGTCCTCAACAAATGCGATAATCAGTTTAAACCTCATCATCTTTCTCCTTGCGTAACCTTGCAGCTGTCAGGTCAGGCTGACCAGAAACCGGCGCACTTTGCGCCGCCCGGCGTTCAGCCCTTCGGTTAAGCCACAGGGTTAACTGGGCATAGCCCATCACTGAAATCATCGGAAACAGGCTGGCAAAGGCAATCAAACCAAAACCATCCAATACCGGGCTGCGTCCGGGCACCGTCGACGCCAGTCCGAGCCCGAGCGCTGCGACAATCGGTACAGTCACGGTTGATGTGGTGACACCACCGGAGTCATAAGCGAGCGGAACAATCAGCTTAGGGGCATAAAAGGTTTGCACCACGACCACGATATAACCGCCGATAATGTAATAATGCAGCGCATCACCGACCACAATCCGGTAGCAACCAAGCGTGATCCCAAGCGCAACCCCGAGCGCCACAGCCACCCGCAACCCGTTGACCCGGATACTGCCACCGGACACCTGGTTAGCTTTAATCGCCACCGCGATCAGCGACGGCTCGGCAATCGTGGTACTAAAACCAATCATAAACGCAAACAGATACACCCAGTAGTAATCGACCCAGTGCAGCCCTTGCCACGGACTGAGCCTGAATTGCTGCAAAAACTGCGGATTGGTCAGCTGTTCGGCCATGGTTTTGCCAAGCGGAAACAGGGCCAGTTCAAGGCCGAGTAAAAACAGCGACAAACCCAGAATCACATAGATAAAGCCCACCGCTATTTTGACCGGATGAGCGACCGGTTTGCGCAGCACCACCAGCTGAAAGCCAAAAATAATCACCACAATCGGCAGCACATCGCGCATGGTCGTGGTCAGGGTCTGGATAAATTCCGTGAGTCCTATCATTGCATGCCAGCCTTCATGTCATCGTCATCCCGAAGACCATCACAAACATCATCGGCAACAGGGAAGCAAAGGCAATCAGACCGAATCCGTCCAGCATCGGGTTACGCCCCTTAATGGACGAAGCCAGCCCCACGCCCAGTGCCGTGACCAGAGGCACAGTGATGGTCGAGGTGGTCACCCCACCTGAATCGTAGGCGATACCAATAATAAACGGGGGGGCGAACAGGGTCAGAATCACAACGCCGAGATAGCCAAACGCAATCATGTAATGAATCGGCCAGCCGCGCAGAATACGCAGCACACCAATCACAATCGCCAGCCCGACCGAGAACGCCACCGTCACTCTCAGCCCGTCGGCATACTCATCACGCGCGAGCTCACTGTCTGCGATAACACCGCCGAGCGCTGCCACCCGCGCAGCCTCTTCCGCCACGGCCGTCAGCGCCGGCTCAGCAATCGTGGTGCCAAAACCAAGGCAGAACGCGAACACCAGCAGCCACACCACACTGCCTTTGCGCGCCAGCGCCTGAGCCATAGACTCCCCAATCGGAAACAGGCCCATTTCCAGACCGAAGATAAAGAAAGTCAGGCCAAATACCACCAGCACCAGGCCGGTCAGCACACTGACCAAGTGGGGCAAAGGCTCCTGCAGCACCAACAGCTGGAAAAAAGCAATCACGGCGATAATAGGCAGCAGGTCACGCAAACTGCCCATTAACGCTTTAAAAAGTGCCACTACCCCAGCCATACCTGCTCCGATACAAATAGTTACACTTATGATGGCAAAGGATAAGCCACGCTGATGTGACCCACCTGACGCCGTGGCGAAAAAGTCATCAAAGGTTAAAAAACAGAATGTTGGAACTTGAGCCAGATTCCTCTAAGCTGATGAGGCAGACGTGACAGCTATACTTAAACGAGCGAGCCAGGAGGCGAGATGAAAATATTGATCACCGGTGGCACCGGCTTTATCGGGCGTGAACTGATTAAGCTGCTGATGACTCATGATTTGGTCGTCCTGACCCGCAATTCGCATCACGCCCGTCAGCGGCTTGCCCATGTGCATAATGACAAACTGACGTTCATCGAAAGTCTGGACGATCTGCATGATCTCAACCACTTTGACGCGGTGATCAATCTGGCCGGTGAGCCGATTGCCGACAAACGCTGGACCGAACAGCAAAAAGAACACATCTGTGACAGCCGCTGGAGCCTGACAGAGCGTCTGGTCGAACTGTTTCATGCCAGCACCAAACCCCCTCATGTACTGATCAGCGGCTCAGCGGTCGGCTATTACGGCGATCAGCAGGAACACCCGTTTGACGAAAGCCTGCAGGTCAAATCCAATAGCTTTTCGCATCAGGTTTGTGCCACCTGGGAGCAAATCGCGCTGCGTGCCCAGTCGGATCAAACCCGGGTGTGCATTATGCGCACCGGCGTTGTGCTGGCGCCGGATGGCGGCGCCCTGAAAAAAATGCTGCCGCCTTATCGTCTCGGCCTCGGCGGCCCGATTGGATCCGGCCAGCAGTACATGCCATGGATCCATATGAGCGATATGGTCAAAGCAATTGTTTACGTACTTAAAACCGAACATGCGCAGGGTATCTTTAACTTCAGTGCTCCGCATCCGGTCACCAATCGCAGGTTCAGCCGCTGTCTGGCACAAACGCTGAAACGCCCGCATATCTTAACCACGCCCAAGTGGGCCATCCGTCTGTTAATGGGCGAAGCGAGTGAGTTGTTGTTTGACAGTATCCGAGCCAAGCCGAAGAAACTGACGGAACTGGGTTTCCAGTTCACTTACTCACGAGTCGAGCCGGCGCTCAAACATCTCCTGCAACATCACGTCTGATGATTTGCCCCTGAAATAATCCCTGTCTGGAACTTGCATGACCCAATCGATATTAATTACCGGCTGTTCATCCGGTATTGGCTACATGGCTGCGACCGAACTACACCAGCGCGGCTACCAAGTGATCGCCTCCTGCCGCAAAGCAGAGGATGTACAACGCCTGCAGGCTGAAGGCCTGACCTGTATTCAGCTCGATCTCAGTGACGAAGCGAGTATTCGCCGCGGGGTCGAACAGGCCCTGCAGCTGTCGGACAATAAACTGTATGCCGTGTTCAACAATGGCGCCTATGGCCAGCCGGGAGCGTTGGAAGACCTGCCGACCGACGGATTGCGCGCCCAGTTTGAAACTAACTTTTTCGGCTGGCACACCCTGACCACTCTGCTGATGCCGCACTTTCGTCGTCAGGGCTACGGCCGAATCGTGCAAAACAGCTCTATTCTCGGTTTCGCCGCAATGAAATACCGCGGAGCCTACAACGCGTCAAAATTTGCCATTGAGGGCTGGAGCGATACGCTGCGCCTTGAACTGCACGGCAGCGACATCCATATCAGCCTGATAGAGCCGGGGCCGATAGAAACCCGCTTTCGTGCTAACGCTCTGAGTGCATTTAAACATTGGATCGATATCGACCATTCATTCCACAGCGCCAGTTATCACGCCCAGCTCAACCGGCTCGGCAATGATAAATCCAATAATGCCTTTGTGCTGCCTCCGGAGGCCTGCCTGGAACCCCTGCTGCACGCTCTGAGCTCGGCCAAACCGCGCTTACGTTATCGGGTCACGACACCGACCAAAGTGTTTGCGCTGTTAAAACGTCTTCTTCCTGGTCGAACTCTGGACAAATTGTTGAATAAATCAGCGTGAAATTACATTTCTGTCATTAATACGTCACAATCCAATGCGATGATAAGTGTCGAATCCTGGGATTCGTTTAACCGATTAATCAGCATTGCATTGGGTACACATCTATGACATTAAACCAATGGAATTGGCTCGGTGTTGGTATCGCGCTGACACTCTTTCTTGTTTTATAGCGTTCTATTGAATTGCTTACCGCGCTTTGCGCTTCAACAGCTACCCTTAGGGTAGCTGTTTGCTTTTCTGGGCAGCACTCTGTTTGTTGCCTTATTTGGGCAACGGCCGGCTCTGGCTGTGATTCAGGACCATTTCAACACGAAAAGCTTTATCATCGCCTTGCTTTGACTTGTGTTTTCAATTCATGCCCCCATCTATGGCTTAAAGCGCAAGCGTAAAAGGAATCATCATGCAATCACCTCATATTACTGACGTTACCCAACACAATTTCCGCGAAGTTATCGAAAGCTCAGCGACCCGCCCTATTCTGTTTTACTTCTGGGCACCGATGAGTGAAGAAAGCGTACAACTTATTCCGCAATTGCAGCAGTTAACTCAGCAGTACAATGGTGCCTTCCAGCTTGCCCAGCTTAACTGCCAGGACGAGCAAGCCATCGCATCACAGTTTGGTATTCAGGCCCTGCCGACCATCGCGCTGTTTTTCAACGGCCAGCCGGTTGATGGTCTGGGTGGCCCGCAGCCGATTGAAGCGATTCAGGACATGCTTAACCGCCACCTGCCAAGTCAGGATGAACAAAATCTGCAGTACGCGCAGCAACTGATCAAAAACCAGCAGCACCAGCAGGCGCTGACTCTGCTGCTGGCGTTGCCGGAGCAGTGGAAAAGTAAAGGTGATGCCAAACTGGCGCTGGCCGACTGCTTCCTGGAAACTGGTCAGTTCGATGCCGCTAAAGCAGAGCTGAGCGCGATTCCGCTTGAGTATCAGGACAGTTACTACAAAAGCCTGATCGCCAAACTGGAGCTGCATGAACAGGCAGCTGACAGCCCGGAAATCCAGGCACTGGAAACGGCGCTGGCTCAAAACAGTAATGATGCCCAAATCGCAGTGGAACTGGCCACCCAGTATCATCAGGTCAAGCGTGATGAAGAAGCGCTGGAGCTGCTGTGGAATTTCCTTAAGAGCGATCTCAACACACTCGATGGCGAAATGAAGAAAGTGTTTATGGACATCCTCAGCGCGATTGGCCAAGGGAACAGTGTCGCCGCCCGTTACCGTCGCCAGCTGTACTCTCTGTTGTACTAACACTGTTGTACTAATGCTTTCGTACTAACGCTGTTGTACTCACGAGTTTGTACTAAAGCTACAGAACTAAGCCCGCGCTAGCTCACCGAGCTGACACCGAACCGATTCAGTCAGCTTGACCCGTCAGTTTAAGTCGCTATGTTTTTGATCATTAAGGCAGGATTTCCTGCCTTAATTTTTTCTGGCGGCGATTAATTCATCACAAAACATTCCGTAACCTGCCGCTATACTTGTTAATCTCTCACCTTTGCAAGGATAGGAATATGGCAATGGAATCTTTGATTACCATCGGCATTTTTGTCTTCGTCGTTATCGTGTTCATCGCCTCGGCAGTCAAGACGGTACCACAGGGCGATAACTGGACCGTTGAGCGCTTTGGCCGCTACACCCATTCGCTTAGTCCCGGTCTTAACTTCATCATTCCTTTCATCGACCGTGTCGGGCGTAAAATTAATATGATGGAGCGCGTGCTGGACATTCCGGCTCAAGAAGTGATCAGTAAAGACAACGCCAATGTGGTGATCGATGCTGTCTGCTTTGTGCAGGTGATTGATGCCGCGCGTGCCGCCTATGAAGTCAATGATCTGGAAAATGCGATTCGCAACCTGACGCTAACCAACATGCGTACCGTACTGGGCTCAATGGAACTGGACGAAATGCTCAGCCAGCGCGATATGATCAACACCAAGTTGCTGACCATCGTTGACCAGGCGACCAATCCATGGGGCGTAAAAGTGACCCGGATTGAGATTAAAGATGTCCAGCCTCCGGCGGATCTGACTTCAGCCATGAATGCGCAGATGAAAGCTGAGCGTGAAAAGCGCGCCTCAATTTTAGAAGCACAGGGCGTGCGCCAGGCCGAAATCCTCAAAGCCGAAGGGCACAGGCAGAGATTCTCAAGGCTGAAGGGGCCAAACAGGCCGCTATTTTACAGGCCGAAGCCCGCGAACGTGCCGCGCAGGCGGAAGCGAAAGCCACGGAGATGGTGTCAAACGCCATTGCCCAGGGTGATATGAAAGCGGTCAATTACTTTATCGCCCAAGGCTACACCGAGGCATTAAAAACCATCGGTCAGGCTGAGAATGGTAAAATCATTATGCTGCCGCTGGAAGCAACCGGTTTGATGGGTTCGATTACCGGCATTGCCGAAATGTTTAAGCAAACGGATACCCGTAAGGTGGACTCTTGATCGACTGGTTAACCCAATTTAATCACTGGCACTGGCTTGGGCTGGGACTGGCTTTACTGGCCACCGAACTGCTCGGTATGGCCGGCTATTGCCTGTGGCTCGGGCTATCGGCGTTACTGGTGGCCGGGCTGATGCTCGGCATTCCGCTTAGCTGGCAGATGCAATGGTGCAGCTTTGCGGCTTTTTCGCTGGTCACGACCTGGCAGTGGTGGCGCCGTCAGCTCACCCACGACAAGCGCAGTGATGCGAGGCGGACACTCAATCAGAAGCAGAAACAGTTGATCGGGCGCAGCGCAACCGTCGCAGAAGATGTACCGGTTGGCCAGTTTCGTCTCCAGATTGGCGACAGTACCTGGATAGCGGAATGCGATACGCCGCTCAGGGCCGGTCAGAGAGTCGAAGTCATTGCCGTTGATGGCACGGTACTAAAAGTAAGCGTACAACCACCCCGCTAATCACTTAACTGTGCCTTACAGCGCAGTTATCATGATAACAACGGCACGTTACCCGTCGGATGAAGCTGCCAGTGAATGCTGGCAGCAATGCCCTTTGAGATTATCGATGATCGGGCACTCACTGTTTTCATCGCCGGGACACTCATTTACCCAATCTTCAAGCTGCTGCTTAATCAGAGTCAGCTCTTGCAGTTTTCTGCTCACCTGCTCGAGTTTGAGCTGAGCCTTTTCTTTCACCGCGTGACTGGTACGCTGCGGGTTATTGGCCAGGGCCAGCATCGCCTTACATTCGTCGAGGGAGAAACCGACGCTCTTGCAGCGCGCGATCAGCAGCAGATCATCCACATGACTCTGATTGTACTGACGATAACCATTGCCCGAGCGAACGGGGGCGGCAATCAGCCCTTTCTCTTCATACAACCGCACCGACTTAGCCGTCAGGCCGGTTTTTTTCGCCACTTCACTGATGTTCATCTTTCCTCCGTCGGGGGCACTGCAGACAAATAGCCACTTGTCTCCGGCTGCCACGGCCAATCCGGCACACAGCGACCAACAAAAAAGGAGACAGGGTTAAACCATGCCTCCTTCCGGGGATAATTGCAATGATTTGGCTCAGGTTACCGGCCAGGGTAGCTTATCGCGCTCACCCCGTTAACGCCGGTAACCCGACAAGCGCCATCAGCGGATCATATCGATCAGATCCTGCTCGCCGCGCACTTCAATACCAAGCTCCTGAGCTTTGGCCAGCTTAGAGCCCGCCGCTTCACCGGCAAACAGAATATCGGTTTTCTTCGATACACTGCCGGTTACCTTAGCACCCAAAGCCTGCAACGCCGCTTTGGCATCACTGCGTGACAGCTGCGACAAGGTCCCGGTCAGTACCACCACTTTACCGGCCAGCGGCTGCGGGGTATCTTCACTTTTCGCTTCAATATCCGGCCAGGTGATGCCAAGCTCAATCAGATCGCGTACCACGTTCTGGTTGCGTTCCTGGGTAAAGAAAGCATGAACATGGCTGGCGACAATCATGCCGACATCCTGCACTTCAATAAGCGCTTCCACCGGCGCCTGCATGATGGCATCCAGGTTGTAGAAATGGTGCGCCAGGTTCATTGCCGTGGCTTCACCGACTTCACGAATCCCCAATGCGTAGAGGAAACGTGGCAGTGTGGTCTGTTTAGCAGCCTGCAGCGCATTAACAATATTCTGCGCCGATTTTGGCCCCATGCGCTCGAGCACTGTCAGTTGACCGGCACGCAGACGGAACAGATCCGCCGGCGTGGTGACCATCTCTTTGTCCACCAGCTGTTCAATCACTTTATCGCCCAGACCATCGACATCCATCGCTTTACGCGACACGAAATGTTTCAGTGCTTCTTTACGCTGCGCCTGACACACCAGGCCGCCGCTGCAACGAGCAACCGCTTCACCCTCTACCCGCTCAATGTCTGACTGACACACCGGGCACTGGGTCGGGAACACGATATCGCGTGCGCTGTCAGGGCGCATTTCATTCACCACTGACACAATCTGCGGGATCACGTCACCGGCACGGCGGATGATCACCGTGTCGCCAACTTTAACGCCCAGACGTTCAATCTCATCCGCGTTGTGCAGGGTCGCATTACTGACCGTTACTCCGCCGACAAATACCGGCTCCAGTTTCGCTACCGGAGTAATGGCACCGGTTCGCCCGACCTGAAACTCGACATCATTGAGCAGTGTCATCTCTTCCTGAGCCGGGAACTTATAGGCAATCGCCCAGCGCGGCGCACGGGCCACAAAGCCCAGCCGCTCCTGCAGGTCAATCGCGTCGACTTTGATCACCACGCCGTCAATTTCGTAGGCCAGATCGGCACGACGCGTCATGATGTCCTGATAGTACCCTTTGACATCATCCAGCGAATCGACTCGTTTGGTTTCCGGGCTCATCGGTAATCCCCAGCCTTTCAGCTGCAGAAAACGCTCATAATGGCTGCCGACCAGTTCACCGCCTTCAATCACACCCACGCTGTAAGCATAAAACGCCAGCGGGCGCTTGGCGGTAATACGCGAATCAAGCTGACGCAAGCTGCCTGCCGCTGCGTTACGCGGGTTCACAAACACTTTTTCGCCTTTTTTCAGCGCAGCTTCGTTCATTTTGTCAAAGCCGGCTTTCGGCATAAACACTTCACCACGGACTTCAATCCGGGTCGGCCAACCGCTGCCGCTCAGACGCAGTGGAATCGATTTAATGGTACGTACATTTTCGGTAATGTTTTCACCGGTCGCGCCATCACCACGGGTCGCCGCACGGACCAGTACACCATCAACATACAGCAGGCTGACAGCCAGGCCGTCCAGCTTGGGTTCACAACAGAAACGGGCCGATTTGGCCGCCGGAAACGCGATCACCCATACGGCGATAAAAACTGTCCAGTTCGCTGTCATCGAATGCATTATCGAGCGACAACATCGGAATATCATGGGTCACCGGCTCAAAGCCGCTCAACGGTGCGCCGCCGACGCGCTGGCTGGGTGAATCCGGCGTGATCCAGTCCGGATGCTCAGCTTCAATATCCAGCAGCTCACGCATCAGACGATCGTACTCTGCGTCCGGAATGGTCGGGGCATCTTCGACGTAATAACGTATCGCATGATCATGCAGTATTTCTTTAAGCTCTTGTAAGCGTTGCTCTACGTTTTGCATTGCGTTTCTCTCGCAGTCAATCAGGTTCTATCATGAAAAAAGGCCCCGACACGGGGCCTTTCTTAACCAAACAAGGTTATGGGATCAATTATGTGCTGTACGGTTCCGAAAGTCAGTAATTTGCTTACGGTAAGCGGCCAGGCGATCCGGTGTCATCAGGTTGCGCGCGTCATCGAGCACGTTACCGCCCATGTCATCGGCGATCTGCTGCGCTGTTTTCAGCATCAGCTTAAAGTTATGATCCGCTTCACCAAAGCATGGCAAGGTCATAAAGAATGAAATGCCTTTGGTGGTGAATTCTGCCGGATCATCATGTTTCAGCGTCCCCGGGTGCATCATGTTCGCGACACTGAACAGCACCTTACCGGTACCGGACAAATCAGCATGACGATGGAAAATATCCATTTCACCATACAACAGGCCGTTCTGCTGCATACTGTCGAACAGCTTAGTACCAACAAACGGCTCATTGCCGGCGCAGTGTACATTCAACACGATAACCTGCATCTCATCCTGGGCAGGCTCAGCCACCTGAGGCGCTGGTTCTGGCTGCGCTTGAGGCTTCTCTACCACAGGTTCAGCATCGACATCTGCTCGCGCAGAGCTGAACACCGGCTCGGATGGCGCTTCATAGACAGTCACTGGCTCTGGCTGGGCTTCATCAACGGGTGCAGTTTCAGGCGGTTGAAATTCTGAGCGAACTTCACTCTGCTCTGTCAGCGGCTCTTCAGCAGATGTGTAGCCGCCGATCAGAGGATCCACCTCAGGCTCATCTTTAATCCCGAAGTCCGGCTGGTTGCGATCCTTACGAATGATTTCATAATCATCTTCCGGAGCAAAAGCACGCGCTGCCGCTACTTCATCTTCTTCAGGCTCTACGTCAATCCGGCCAAGTGGTTTATCACCAAACTTAGACTTCCCTTCTTTTTTACTGGTCCACAGACCATGAAATAGCAAAGCGGCTATCGCTAGCGCGCCAACAATAATGAGTACGAATCGCAATTCCTGCATCTTAAACTCTCAGTTTCTCGATTTTTGATGTCCTGAGCTTCAACGCTTGTCGTTAACGTTGCCAAAGGTAGGTTTTATCGGCTTATCAGTTTACTTTACCAAAAGTCAGCCCCTGTTTAGAACAACTTAATGTTAAAAGGTGCGTTAATGGTGTGATTTTTACCACGCTTTTCTTCCTCTGTTGCTCAGTTACAATAGAATGCAACTTTCACCGCTGGCAAATCGTATACGGAATACACTATGCAAAATCACAAGCGTTCGGGCTTTGGCTATTTTTTCTACGGCCTGGAACTGGCTTTATCACCCGGCATCCGCCGATTCGTGATTATGCCACTGTTGGCTAATATCCTCTTAGTCGGTGGCGCCCTGTTCTATCTGTTCTCACACCTCGACAGCTGGATTAATCAATGGATGGGGCAAATCCCGGACTGGTTGTCCTGGCTGAGTTACATTCTGTGGCCGCTGTTGGTGCTGACCATCCTCGCCACCTTCTCCTATTTTTTTAGTACGCTGGCTAACTTTGTCGCCGCACCGTTTAACGGTCTGCTGGCTGAAAAGGTGGAAGAAAAACTCACCGGCCACACAATTAATGATGAGGGGATACTGGCCGTCATCAAAGATGTGCCGCGCATTATGTCACGGGAATGGCGCAAACTGGTCTATACCTTACCCAAGGCCATCGGTCTGTTTCTACTGCTGCTGATCCCGGCCCTCGGCCAGACTCTGGGGCCAATTATGTGGTTCTTATTTACCGCCTGGATGCTGGCTATTCAGTACTGTGACTACCCGTTTGATAACCATAAAGTCAGCTTTAATGACATGCGTAATAATTTGAAACAAAAACAGGGCAAAGCGTATGGCTTCGGCATGCTGGTGTCGGTGCTGACGACGATTCCGATCATCAACCTGTTTGTCATGCCGGTAGCGGTTTGTGGCGCGACCGCGATGTGGGTCAGCGAGTTTAAAGGGCATTATGTGACCCGATAGACATTTTGGCGGTGAAAGCCGCCGATACCTATAAGTTATAACTTTTTAATCCTTTTACCTTTTTAACCGAGCACATATTCTCTAAATCGTATCCGCAACGTATCGACTTATCGATACCAAAACATGCGAAATGAAGGAACATCACAATGAGCAAAATTTACGAAGACAATTCTCTAACTATTGGTAACACTCCACTGGTTCGTCTGAACAAAGTCAGCAAAGGCAACGTACTGGCTAAAGTTGAATCACGTAACCCAAGCTTCAGTGTTAAATGCCGTATCGGCGCCAACATGATTTGGGATGCAGAGAAGCAAGGTAAACTGAAACCAGGCATCGAACTTGTGGAACCAACCAGTGGCAACACAGGTATTGCTCTGGCCTTCGTTGCGGCAGCGCGCGGTTACAAACTGACGCTGACTATGCCTGAGTCAATGAGTCTTGAGCGCCGTAAGCTGCTTAAAGCACTGGGTGCAAACCTGGAGCTGACTGAAGCAGCTAAAGGCATGAAAGGTGCGATTGCTAAAGCGGAAGAAATTGTCGCCAGCAACCCTGAAAAATACCTGCTGCTGCAACAGTTCGATAACCCGGCTAACCCTGAAATTCACGAAAAGACCACAGGTCCTGAAATCTGGGAAGCGACTGACGGCCAGGTTGACGTATTCGTCGCTGGTGTTGGTACCGGTGGTACTCTGACTGGTACCAGCCGTTACATCAAAGGTGAGAAAGGCAAAGCCATCACTTCTGTTGCAGTAGAGCCAGCTGAATCTCCGGTAATTACACAAGCACTGGCAGGCCAGGATATTCAACCAGCTCCACATAAAATCCAAGGCATCGGTGCCGGTTTCATCCCTGGCAACCTGGATTTGGACCTGATTGACCGTGTTGAAACTGTAACTTCTGATGAAGCGATCGAGATGGCTCGTCGTCTGATGGAAGAGGAAGGTATCCTGGCTGGTATCTCATCTGGTGCAGCCGTTGTTGCCGCCAATCGTCTTGCAGAACTACCTGAATTTGAAGGAAAAACTATCGTAGTTATCCTACCAAGCTCAGGCGAACGTTACCTGAGTACTGCCCTGTTCGCCGGCATTTTCTCTGAGAAAGAAAACCAGCAGTAATATGTGGTGAAATCAAATTTTGGTTTAAAAAAGCCCCGTTGAGGGGCTTTTTTGTTGATCCTAGCCTCACCTTTGGTAATATCAGGCATGTTTTATTTCTAGCTTCAAAATAAAGAAGCAGACAAGATTAGATTCAATGGCTGAGTGTCAACAAGGCGATTGATTATTTTTATACCAGTATCAGTTCTGACACGAAAAGCTCGTAGCTCAACTAGCAGAAACGAGCTGATACGGTTAAGCTAATTCTGGTTAATAAACTTACAAAAAATAAATTAATTGGGGTATAAAACATGTACGAGAAGCAAGTAGAAATCACTGCAGAAAACGGTCTTCACACTCGTCCGGCTGCTCAGTTCGTAAAAGAAGCTAAAGCATTCGACGCGGACATCACTGTGACTTCTAACGGTAAAAGCGCTAGCGCGAAAAGCCTGTTCAAACTGCAGACTCTGGGTCTGGTTAAAGGCACTGTAGTGACTATCTCTGCAGAAGGTGCACAAGCTCAACAAGCTGTTGACCACCTGGTTGCTCTGATGGATCAACTACACTAATTCGCACCATTCCTGTCAAAGCCATTTTGTTCCCGCAAAGTGGCTTTGTTGGAAATAGGCTCTAGAATTAGCTACATATATCGTTAGCACAAACGTCCACTTATCTCCCGTTTACAGTTGACCAATTTAAGGTAAGGCTATGATTTCAGGCATCCTAGCATCTCCAGGTATTGCTATTGGTAAAGCACTACTACTTCAAGAAGATGAAATTGTCCTAAATACAAACACCATTTCTGACGCTCAAGTTGAAGCTGAAGTTGCGCGTTTCTACGACGCACGTAACAAATCTTCTGCACAGCTTGAAGTTATCAAACAAAAAGCCCTTGAGACTTTTGGTGAAGAAAAAGAAGCCATCTTTGAAGGCCATATCATGCTGCTTGAAGATGAAGAGCTAGAAGAAGAAATTTTAGCCCTCATCAAAGACGAAAAGCTGACAGCAGACAACGCGATTCACACTGTGATTGAAGAGCAGGCAGCTGCGCTTGAGTCACTGGATGACGAATACCTAAAAGAACGTGCTACAGATATCCGCGATATCGGTACACGCTTCGTGAAAAACGCCCTGGGCATCAACATTGTATCGCTGAGCGACATCAATGAAGAAGTGATCCTGGTGGCTTACGACCTGACTCCGTCAGAAACTGCACAAATCAACCTGGACTACGTTCTGGGCTTTGCATGTGACATCGGTGGTCGTACTTCTCACACCTCTATCATGGCTCGTTCTCTGGAACTGCCAGCGATCGTAGGTACTAACGACATTACCGCTCAGGTGAAAAACGGCGACATGCTGATCCTGGATGCGATGAACAACAAGATTGTCGTAAACCCAAGCGACGCTGAGCTGGAAGAAGCGAAAGCAGTAAAAGCAGCATTCCTGGCTGAAAAAGAAGAGCTGGCGAAACTGAAAGACCTGCACGCAGAAACCACAGACGGCCACCGCGTAGAAGTATGCGGTAACATCGGTACAGTAAAAGACTGTGACGGCATCATCCGCAACGGCGGTGAAGGCGTTGGTCTGTACCGTACAGAATTCCTGTTCATGGACCGTGACGCACTGCCAACTGAAGAAGAGCAATACAAAGCTTACAAAGAAGTGGCAGAAGCGATGGCTGGTCAGGCTGTGATTATCCGTACTATGGATATCGGCGGCGACAAAGACCTGCCATACATGGATCTGCCAAAAGAGATGAACCCGTTCCTGGGCTGGCGTGCAGTACGTATCAGTCTAGACCGTCGCGACATCCTGCGTGATCAGCTGCGTGGTATCCTGCGTGCATCAGCACACGGTACTCTGCGCATCATGTTCCCGATGATCATCTCAGTTGAAGAAATCCGTGAACTGAAAGCAGCGATTGAAGAATACAAAGCTGAACTGCGTGCTGAAGGCCATGCATTCGACGAAAACATCGAAATCGGTGTGATGGTTGAAACGCCGGCAGCAGCGGCAATTGCCCCTCACCTGGCAAAAGAAGTGTCTTTCTTCTCTATCGGTACCAACGACCTGACCCAGTACACACTGGCGGTAGACCGTGGTAACGAAATGATTTCTCACCTGTACAACCCGCTGTCTCCGGCTGTTCTGACTGTGATCAAGCAAGTAATTGATGCATCACACGCAGAAGGCAAATGGACCGGTATGTGTGGTGAACTGGCAGGTGATGAGCGCGCTACACTCCTTCTGTTGGGTATGGGTCTGGATGAGTTCTCAATGAGCGGCATCTCTATTCCTAAAGTGAAGAAAGTGATCCGTAACACCAACTTCGCTGAAGTGAAAGCAATGGCAGAAGAAGCACTGTCTCTGCCAACTGCAGCAGAAATCGAAGCTTGCGTTGAAAAATTCATCGCGAAAAACTCTCAATAATCTGCTAATACCAATGACATAGACGACTAAAAGTAGTCGTCTATTGTTAGTGAGTGGTATACTATACTTCACAGAATATATTAAAACGTTAGGAGCATGACACAATGGGTCTGTTTGACAAACTTAAGAAGCTAGTCTCTGACGACAGCGCTGACGCGGGTGCAATTGAAATCATCGCACCTCTTTCTGGTGAAATTGTAAACATCGAAGACGTGCCAGATGTCGTGTTTGCTGAAAAAATCGTTGGTGACGGTATCGCTATCAAGCCTACTGGCAACAAGATGGTAGCTCCTGTTAACGGTACTATCGGTAAGATTTTCGAAACTAACCACGCATTCTCTATCGAGTCTGACGATGGCGTTGAACTGTTTGTTCACTTCGGTATCGACACCGTTGAGCTGAAAGGCGAAGGCTTCAAACGTATCGCTGAAGAAGGTCAGTCTGTGAAAGTGGGCGACACTATCATTGAATTCGATCTGGCTCTGCTGGAAGAGAAAGCGAAATCAACTCTGACTCCTGTTGTTATCTCTAACATGGACGAGATCAAAGAGCTGGCTAAACTGTCTGGTTCAGTAAATGTTGGTGAAACTGCTGTACTGCGTGTAACTAAGTAAGCGGTTTACAAAGCATTCAAAAAAACGCTGCCATCGCAGCGTTTTTTTTCGTCTTTAATTTGGGGCTTTACTTACATGCCAGGTTTGTACTTAACATATCAGCTCTTTGCTTACATGAATGCGTGAGCCGCGCCCCTTAACCAGGCCGCACCGCAGCAGGATTACCGCGTGAATTATCCTGGCTAAGGTTTACAACCCCAGGGCGTAACGCAGTACCTGCTGCTTCACCGGCCCGGCGTTTTCCGCCAGTTTCAGTGCCGCATTGCGTACCCATTTAAGCGGAGTGTGGTCATTACTGAATGCGGCGTAGAAGAAGTCCATTCCACTTTGCATCAACAGGTTATCGCCCCGACGCTGACGCTGGTAGCGCTCAAACTGTGCCTGGGTCAGTTCATCATGCCCGGCGGTTGCCTCCAGCAGGGCCGCAACATCCTTAAAGCCAAGATTCACACCCTGCCCCGCTAACGGATTGATGGTATGCGCTGAATCGCCCACCAATATGCAATGATTACTGACATAGGTTTGCGCATGACGGCGGGTAAGCGGGAAACGAGCCGTGCTGCAGCACTTTAATATCGCCCAGCTCCGGCGGAAAATGACTCAGTATCTCTGCACGCAGCTGAGCCGGATTCATATGGCTGAGCTGCTTGATACGCGCCGGACTGTCATACCACACTAACGATCCCTGATGACCGTTGAGCGGTAAAAATGAACGCGGGCCGGACGGGAAAAACTGCTGCCAGGTGATATCCTGTTGCGCCAGCTCGGTTTCGACATTAATCAGCATGCAATGCTGGCGGTAATCCCAGGCGGTGATCCCGATGTTAGCCAGAGTGCGTACCTGTGAGTTGGCGCCGTCCGCACCGATAATCCACTGACACTTAAGCTCGGTACCGGATTGCAGCGTGATGGTCTGGATGTCGCCAAACTCAATCGATGCCAGTTTATCCGGGCACAACAAAGTCAGATTCGGATACGCACTAAACGCTTGCCACAAACCAAGCTGAATCACCCGGTTTTCCACCATGTAACCCAGTTGTTGCAGGCCCAGCGCCTCGCTGGAAAAGCGCGTACGGCATTCGGGATGCTCCCAGGTCTCGAGACGGCGATAAGGGCAGACCCGCATCGCACGGATGCTGTCCCAGGCGCCAAGTGCTTGCAGTAAATCAACCGAGGTTTGCGAGATAGCAGAAATACGAACATCCATTGGCTGATCATCGTTAAACGCAGCAGGCTGATGCCCGTCCACAACCGCTACCCGACGCCCCTGCTGGGCAAAGCCGATGGCCGCTGCCGCGCCGACCATGCCGCCTCCAATGACTACTATGTCAAAATCGTTCATATCTACTGCTTCTACCTGACTGAATCGTAAAAACCAAGTCTACCACACAACCGCTGACCGGTAGGCTTGCGAGCGACAAAATATGACCATAAACAGCGGTTTGCTAATGCATGCTGCCAGGTTGGTTTTCCTCTCGGCGCCAATCCCCTGCCCGGCCCAGGGGCAAAGCCTGTCAGGACAATGGCTGGGATGAGAATGACTGGTCAGCTCCGGTTGAAACCAGTACAATACGCCGCTTAGCACCCAAGTGGTGACTAATTTTTAACCACGTCTGGCCAATTTATCCAGACGTCACTGGAAACACTGGGCGATTTGCTCCCTTAATTTAAACTAACGACCGAGCGAAGAACATGAGTAAAAAACTGCTAATCAAAACCTGGGGCTGCCAGATGAATGAGTACGATTCATCAAAAATGGCCGACCTGCTTAACGCTGCGAACGGCTATGAGCTAACTGAAGAGCCAGAGGAAGCAGACGTACTTCTACTTAATACCTGTTCGATTCGCGAAAAAGCGCAAGAGAAAGTATTCCACCAGCTGGGCCGCTGGAAAACACTGAAAGACAAAAAGCCAGGCGTCGTGATTGGCGTGGGTGGTTGTGTCGCGACTCAGGAAGGCGATCATATCCGTGACCGCGCACCGTTTGTCGATGTTATTTTTGGCCCGCAAACTCTGCACCGCCTGCCAGAGATGATCAAACAATCTCAGTCAGATGATGCGCCGGTAATGGATATCTCCTTCCCGGAAATCGAAAAATTCGACCGTCTGCCAGAGCCGCGTGCTGAAGGCCCGACCGCGTTCGTTTCTATTATGGAAGGCTGTTCTAAGTACTGTACTTACTGTGTGGTACCTTACACCCGTGGTGAAGAAGTCAGCCGCCCGATGGATGACGTGCTGTATGAAATCGCGCAACTGGCAGAGCAAGGCGTGCGTGAAGTCAACCTGCTGGGTCAGAACGTAAACGCTTACCGCGGCCCGATGCATGACGGTGAAATCTGTTCATTTGCCGAACTGCTGCGTCTGGTTGCGTCGATCGATGGTATTGACCGTATTCGTTTCACCACCAGCCACCCGCTGGAGTTCACTGACGACATCATCGCAGTATACGAAGACACCCCAGAGCTGGTGAGCTTCCTGCACCTGCCGGTACAGAGTGGTAGTGACCGCATCCTGACCATGATGAAACGTCCGCACACCGGTATCGAATACAAGTCAATAATCCGTAAGCTGCGTAAAGCGCGCCCGGATATCCAGATCAGTTCTGACTTTATCGTCGCTTTCCCTGGCGAGTCTGACAAAGACTTCCAGGACACCATGAAACTGATCCGCGATGTCGACTTTGATATGAGCTTCAGCTTTATCTTCTCGCCTCGCCCGGGTACACCGGCAGCGGATTACCCTTGTGATCTGACTGAAGAGACCAAGAAAGCACGTCTGTACGAGCTGCAACAGCAGATCAACAGCCAGGCCATGCGTTACTCACGCCTGATGATGGGTACCCAGCAACGTATTCTGGTTGAAGGTCCGTCGAAGAAAAACCTGATGGAACTTCGTGGTCGTACCGAAAACAACCGTGTAGTAAACTTCGAAGGACCGGCTGAGCTGATTGGCCAGTTTGTCGATGTAAACATTGTTGATGTGTTCCCGAACTCTTTACGCGGTGAACTCGTAAGAACAGAAAAAGAGATGAACTTGCGTGTCGTGACTTCTCCGTCAGAAATGATGGCGAAAACACGCCGTGAAGATGAGCTGGGAGTAGCTACGTTTACTCCTTAAGTTTCAGTAACCCAAGGCTGGCAAGATTTCGCGCATAAACTCGCATTTCGTGCTGACTTGGGTATACACTGTCATGAGACGCCCGGTCAAAATCGGGCGTCTGAAAATGACATACTGAGAGGTTAAATTGAGCAATAAAATCGTTACTTTAGAGATAGATCTCGAACCTTCCGATAACCGCCGTCTTGCCAGTCTGTGCGGCCCTTTCGATGACAACATCAAGCATTTAGAACGTCGTTTAGGCGTTGAAATTAACCACCGTAGTAACTATTTCACCATTGTTGGTAAAGCGCATACTGCGACTGCCGCGCTCGACATTCTGCAAACTCTGTATGTCGACACAGCGCCGGTACGCGGTCAGATTGCCGACATTGAACCGGATCAGATCCATCTGGCGATCAAAGAGTCCGGTGTTCTGGAACAGAGCACCGAATCGGAGCTGGTTCCGCACGGCAAAGAAGTATTTGTCAAAACCAAAAAAGGCATTATCAAACCACGTACGCCGAATCAGGCTCAGTACCTGGTCAACATGGTGACCCACGATATCAGTTTTGGTATTGGTCCGGCCGGTACCGGTAAAACCTACCTGGCGGTTGCAGCTGCGGTTGATGCCCTCGAGCGTCAGGAAATCCGTCGTATTCTGCTGACTCGTCCGGCGGTTGAAGCGGGTGAAAAGCTGGGCTTTCTGCCCGGTGACCTGAGTCAGAAAGTCGACCCTTACCTGCGTCCGCTCTACGATGCGCTGTTTGAGATGCTCGGCTTTGAACGGGTTGAAAAACTGATTGAACGTAACGTAATTGAAGTGGCTCCGCTGGCTTACATGCGCGGCCGTACCCTGAACGATGCGTTTATCATTCTCGACGAAAGTCAGAACACCACTGTCGAACAGATGAAAATGTTCCTGACCCGGATCGGCTTTAACTCGCGCGCCGTCATCACAGGTGACGTGACCCAGATCGACCTGCCACGCGGTGCTAAATCGGGCCTGCGCCATGCGATCGAAGTACTGAGCGAAGTCGAGGAAATCAGCTTCAACTTCTTCCTCGCCGATGACGTGGTGCGTCACCCGGTAGTAGCGCGTATCGTCAACGCTTATGAGAAATGGGAAGCCCAGGATCAGAAAGAGCGTAAAGAGTACGAGAAACGCCGTCGTGAAGAGCGTGAGTCTAAACTGCTTGAGCAGCAGAAAGCTGAGCTGACAAGCTCAGGCGCACTGGAAGAGTCTGGTGAGTCATGAGTATTGAACTTGATTTGCAACTGGCCGTCGAGGATGAAACCGGGCTGCCGTCGAGTGACGATTTTGCCACCTGGCTGAGAGCAGCCGTCACTCCGTTTCAGCCTCAGGCTGAAGTGACGGTGCGCATCGTCGATGAGCAAGAGAGTCACCAGCTTAATTTCGAATACCGCGGCAAAGATAAGTCAACCAACGTGCTGTCTTTTCCGTTCGAAGTGCCGCCCGGTATCGAAATGGATTTGCTCGGTGATCTGGTGATTTGTCGCCAGGTCGTTGAACGCGAAGCAGAAGAGCAAAATAAGCCTCTGCTAGCACACTGGGCCCATATGGTTGTACATGGCAGTCTTCATCTGCTAGGTTATGACCATATCGAGGATGACGAAGCTGAAGAGATGGAGTCCCTCGAAACAGAAATCATGCAGAAAATGGGGTTTGAAGACCCATATCTGGCCGATAAAATCTAGTTTTCCGCCGCCATCACGGCGCGGTTAACTTTATGTGAGCTATCACACATCTGATAGCGTTACCGAATAGAGAAACAATGAACGAAGATAATTCGCCCTATTCTTCCGAAGGAAACAAAGAAAAATCGGACGGTCCGAGTAGAAAGTCCTTCTTTGAGCGCCTAGGTCAGTTATTTCAGGGAGAACCCAAGGATCGTCAGGAACTGGTTGACGTAATCCGCGACTCTGAAGTCAATGACCTGATTGACCATGACACCCGCGATATGCTGGAAGGGGTTATGGAAATTGCCGAAATGCGGGTTCGTGACATCATGATTCCCCGCTCACAAATGGTCACCGTCGAGCGTACCGATAACCTGGACTCGCTGGTCGCCTTGATTACCGATGCGCAGCATTCGCGTTATCCGGTCATCAGCGAAGACAAAGACCATGTGGAAGGCATTCTGCTTGCGAAGGACTTACTCAAATACTTAGGCTCGAACAGTTCCCCGTTTGACATCGAAGAAGTGATCCGCCCGGCGGTAGTGGTTCCTGAAAGCAAACGCGTCGATCGTCTGCTGAAAGAGTTCCGTGAGGAACGATATCATATGTCGATTGTCGTAGATGAGTTCGGGGGTGTTTCCGGCCTGGTGACCATTGAAGATATTCTGGAAGAAATCGTTGGCGATATCGAAGACGAAACCGACGATGAAGAGCAACTGGATATTCGTAAGCTCAGCAAACACACCTATGCGGTGAAGGCGCTGACCACCATCGAAGAATTCAACAATACCTTTGGTACCCGCTTCAGTGATGAAGAAGTGGATACGGTCGGCGGCCTGGTGATGACGGCCTTTGGCCACCTGCCAAGTCGTGGTGAAATCGTGGAAATCGATCGCTACAACTTCAAGGTAACGGCTGCTGATAATCGTCGCGTTGTTCAACTTCAGGTAACCATCCCCGATATGGAAGCTCTTCCGGAGATCAGCGAAGAGTAGTTCAAATCTCTCTTACTTCGGTAAGAGCATCAGAAAAGTTGCAGATGACGAATACAATTCATCGCCTTATGCGGCCGCTTGCGGCCGCTTTTGTTGGCGCCCTCACTACCCTGGCTTTCGCTCCCTATCAACTCTGGCCTGTGGCCATTCTCAGCCCGTTGCTGCTGTTATTACTGCTCCATAAACAATCCGCCAAAGGCGCTGCGCTGATTGGCTATTGCTGGGGTCTGGGACAGTTTGGTATCGGTATTAACTGGGTTCATATCAGCATTGATACCTTTGGTGGTATGCCCAAAATCGCCAGTGTGTCCCTGATGCTGCTGCTGGTCGGTTATCTGGCTATCTATCCGGCCCTGTTCGCCTGGGCGCTCAATCGCTTTTTCCCGGCCTCTGGTCGTGGCCGCTTATTACTTGCCGCTCCCGCGCTCTGGCTGGTCTGTGACTGGTTACGCGGCTGGGTAATGACAGGTTTTCCGTGGTTGTGGCTTGGTTACAGCCAGATAGACAGTCCGCTGGCCAATTACGCTCCGCTCGGCGGGGTAGAACTGCTGACGCTGATGGTGATGGTCTCCGCTGGCGCACTCGCCCTGACGCTACTGAGTAAAAATAAAACTCTGCTGCTGATCCCGGCGGTTATCTTTGCTGCCGGCTACGGGCTCAATGCCGCGCGCTGGGTCAAACCGGACACGGACAAAACCACTAAGATAGCCTTGATTCAGGGCAACATACCTCAGGCACGTAAATGGCTGCCAAGCGAACGCTGGCCAACCATTATGAAGTACACCGACCTGACCCGTGAAAACTGGGATGCGGACATTATTATCTGGCCGGAAGCCGCCGTGCCGGCCTTCGAGTTTGAGCTGACTTCCTACCTGCACAACCTTGATGCGGCAGCGCGCCTCAACCACAGTACGATTATCACCGGCATTCTTAACCAGACCGATGACAAGCAGTATTACAACAGCGTTCTGGCACTGGGCGATACTACGCAAGGCGAATATCAGTACGATGTGTCACAGCGTTTCCATAAACATCACCTGTTGCCATTTGGTGAGTTTGTGCCGTTTGAAGATCTGCTGCGTCCGCTGGCACCGTTCTTCAACCTGCCGATGTCTTCATTTACTGCGGGTGATTATATCCAGCCGAATATTATCGCCAGTGGCCACGCCCTGACGCCGGCACTGTGTTACGAAATCATCTTCAATGAGCAAGTGCGTGCCAACACCACCGACGACACCGACTTCCTGCTGACCCTGTCCAACGATGCCTGGTTTGGCCGCTCGATTGGCCCGTTACAACATATGGAAATTGCCCGTATGCGCGCGCTGGAGCTGGGTAAACCGCTGATTCGTGCCACCAATAACGGCGTGACTGCTGTCACTGACTACCGTGGTCAAATCACCGCACAAATCCCGCAGTTTGAGACCGGGGTGCTGCGTGCTGAACTGGTGCCGACCCGTGGCCAGACGCCATACCACGCTCTGGGCAGTTGGCCGCTGTATGTGTGGACCGCCCTGGCTGTACTGGCCGGTCTGCTGCTGCAGCGCCGCCGCAACCAGCCTGACGCTGATAGCTGACCGTCACAAACAAGAAGAGCCCCAGCGGGGCTCTTCTTGTTTTAGTGTATTACCGGAACGGAGTGGCTCTTTAATAAAATAAGACCCTGTTAATAACATAAAGCCCTTGGCATAACTTCAGGGCGATTGTCATCACGTCAGGCTCGTGCCCTACAAGCAAGTGCTAAGGTTTTAACGGCTGACGACTGAACGCGGTCGCGCCGCAGCGGGTGCAGGGTACAATTTCGGTCGGGTGATTGTACTCCATCCTGTGGCCACAGCTGTCACACACCAACACACCCAGTCCAATCATATCCCCGGCTTTATACAACCCCTGATGTTCGAGATCCTGAAACAGCTCTACCCACTCGACTTTGGTGCGATCGGTAATATCCAGCAGCCCCTGCCAGATGGAGTTGGTGATCATCAGATAAAACGGGCTGCTTTTTTCCTCTTCATAACTGTCTGCGAACTCTTTGAGGTCTGACTTTATGTAGGCGGAAATCAACGCCAGTTCATCTTTGGTCAGGTCATTGGCGGCGGCCACAACTTTGCCGGAAGTGTCCAGAATATGATCGACTTCTTCAGGGCTCTTCTTGAGGGTTTCGACCACCTCTTCAACTAAAGCCTCGTAACCCGTTTTTTGTTTTGGCATATGTCACCTCCATCAAACCCGATTGGCTATTGTTGTGATCCCTTGCTTTAGGTATTCTATGACGATCTATTAGTATCTGTTCAAACTGAACTCACAAATTCCAAGATAACCGGATATCATCGATGCAAGAGCAATACAACCCGCAAGATATTGAACAAAAAGTTCAACAGCATTGGGACGACAACAAGACCTTTGTTGTAAGTGAAGACCCAAATAAAGAAAAATTCTACTGTCTCTCAATGTTCCCGTACCCAAGTGGCCGTCTGCATATGGGTCACGTGCGTAACTACACTATCGGTGATGTGGTCTCTCGTTTCCAGCGTCTGCAAGGCAAAAACGTCATGCAACCAATCGGCTGGGATGCTTTCGGTCTGCCGGCAGAAAACGCTGCAGTCAAAAACAACACTGCGCCGGCGCCGTGGACCTACGAAAATATTGAATACATGAAAAACCAGCTCAAACTGCTGGGTTTTGGCTACGACTGGAACCGTGAATTCGCAACCTGTCGTCCTGAATACTACCGTTGGGAACAAGAGTTTTTCACCAAGCTGTACGAGAAAGGCCTGGTTTACAAGAAGACGTCTTCCGTTAACTGGTGTCCGAACGACCAGACCGTTCTGGCCAACGAACAGGTTGAAGACGGCTGCTGCTGGCGTTGTGATACTCCGGTAGAGCAAAAAGAAATCCCGCAATGGTTCATTAAGATCACCGCATACGCGCAAGAGCTGCTGGATGATCTGGATAACCTGGATGGCTGGCCGGAAATGGTGAAAACCATGCAGCGCAACTGGATTGGCCGCTCTGAAGGTGTGGAACTTAAGTTTGCAGTAAAAGATCAGGCACAGGATCTGGAAGTGTACACCACGCGTCCGGACACGCTGATGGGTGTGACTTACGTCGGTATCGCCGCGGGCCACCCGCTGGCAACCAAAGCCGCACAAAGCAACCCTGAGCTGGCTGCTTTCATCGAAGAATGTAAAAACACCAAAGTCGCCGAAGCTGAACTGGCTACGATGGAGAAGAAAGGCATGGCGACCGGCCTGACAGCCATTCACCCGCTGAATGGCCGTGAAGTACCGGTTTACGTGGCTAACTTCGTGCTGATGGACTACGGTACAGGCGCGGTTATGGCCGTTCCGGCCCACGACCAGCGTGATTACGAGTTCGCCACTAAGTACAACCTGGACATCATTCCGGTCATCAAACCTGTTGACGGCAGCGAGCTGGACATTTCGGCTGAAGCTTACACCGAGAAAGGCGTGCTGTTTGACTCAGGTGAGTTCGATGGTCTGGAATTCCAGGCAGCGTTCGATGCGATCGCAGCCAAACTGGAAGCAGAACGTAAAGGTGTTAAAACCGTGAACTTCCGTCTGCGCGACTGGGGTGTTTCCCGTCAGCGTTACTGGGGTGCACCAATTCCGATGGTGACCACTGAAGATGGTGAAGTTCATCCGGTTTCCTGCTGACCAACTGCCGGTGATTCTGCCGGAAGATGTGGTCATGGACGGCGTAACCAGCCCGATCAAAGCGGATAAAGAGTGGGCGAAAACCACCTTTAACGGTGAACCGGCTCTGCGTGAAACCGACACATTCGATACTTTCATGGAATCGTCTTGGTACTACGCGCGCTACTGTAGCCCGCAAGCGGATGACATCCTGGATCCGGAAAAAGCCAACTACTGGCTGCCGGTTGACCAGTACATCGGTGGTATCGAGCACGCGTGTATGCACCTGCTGTACTCACGTTTCTTCCACAAACTGCTGCGTGATGCCGGTTATGTGACTTCTGACGAGCCATTTAAGCAGCTGCTATGTCAGGGTATGGTACTGGCTGATGCGTTCTACTACACCAACGAGAAAGGCACCAAAGAGTGGGTCTCTCCGACGGAAGTGAAAGTAGAACGTGACGCGAAAGGCCGCATTGCTTCTGCTGTCGACAACGAAGGCCGCAACGTTGAGCACTCAGGCATGATCAAAATGTCTAAGTCGAAAAACAACGGTATCGACCCGCAGGAAATGGTCGACAAATACGGTGCAGACACTGTGCGTCTGTTCATGATGTTTGCTTCACCGGCAGATATGACACTGGAATGGCAGGAATCAGGCGTTGAAGGTGCGAACCGCTTCCTGAAACGAGTCTGGAAACTGGTGCGTGAGCACGCAGAGAAAGGCGCAGCCGGCGCGGTTGACGCGGCAGCACTGAACGCAGACCAGAAAGCGCTGCGTCGTGATGTACACAAAACCATCGCTAAAGTGACCGATGATATTGCGCGTCGTCAGACCTTCAACACGGCAATTGCAGCGATCATGGAGCTGATGAACAAGCTGGCTAAAGCTTCTCAGGAAGAGGCTCAGGATCGTGCGATTCTGGATGAAGCTCTGAAAGCTATCACGCTGATGCTGTACCCGATTGCACCGCACATCTGTTTTGAAATGTGGAATGCTCTGGGTCAGGCAGACATCGACAGCGCGGCATGGCCAACCTTCGATGAAGCGGCTCTGGTTGAAGACGAGAAACTGATCGTTCTGCAGGTGAACGGTAAGCTGCGCGGCAAACTGACCGTAGCGGCGGACGCGACTAAAGAGCAAGTCGAAGAGCTTGGTCTGAAAGACGAAAATGTGCTGAAGTTCACCGACGGCAAAACCATTCGCAAAGTTATCTATGTTCCGGGCAAACTGCTGAACATCGTTGCGAACTAATTCCGTCTCTGACGGTCTGTAAACAGGGCCAATGGCCCTGTTTACTTATCTCAGCCCATCATGGTGGTGGGCTGAGATAAGTAAATCCATTTCATGAGAAAGTAGCCCCATGCGTTTGACATTGTCATCTACATTGAAGTTATCACTGGTTGTTCTGACCGCCTCCCTGCTCAGTGCCTGCGGTTTTCACCTGCGTGGTGACTACGATGTTCCGGAAGAAACTGAGCACGATGTCGGTCACCAGTTACGACCAATACAGCACCTTTACCCGCTTAGTGAAAGGTCAGCTGCGCCTGAATGAAATCGCCCTGGTCAGCCCAAGCGAAAATGTGCCAAACCTGCATCTGCTGAGTGAAGGCATCAGCGAGCGCACTCTGTCGCTGTATCAGAACGCACGTACCGCAGAAAAAGAGCTGACCTTCCGCGCCTCTTACCGTGTCCTTATTCCTGAGCTGGGTGAAAAAACGTTCTCCACCAGCGTGACCCGCAGCTACCTGGATAACCCGCTGACTGCACTCGCAAAATCGGTAGAACGCGACATGATTGAAGATGAAATGCGTAAACTGGCCGCGAGTCAGATTGTGCGTCAGATGGCTCGTCTTAAAGCCTCGATCGAATCCGGTCATATGGACGATCCGCAAACCAGCGACGCCAATTCGGATTACACGGTTAACACCGTTCAAGAACCAGCCGCTGCCGGCAACAGTCAGTAGGCTATCTGATGAGATTGTATGCTGACAAACTGGCAGACGCGCTGCAAAAGTCGCTGCTGCCGGTTTATCTGGTGTTTGGCAACGAGCCTTTGCTGATTCAGGAATCGCGCAGCGCGATTGAACAGCAGGCGCGCAGCCAGGGTTTTGAAGAAAAACACCGTTTTCAGCTTGATGCCAGCCTCGACTGGAACGAAGTGTATGACTGCTGCCAGTCAATGAGTCTGTTTTCCAGCCGCCAGTTGATCGAGCTGGAAATTCCCGAGGCGAGTCTGAATGCCGCCGCAGGTAAAGAACTCGCCAAACTGGCTGACAGCCTCAATCCGGATATTTTGCTGGTCATCGTCGGGCCGAAACCGACCCGGGCGCAGGAAAACAGTGCCTGGTTTAAAGCGCTGAGTGCGCACGGCGCGGTGGTCAACTGCCTGACGCCGGACATCAGCCGCCTGCCCCAGTTTGTCAGCGCGCGCTGCCGGGCGTTAGGTTTGCAGCCTGACGCCGAAGCGGTTCAGATGCTGGCACAGTGGCACGAAGGCAACCTGTTTGCCCTTGCCCAGAGCCTGGAGAAACTGCTCCTGCTTTACCCGGACCGCCAGCTCACTCTGGTGCGACTGGAAGAGTCGCTCAGCCGCCATAACCACTTTACGCCATTTCACTGGATTGATGCGCTGCTGGAAGGTAAAGCCAATCGTGCTCAGCGCATTTTGCGCCAGCAAGCGGCCGAAGGCGTGGAGCCGATTATCCTGATGCGAACGGCACAAAAAGAGCTGTTTCAGCTGCTGCAGATGCGCCAGGCGATGAACAGTCAGCCTATCGGCAGCCTGTTTGATAAATACCGTATCTGGCAAAACAAACGTCCGTTATACGCCGCCGCTCTGCAGCGCCTGTCAGTTCAGCATCTGCAACATCTGGTGCGCTTACTTGCCCAATGCGAAATTGTGGCAAAAACTCAATATGAGCAGTCACCCTGGCCGTTATTACACCAACTGAGCCTGGAGTGCTGTGTTCCGCAGGCAAACTTACCCTTGCCTGCCTGAAGCGTGCTATAGTGCCGCGCTTTTTTCATATCTTTTTATCGTTATTTATTTCAGAGGAACATTCCCTTGCAACGTGAAGAAACTCAAAGACTTTCTTGCCGACAAAGCCGACGACATGAAAGCGGTCGACATTATTACCCTGGATGTCATCGGTAAATCCAGCGTCACCGATTACCTGATCATCTGTACCGGGACGTCGAAAAGACACGTTGCGTCCATTGCTGAGCATGTAGCCAGCGAAGCCAAAAAAGCCGGCGTTGAGCCGCTGGGCATCGATGGCGAGAATGAAGGCGAATGGGTCGTGGTCGATATGGGATCAACAATGCTGCACGTGATGCAGGAACAACAACGCGAGATGTACCAACTGGAAAAACTCTGGAGCTAAGGTGAAGATTCAACTGATCGCCGTTGGCACCAAAATGCCCAAGTGGGTCGAAGAGGGTTTTCAGGAATACCGCCGCCGCTTCCCGCATGATATGCCACTGGAACTGGTGGAAATCAGCGCAGGTAAACGGGGCAAAAACGCCGACATTGCAAGAATTCTGCAAAAAGAAGGCGAAGCCATGCTGGCAGCCGTGCCAAAGGGAAACCGAATTGTTACTCTCGACATTCCCGGTAAGCGCTGGGACACCGAACAACTGGCGCAGCAGCTGGAAAGCTGGAAACTGGATGCCCGGGACGTATCAATCCTGATTGGTGGCCCGGAAGGTCTGGCGCCGGCATGTAAAGCCGCCGCAGAACAGAGCTGGTCATTATCACCGTTGACCCTGCCCCACCCGCTGGTACGGGTTGTGATGGCAGAAAGCCTGTACCGCGCCTGGAGTATTACAGCTAATCACCCTTATCACCGAGAATAGAGACTGATGTTACGTAAGCGTAACCCTATTCGAGACTATCTGGCAGAAGCACGGTTATTTCGTAACCGTGCTATTGTATCTTTTGTCGGAATTGTCTTGATGATGGGGATACTGGTCGCCAACCTGTACAACATCCAGGTCAACCAGTATCAGGATTATAAAACCCGTTCCAATGACAACCGCATCAAAGTCGTCCCTATCGCTCCCAACCGCGGCCTGATATACGACCGCAACGGTGTTTTGCTGGCGGAAAACCGCCCTGTCTTTAACCTGGAGATCATCCCGGAAAAAGTCAAAGACATGGACGACACCATCGCGCGCTTACAACAGATTCTGCAAATCACGCCGGAACAAATCGCCGCGTTTGACAAAGAGCGTCGTCAAACCCGCCGCTTTAATTCGGTGCCGCTGCTGACACAGCTGACCCAGCAGGAAGTAGCCAAATTTTCCGTTCAACAGTACAAGTTTCCCGGCGTATCGGTGACAGCCAACCTTAAGCGCTTTTATCCGTACGGCGAAGTACTGACCCACGTGCTCGGTTACGTATCACGCATCAATGACCGCGACATGCGTCGCCTTGAACAGGAAGGCAAAGAAGCCAACTACCAGGCCACGCGTGATATCGGTAAGCTCGGTATCGAACGTTACTACGAAGATGTACTGCACGGCACCGCCGGTTACCAGGAAGTGGAAGTCAACAGCCGCGGCCGTATCATCCGCACCCTGAAATACGTTCCGCCCACGCCGGGCAAAGATATCGTGCTCAATCTTGATATCGAGCTGCAAGTCTATGTGCATAAACTGCTGGAAGGCCGTCGTGGCTCAGCCGTGGTGCTGGATCCAAAAGATAATGGCGTACTGGCTATGGTGTCGAGCCCAAGTTATGACCCTAACGCCTTTGTGCACGGCATCTCGAGTAAAGCCTACAGTGAACTGCTCAACGATAAAAACCGCCCGCTGGTAAACCGCACCACACTCGGGATTTATCCTCCGGCGTCAACCGTGAAACCGTTTATTGCCGTTTCAGCGCTGGAAGAAGGCGTCATTACGCCCAATACCACCCGTAATGACCCGGGTTACTGGCGCATTCCAAATTCCAAGACCCGGCCGTTCCGCGACTGGTCACGCTGGGGCCACGGTACGGTCAATGTTACCAAAGCACTGGAAGAGTCGGTGGATACCTTCTTCTATCAGGTCGCTTATGACATGGGTATCGACCGCCTGTCGACCTGGATGATGAAATTCGGCTTTGGCGATTACACCGGCATTGATATCAACGAAGAAAGTACCGCTAACATGCCAACCCGTGAGTGGAAAATGGCCCGTCACCGTACGCCTTGGTATCAGGGCGACACCATACCTGTGGGTATCGGCCAGGGTTACTGGACCGCGACCCCGATGCAGATCGCCAAAGCGACCTCGGTCCTGGTCCATCACGGTGAGGTGATTGCACCGCACTTGCTGCGTTCAACCATCAACAACGGTGACAAATTCTCGACCCAGAAAGAGACCGAATACACCACCTATCCGCCAATCACAGGTGTACCGGATAAATACTGGAATATCGCCATCGAAGGCATGCACCTGGTCAACCACGGCAGCCGTGGTACCGCTCGCCGCGCCTTTTACGGCTCGGAATACCAGAGTGCCGGTAAGTCCGGTACTGCCCAGGTATTTGGTCTGGCGGAAGGCCAGAAATATAACGCCGACGAGCTGGCCGAGCACCTGCGTGACCATGCGCTGTACACCAGTTTTGCGCCGGTCGATAACCCGCAGGCGATTGTCACCATAGTACTGGAGAAACGCCGGCGGCGGCTCAAGTCATGGTGCACCGGTTGCCAGACAGATCTTTGACCACATTATTCTCAAGAAAGACGATAAGGCAGAACAGGAATGAAACTCGATCCTTCTACCGGCCAGAACCGGGCCTTTTTCGAACGCTTGCATATAGACCTGCCACTGCTGCTTGGCTTACTGGTCGTGATGGGGTTTGGCCTGGTGGTGATGTACAGTGCCAGCGGCCAGAGCCTGGCGATGATGGATCGTCAGGCAATGCGTATGGTGCTGGCGCTGGCAGTAATGATCGGCCTGGCTCAGTTACCACCGCGGACCTACGAACGCCTGGCTCCGGGACTGTTCTTTGTCGGGGTTATCCTGCTGCTGGGGGTACTGTTTTTTGGTGAAGTGTCCAAAGGTGCTCAGCGCTGGCTGAATCTCGGTTTCGTGCGCTTTCAGCCATCGGAATTACTCAAACTGGCGGTACCTTTGATGGTGGCGCGTTATATCGGTAAGCGTCCGCTGCCGCCGAGCTTTCAGACTCTGATGATCTCGGCTGTCATGGTGTTCTTTCCGACCATACTGATCGCCAAACAGCCCGATCTGGGCACCTCGATCCTGATCGCGGCGTCCGGAGTCTTTGTTATTTTTTTGGCCGGTATCAGCTGGAAAATTATCGTCGCGGCGGCCATGGCGGTCGGTGCGTTCGTGCCGGTGCTGTGGTTTTTCCTGATGCACGAGTATCAGAAAACCCGGGTACGCACTCTGTTTAACCCGGAGTCTGACCCGCTCGGTGCCGGTTACCACATTATCCAGAGTAAAATTGCGATTGGTTCGGGCGGAATTCCCGGCAAAGGTTGGTTGCACGGCACCCAATCCAACCTGGAATTCTTACCTGAACGACATACTGACTTTATCTTTGCAGTAATCGCCGAAGAATGGGGCATGATAGGCATCCTTGCGCTATTGGCAGTCTACTTATTTATTATTGGCCGCGGACTCTACCTGGCAAGCAATGCACAAACCGCATTCGGTCGCATGATGGCCGGCAGTATTGTGCTAAGCTTTTTTGTTTATGTATTTGTAAACATCGGGATGGTAAGCGGTATTTTGCCGGTAGTGGGTGTACCTCTTCCACTGATCAGCTATGGCGGTACTTCTATGGTCACGCTCATGGCAGGATTTGGTATTCTGATGTCAATCCATACCCATAGAAAAGCGTTTTCGAAGGCAAACTAATGATGCACTCAAAGCTCCTTGTTACCTTTTGCTGCGCCGCAATCCTGGCCGGCTGTAGCACCACCCCATCCGGGCGCTACGAGATCGACGATGATGTGGCGCCTGATACGCCAATGTCGGTCGATCATATTGAAGATGCCCACCCGCAGTACGAACCTTACAGCCTGGGGGGCAACAAAGATTACACCCTGCGCGGTGTCAATTATCAGATTGAAAAACAGACATCGGGCTTTAAGCAACGCGGCAAAGCGTCCTGGTACGGTAAAAAGTTTCATGGTCACCTGACCTCAAACGGCGAAATTTATGACATGTACTCGATGAGTGCAGCGCATAAAACCCTGCCGCTGCCGAGCTATGTCAAAGTGACCAATCTGGATAACGGGAAATCGACCGTGGTGCGGGTCAATGACCGCGGCCCTTTCCACTCCGGGCGTATCATAGATTTAAGTTATGCCGCAGCGCATAAAATCGGAGTGGTTCAGACCGGCACCGCGAATGTAGAGATCGAGGTAATTCCGGTTAACAAAAGCAGTGATACCAAGCCGAAATCCGGTGCACCTCAGTACATCATTCAGGTGGCATCTTCACAAAATGAACAAAGAGTGCGAACTTTAGCGCAAGAAATGGGTCAAAGCCTTTCAGTGCAAAGTTTTGTCGAGAGTATTGACCAAAGCCATCGCCTGTTTCTGGGACCGTTCAGCGATTACACCCAAACACAGGACACCCTCGAAAAGGTGAAAGCTCTGGGGTACGATACTGCCTTTATTAAAAAGCACTCCGTCACGCAATAATGGCATCCCAAGCCCGACCTGATTAGTCAGGTCTGGTTTGAGAAGTTGTTTCTGTTAATATAACGAACAATTAATTAAACAATTCGCATTCATCATGAAAAAAACCATCCTAAATTCTGTTTTAGCGTCTTCAATTGCGCTTTCCGCTACGTTCACCAGCACAGCTAACGCTTCTCCTGTCGTAATTCCAGATGCGCCACAGATCGCGGCAAAAGGTTTTGTACTGATGGACTATCATTCAGGCAAAGTTCTTGCCCAGAAAGAAATGAATACCAAGCTGTCTCCAGCCAGCCTGACCAAAATGATGACCAGTTACGTCATCGGCCAGGAACTGAAGCGCGGTAACATTTCTAACGATGATGACGTCACTATCAGCCGTAATGCCTGGGCGAAGAACTTCCCGGAATCATCAAAGATGTTCATCGAAGTCGGCACGACGGTTAAAGTACGCGATCTGAACCAGGGCATCATTGTTCAGTCAGGTAACGACGCTTGTGTCGCCATGGCAGAGCACATCGCCGGCTCGGAAGATGCGTTTGTCGATCTGATGAACGCCTGGGGCAGCAGCCTGGGTATGAAAGATACCCACTTTGCCAACGTACACGGCCTGGACAACGCAGATCTGTACACCACGCCTTACGACATGGCACTGCTGGGTCAGGCTCTGATCCGTGACGTTCCGAACGAGTACAAAATCTACTCAGAGAAGAAATTCACTTACAACGGCATCACTCAGTACAACCGTAACGGTCTGCTGTGGGATAAAAGCATGAACGTGGACGGCATCAAAACCGGTCACACCACCAACGCAGGTTTTAACCTGGTAAGCTCGGCCACCGAAGGCAAGATGCGTCTGGTTGCGGTTGTCATGGGCACCAAAGACATGAACGCACGTAAATCAGAGAGCAAAAAGCTGCTGAGCTACGGCTTCCGTTTCTTTGAAACGGTTGAACCACATAAAGCGGGCGAAACTTTCGTCAACGAAAAAGTGTGGATGGGTGACAAGTCAACGGTTGCTCTGGGTGTAGGCGAAGACACATACGTGACTCTGCCACGCGGCCAGGCGAAAGATCTGACGGCCAGCTTCGTTCTGGAAAAAGAGCTGAAAGCACCAATCCAGAAAGGCGAAAAAGTCGGTACTCTGTACTACCAGGTGAACGGTGAAGATGTGGCACAACGTCCTCTGCTGGCACTGGAAAACGTCGAAGAAGGCAGCATGTTCAGCCGTCTGTGGGACTACATTGTCCTGCTATTCAAAGGCTTGTTCTAAACCGACCGGCCGTGAGCCGCAAGGTGTAAACCTGTCAGACAAAGCCGCCAACAGGCGGCTTTTTTGCGTGACTTGAGATCGCTGTCAATAGACTGTACTATTCGACACCGTTATTGAATACCAAACTTGGAGTTTCCAATATGTTGACCATCAACTCTGATGCAAAATTGAAAGACCTGCTAGAGTTCCCATGCTCGTTTACTTACAAAGTGATGGGTCATGCGAAACCTGAGCTGCCAGAGCTTGTGTTGGAAGTTATTCAGCGCCATGCTCCAGGTGATTACAGCCCGCGCGTCAAACCAAGCGGTAAAGGTACCTATCACTCAGTGTCAGTGACTATCACCGCGACCTCAATTGAGCAGGTCGAAGTGCTGTACAAAGAGCTGGGCGATATCGAAATCGTACGCATGGTACTGTAAGCGGCTCAACCTGCATTTATTTGATATATTCAATTTTTTTTGAAAGCAGCCACTGGCTGCTTTTTGTTTATTTATCAATAAATTAAAATAGTTACATAAAATTCAGGGTCAAAAATAGTGCCTCGATCTGTAGTTAGAAACGCTGAACACGTTTATAATCCCAGCACTTTATATATCACTGACGGACTTCTATGATGGATAACCAGCTTGTTGTCAGACGATTAGGTCGACAGGATTACCATCCTGTTTGGCAGGCAATGCATGACTTTACCGATCAACGCGATGACAGCACCCGCGATGAAGTATGGCTTGTCGAACACAATCCGGTGTTCACCCAGGGTCAGGCCGGTAAAGCCGAACACCTTCTCAACACTGGTGACATTCCGGTTGTACAAAGTGATCGTGGCGGCCAGGTGACTTATCACGGTCCCGGCCAGATCGTCGCTTACTTCCTGATTAATCTGCGTCGTAAGAGCCTCGGAGTACGAGAAACTCGTCACTGATATTGAGAACCTCGTAATTAACACGTTAAAAGCTTACAATATCGACTCTGCCGCGCGCCCGGATGCACCTGGCGTTTATGTCGATGGTAAAAAAATCTGCTCACTCGGTCTTAGAATTCGTAAAGGCTGTTCGTTCCATGGTTTAGCGCTCAACGTCAACATGGACCTCTCTCCTTTTCAGCGTATCAACCCGTGCGGTTACCAAGGTATGCAAATGGTGCAAGTGAGCGATTTAGGCGGCCCGGAGAATATCGCGGACGTCGAGCAACAACTCATTACAGAACTCGTCAGCCTGTTTGGTTACGAACAAGTAGAATTCAGCACTGAAGCACCTGTCATAGGTAAGAAAGCATGAGCAAACCAATCCAAATGGAAAAAGGCGTAAAATACCGTGACGCCGACAAAATGGCATTAATTCCAGTTAAAAACATGCCTGCCGAGCAGAAAGAAATCCTGCGTAAACCGGAATGGATGAAAATCAAACTGCCTGCGGACAGTCAGCGTATTCAGGACATCAAGTCAGCAATGCGCAAAAATAATCTCCATTCTGTGTGTGAAGAAGCATCCTGCCCTAACCTGGCCGAATGTTTTAACCACGGTACTGCGACCTTTATGATCCTGGGTGCTATCTGTACCCGTCGTTGTCCATTCTGTGACGTTGCCCATGGCCGTCCTCTGACTCCGGATGCGCAAGAGCCACAGAAACTGGCTCAGACCATCAAGGATATGAAGCTGAAATACGTAGTGATCACCTCAGTTGACCGTGATGACCTGCGTGACGGTGGTGCTCAGCACTTCGCGGACTGTAACCGCGAGATCCGTGCTCTGAACCCTGAAATCCGCATTGAAACCCTGGTTCCTGACTTCCGTGGTCGTATGGATGTGGCGCTGGATCTGCTGAAAGATAACCCGCCAGATGTATTCAACCACAACCTGGAAACCGCACCGCGCCTGTACCGTAAAGCGCGCCCTGGTGCCAACTACAAATGGTCACTGGAACTGCTGCGTAAGTTCAAAGAAATGCACCCGGACGTTCCGACCAAATCTGGCCTAATGATGGGCCTTGGCGAAACCAAAGAAGAGATCGTCGAAGTTCTGAAAGATCTGCGTGCTCACGGTGTGACTATGCTGACTCTGGGTCAGTACCTGGCTCCGAGCCGTCACCACCTGCCGGTAGAACGCTACGTGCCGCCATCTGAGTTCGATGAACTGAAAGACATCGCACTGGAACTGGGCTTCACTCACGCGGCTTGTGGCCCGTTTGTTCGCTCGTCTTACCATGCGGATCTGCAAGCGAAAGGCATGGAAGTCAAATAATTTCCCGCCTCTGCTTTAAAAACCGGCTGAAACGCCGGTTTTTTTATATCTGTGTATCAGCCAGCAACCACAGTGCTTGAGATAAGCAGAGAAAATAGTCTACACTTTGCGCAAACATGCATATACGGACATCAGGTCCTGTAAGGATTACCAGAATGAAAAAACTGAGCCTGCTGGCTATGGTAGCAGTGGCGACAGCATCCGGCTGTGCGTCGAATACCACACAGGACAACTATCGCGAAGCCTCGTTTGAACTGTGCAACACAGAAGTGAACATCTACTCACTCAGTGACGACGGACGAGTACGGATTGTCTGCGCTGACGGCGCTAAATTCGCCCTGCAGCAAGAGAGTACACTGGAAACCATGCGCGATATTAATATCGACTACTGCGATGGTGAAGGGCTGGGTAAATTCAGCGAAAGCAACAGCTACTACCTGTTCAAATGCAAATCCGGCACTCTGCTGAGCATCGCTAAATAAGCAGAGCAGCACCAACGCGCGCTATGCGCCGCTAGCCACAATAAAAAAGGCCTGCATCATATGCAGGCCTTTAACGTTCATGTGCTCATTACGCGCTAGCGTAACTGACTAATCGATGCTTATGCGTAAACTGGCAGACGTTTACAGATTTCCAGAACTTTCTGTTTGGTTGCTTCGATCACAGACTCATCGTTGATGTTGTCCAGAACGTCACACATCCAGTCAGCCAGGTTCTTCGCATCTTGCTCAGTGAAACCACGACGAGTGATCGCCGGAGTACCAACACGGATACCAGAAGTTACGAACGGGCTGCGTGGGTCATTTGGCACTGAGTTTTTGTTTACAGTGATGTTTGCTGCACCCAGAACTGCATCCGCTTCTTTACCTGTGATGTTTTTATCAATCAGGTCAACCAGGAACAGGTGGTTTTCAGTACCGTTAGAAACGATCTTGTAACCACGCGCCTGGAACTGAGCAACCATCGCTTTAGCGTTTTGTACTACACGCTGCTGGTATGCTTTGAATTCAGGTTCCATCGCTTCTTTGAACGCGACTGCTTTACCAGCGATAACGTGCATCAGAGGACCACCCTGACCACCAGGGAATACCGCTGAGTTCAGCTTTTTGTACATCTCTTCACCAGCGTTTGACAGGATCAAACCGCCACGTGGGCCAGCCAGTGTTTTGTGAGTAGTCGTAGTCACAACGTGCGCGTGAGGGATTGGAGTCGGGTATACGCCCGCAGCAATCAGACCCGCTACGTGAGCCATATCGACAAACAGGTACGCATCGACTTTGTCTGCGATTTCACGCATGCGTTTCCAGTCAACGATTTGTGAGTAAGCAGAGAAGCCACCGATGATCATCTTCGGTTTGTGCTCCAGTGCCAACGCTTCCATTTCGTCGTAGTTGATTTGGCCGCTTTCGTCGATACCGTAAGGGATCACATTGTAGTGTTTACCAGAGAAGTTTACTGGTGAACCGTGAGTCAGGTGACCACCGTGTGCCAGGCTCATGCCCAGAAACTGTGTCGCCCGGATTCAGCAGAGCCATGTAAACTGCGCTGTTTGCCTGAGAGCCAGAGTGAGGCTGAACGTTCGCGTATTCACAGCCAAACAGCTGACACGCACGGTCGATAGCCAAAGATTCCGCTTTGTCGACGTACTCACAGCCGCCGTAGTAACGCTTGCCTGGGTAACCTTCAGCGTATTTGTTAGTCAGCTGAGAACCTTGAGCTTCCATTACACGCGGGCTGGTGTAGTTTTCTGAAGCGATTAGCTCGATGTGTTCCTCTTGGCGAAGAGTTTCTTCTTGGATTGCTGCGAATAGCTCCGCATCATAATCAGCGATATTCATATCACGCTTTAGCATCTGTATCTCCTGACTCAGATTGTACTGAAATTGGCAAAAAACTGCACAATGAACCCAACGCAAACGTTTTCGTCACTCTAATGGCGCGCATTCTACATAATTTGATCTGTTGCTTAAAGTCCAAATTGCAGAAAATATCATGCAGTTTTTTCATAATGACAGACGAAGTGTTCTATCTTCCCGCAAAGGAAGTGTTCCTGACTTCGGGTTAAGCCCCACCATAGCATAAAAAGCGTGCTCCAGAAGGAGTTCCGCCCTGCCACGTAGAGCCGCCTCACAGTCTGCTTCGTCTAAGTGTCAATTTTATGCTTTACACCCTGTAAAGCGTTAATTACATAGGTTTACCTCAAATTTCCCCGCCTCGCTACCGAAATGATCAGCTTTTCTTTACTATCCGGAGCATTATCGGCCACTAAAATTTAAAGTTGATGGAAAAACACACACGTAAAGAAGATTGGATCGCGATGCTGACCGGTACCTTCCTGGTTGCCCAGGGAGTATTCTTACTTCAGGCCGGTCAGTTATTAACCGGAGGCGCGGCCGGGCTGGCTTTATTACTCAGTCAAATCCTGCCGCTGTCGTTCGGCTGGCTGTTCTTTTTAATTAACAGCCCGTTTTATCTGCTGGCCTGGAAGCGTTTCGGCCACCAATTTGCGATTAACAGCGCGATTTGTGGAGCCCTGGTGTCAGTATTGACCGACCATCTTGCGCTGGTTATCAGCTTCAGCAATGCCGAGCCGGCATTTTGCGCACTGGCTGGCGGCGTACTGATGGGACTGGGGATGCTGATTCTGTTTCGTCATCGCGCCAGTATCGGCGGTTTTAACGTCCTGTGCCTGTACATCGAAGATAAATTTTCGATTCCGGTGGGCAAAAGTCAGATGGCAATTGACTGCGTGATCCTGGCGGTCTCGATTTTCTTCGTGCCGGGGCAGACCATCCTCATCTCCATTTTTGGCGCCGTGGTGCTCAACCTGGTGCTGGCAATGAATCATAAGCCCAAGCGCTATATCGTTACCTATCGTTAACGCCTTGGCGCACAAAGCAATGAGCCAGCATAACGCGGGCTCATTGCTGACACAATTACGGCTACCTTTTGCAAGGCTAACTCATCGCAAGATTACTCATGAGTTGAACGCGAGCGGACATCGTACCCCAGCTCGCGTTGCAGCTCGGCTTCCACATGACCAGGCGCTGCCGTTGAACGGGCAATTAACTGATACATCGCCGGTATCACAAACAGGGTCACCAGGGTTGAGAAACCCATGCCAAAGAAAATCACCGTACCCACCGACACCCGGCTCTCATAACCGGCACCGGTCGAGAGAATAAGCGGTATGGATCCAGCCAACGTGGTAAACGCCGTCATCAGGATCGGGCGTAAACGTCTTGCCGCCGCATCGACCACCGCTTTTTCGAAGGCCAGACCACGGTCACGCAGCTGGTTGGCAAACTCAACGATCAGAATACCGTTTTTGGTTACCATACCAATCAGCATGATCATGCCGATCTGGCTGTAGATGTTCATCCCCTGCCCCATCAGGTGAAGGCCGATAAAACCGCCAAACACCCCCATAGGCACGGTAAACATCACCACCAGCGGGTTGATAAAGCTTTCAAACTGCGCGGCCAGCACCAGATAAGCCACCAGCAAAGCCAGAGCAAACACCACCGCCACACTGGACTGGTTCTCTTTAAAATCTTTCGACTCACCGGAGTAGCTGATGGAGATATCGCTCGGCAGCTGCTTTATCGCCTGCTGGTCAAGAAAATCGAGCGCGTCACCCAAGGTATGTCCGTCCGCCAGGTTGGCCGTAATGGTGATTGATTTCTGCTTGTTATAGTGCGAGAGACGAATCGATGATGCCACTTCGTCGATTTTGGTGACCGTATCCAGTGTCACCAGATCACCGGATGAGGTACGCATATAGATTTGAGTCAGATCGGTCGCATTATTAAAGCTGTTTCTCATCACCACGCAGATAAACATCGTACTCCTGGCCTCGTTCAAGGAACGTAGTCACACTCTTACCACCCAGCATGACTTCCAGAGTATCGGAAATATCCTGCACACTAATGCCGAGTTCAGCCGCACGCTGGCGATCGACAGTCACCACCAGCTCAGGCGTTTTTTCCGAATAATCGGTATCAACCCCGGTCATCAAACCGGACTGACGCGCCTGCTCTTCCATCACGTCGGCCCATTTTTGTAACTCGGCGTAATCCGAGCCTCCGAGAACAAACTGGACCGGCTCGTTTGAGCCGCCGCGGAAACCGGGCATAAACGGGAACACCCGAACATCCGGAATACCGGCCAGTGTCTGACGCACCAGGCCTAACCCATTCTGAGCCGTCACACTACGCTCTTTCCAGTCTTCCAGAATCATGATGACAAAACCGGTCTGGTCGCCGGCATTACCGCCAAACGCCGGGGACTGAATGCTGAATGACTTGAGAAACCCCTGCCCGAGCATCGGCATCAGACGCTCTTCGACCAAATCCATGTTGGCCGCCATGCGGTTGTAACTGGTCGCATCCGCGCCGCGCACAAACGCAAAAATCACCCCGCGATCTTCCGATGGCGTCAATTGAGCCGGCACCATTTGATTCAAGCCATAGCTACCACCGATACAGGCCAGAATCACCAAAGGAGCGGCCCACTTCAGATTCAGGGCATGCGCCAGCCAGGCGCGATAACCTGACTCAAGTTTGCTGAACAGATGATCGACCGCACGGTTAAAACGGTTAGATTTCACATTGGCGCGCAGAATTTTACTGCCCAGAACCGGCGTCAGGGTCAGAGCAATCAAAGAGGAGAAAATCACCGACATCGCCAGCAGCACCGAAAACTCGGTAAACAGCAGGCCGACCATGCCATCCATAAACGAAATCGGCAAAAACACCATCACCAGCACCATGGTCGTCGCGATCACCGCGAATCCCACTTCACGCGCTCCTTTGAAAGCGGCCAGCAAGGGCTTCTCGCCCTGTTCAATATGGTGGTAGATGTTCTCCATCACCACTATCGCGTCATCCACCACCAGACCAATCGACAGGATCAGCGCCATCAAAGTGATCAGGTTGATAGAAAAACCGAAATAGTAAGCGGCAATAAATGAGGAGATCAGTGACACAGGCACCGTTACTGCCGGGATTAACGTCGCGCGCGACTGACCAATAAAAATGTACAGCACCAGAATCACCAGTGCGCCGGTAATAAACAGGGTGTTGAACACTTCTTCAATCGAACGGTCGATAAACACGGTCGAGTCATAGTCTATCGCCAGGCGGGTCCCTTCCGGCAGAAACTGCTGAATGTTAGCCACCGCAGCATGGACCCGGTCCGCGACGTCGAGCGGATTAGCATCAGACTGAGGAACGATGCCCATACTGACGTTCACTACGCCATCGCTCTTAAAGGTCGAGTTTTCGTTCTCGGCGCCAATAAATACATCGGCGACATCACGCAGATAAATCGGGCTGCGTCCGCTGGCATGCTTGACCACCAGATCCTGAAAGTCTTCGGGTTTCTGGTAACTACGCGCAGTACGCACCGACATCACGGTCGAGTCATTGCGCACTTCACCACCCGGACTCTCAAGGTTTTCTCGGTTTAGTGCATCGGCAATATCAGACGTGGTAACACCCCGCCCCGCCATCAGCTCAGGCTTAAGGCGCACGTACATCACCTTGTACAAACCGCCGGACACATCGACCGAAACTCACTCCGGAGATCAGACTGAAACGGTCAATCAGAACCCGGTCGATATAATCGGTCAGCTGAGTACGGTCCATCACTGTCGAACTGAGGTTAATGTAAACCGAGGCTTCGCCGGAGCCGTTATTCTTAAACACTTCCGGGTCATCGGCCGAATCCGGTAACCAGCGCTGAGCACGGGCCACCGCATCACGCACATCACTGATGCCGGTATTGAGGTCATAACCGAGCTCAAATGTCACCGTAATTCGAGACATGCTGTTCCGGGTAATCGAGGTGATTTCATCGATCCCGCTGATGCCCGCCAACTGGTCTTCCAGCACGGAAGTAATCTGGTTTTCGATGATGGTCGCCGAAGCGCCTTCATAACGGGTTGAAATCGACACCACCGGACTTTCAATATCCGGCATCTCACGCACCGCGAGTTTGGAAAAGGAGACCATACCGAACACGCACAGCAGCATGCTCAGTACGACCGCCGCAACCGGCCTTTTTACCGAGACATCAGACAGCCACATTACTGTTCACCCTCTTGTGTCACCGGTTGACCGGAGGCATCCACTTCAGTAATGGTCGCACCATCTCGCATGTTGACGATGCCCTGCACCACAATATGCTGGCCAATATCGAGACCATCATCAATCACCACTTCATTCTCGATTCGCGCGCCGAGGTGTACTTCACGCCGGCTGACGATGTTGTCGTCACCGACCACATACACATAACGCTTCGTACCTGAGTATTCGAGCGCCTGGACCGGAATGATCGGGGCATTGATCGGAGCAAAATCGAGTTGGGCCGACAACAACATGCCAGGTTTGAGCAAGCCTTGCGGATTAGCGAAGTGAATCCGGACCCGCAGGTTAAGCGTTTCCTGATTGATGCGCGAATCGATCGCTACTACGTGGCCTTCAAACATCTCACCCGGCCAGGCATTGGTGCGCCCGAGCACTTTCATGCCTTTCTGTAACTTGGAGAGGTAACGCTCCGGCACCTGTAAATCAAGCTGCATCAGAGCAAGGTTATCCAGAGTCAGCAGCTCTTCGCCGGCACTGACCAGTTTACCGCGGCTGAAATCGATAAAGCCCACCGTGCCGCTAAACGGCGCGGTAATACGCAGATCTTGCAGATTGGCCTGGGCAGCATTGAGACGCGCCTGGGCGATTTCGACGCTGGCACGCTGGGCGTCAATTTCGGTCTGGGTAATAGCATTGCGCTTCACCAGTCGCTCAAACTCGCGCAGTTTACGCTGCTCATCACGCAGATACGCCGCCGCTTCGGTCACCGCGGCACGCGCTTTATCATCATTAAACTGGACCAGCAGCTGATCTTTTTTGACCTGCTGATTGGCTTTCACCGCGATAACATCGACTTTACCGGTCACTTCCGGGGCAATATCGACCGATTGATCCGCTTTTAGCTTGCCGACCAGTGACAGTGATTGAGAAACCGGGTGTGACTCTACGCTTTCAATCACCACAGGTATAGCGCGCGACGCGCCGAAGGCCGACAACGGCTGAACAGCAAGGGCAGTAAGTAGGGCAACAAATAGACGAGTTGTTTTTTTCATAATAATGATCGATATATTGAATCTTATTATATTGTAACCGCTAATCTTTTTTTTAACGTCAACTAACGTAAAGATAGATAGTAAAACTGTAAGCAATCCGCGCCAAAATGCTGTTTTATTAGCTTCTTTGACGAAAAAGCCAGCATTCAATTCAAAAACATAAAAAAAGGGTTTACAGAGAGAGCGAGTTTGATAATATGCGCTCCGCACTTGAGCGACGAGTTGGGAAAACGTCAATTAAGCTTATTCCGACAGAGAATAAGAAAAACACCCTGGAGGGGTTCCCGAGTGGCCAAAGGGAGCAGACTGTAAATCTGCCGGCTCCGCCTTCGATGGTTCGAATCCGTCCCCCTCCACCATATTCTTCTCGTAAGAGAAACACTTGATTGATGCGTTGGGAAAACTTCAGTCAAGCTTATTCTGATAAAGAATAAGAAAACCCCTGGAGGGGTTCCCGAGTGGCCAAAGGGAGCAGACTGTAAATCTGCCGGCTCCGCCTTCGATGGTTCGAATCCGTCCCCCTCCACCATATTTCTCTTTAAGAGAAACCCCTTGTTTGATGCGTTGGGAAAACGTCATTCAAGCTTATTCTGTGAAGAATAAGACAACCCCTGGAGGGGTTCCCGAGTGGCCAAAGGGAGCAGACTGTAAATCTGCCGGCTCCGCCTTCGATGGTTCGAATCCGTCCCCCTCCACCATATTTCTCTTTAAGAGAAACCCCTTGTTTGATGCGTTGGGAAAACGTCATTCAAGCTTGTTCTGTGAAGAATAAGACAACCCCCGGAGGGGTTCCCGAGTGGCCAAAGGGAGCAGACTGTAAATCTGCCGGCTCCGCCTTCGATGGTTCGAATCCGTCCCCCTCCACCATATACAGAAAGCCAGCTCATTGAGCTGGCTTTTTTGTTTTCAGATACAGCTTTGTTTTCAACCATAGCTTTGCTTTCAACTACAGCGCGCCGAATCAGGCATCCGGCAACAGGATGCCTTTTATTTTACTTACTCAGAAACATACGCTACTCAAGCAAAATCACCCGGCTTTCATAGGGGCGCAGAGTCTGCAGCTGAGTGACCTTTTGCTGCTCCAGATACGCATAATTGCCCAACAAATAGCGCGCGCGCTCTAAATTCAGCGTATCGGCCAATTCACACTGCACCTCATCGGCATAATAGTTGTTTAGACAAATCAGGGTTTGCGTCGACGAGCGGCGCTGATAGGCAAAAATAGTCGGATGATCAGGTAGTAAATCCTGGTAATCGCCGCTGGTGATCACATCAACCTGCTTTCGCAGTTCAATCAGGCGCTGGTAGAAATAAAACACCGAGTCCGGATCCGCCAACGCTTGTTCGGCGTTAACCGACGGATAATTGAATGCGACATCCAGCCAAGGATTGCCCTGAGTAAAGCCAGCGTTAGGTGCATCGCGCCACTGCATCGGCGTGCGTGAATTATCCCGCGATTTCTGCGCCAGAATGGCCATCATCTCCTGATGGGAAGTCTCTCCGCGTCGTACCATCAGTTCATACATATTGATACTTTCCACATCGCGGTATTGCTCCAGGCTGGTATATCCCGGGTTGGTCATGCCAATCTCTTCACCCTGATAAATATAAGGCGTGCCCTGCATCATATGAATGGACGCTGCCAGCATTTTAGCGGCTTCAACCCGGTACTGACCATTATCACCAAAGCGGCTGACCACCCGTGGCTGATCATGGTTACACCAGAACAGCGCACCCCAGCCTTGCCCGTTCAGTCCGCACTGCCAGTGATTAAAAATCTGTTTGAGCTGCACAAAGTCAAACGGTGCACAGGTCCATTTATTGCCATCCGGATAATCAACTTTAAGATGATGGAAATTAAACACCATAGATAACTCGCGACCATCGAGTGCTGAATACTGCTGGCAATGCTCTAAATTAGTCGACGACATCTCGCCCACGGTGACACTGCCATAACGCTGAAACACATCGCGGCTGATCTCCTGCAAATACTCGTGCACGCGCGGCCCGTCGGTATAGAACCGCCGTCCGTCACCGCGCTCATCATCAAGAAAGTCCTGCTGTTTGGAGATAAGGTTAATCACATCGAGCCGGAAGCCATCAACCCCTTTTTGAGCCCAGAAACCGATCACCGCTTTGACTTCCTCACGGACCGCCGGATTTTCCCAGTTGAGGTCGGCCTGTTCGGTCGCAAACAGGTGCAGATAATATTCATTGGTCGCTTCATCCAGCGCCCACGCACTGCCACCGAATTTTGACTGCCAGTTGTTCGGTTCACGCCCTTGTCGTGGCGTTTTCCAGATGTAGTAATCACGATACGGACTGGATTTGTCGCCCAATGCAGACTGAAACCAAGCATGCTCGGTCGAGGTATGATTGACAACAATATCCATGATGATACGAATACCGCGCTGGTGAGCCTGCGCCAGCAACTGATCAAAGTCCTGCATCGTGCCGAAACTGCGGGTTAATGGCGTAGTAATCGGAAATATCATAGCCGTTATCCACCATAGGTGACTGATAGACCGGCGTCAGCCAGATGGCATCAATGCCCAGCAACTGCAGATAATCGAGCTTACTGATAATGCCGCGCAGATCGCCGGTTCCCTTGGCGCCACTGTCACAAAAGCTTTTCGGATAGATTTGATAAATCGTGGCGGTTTTCCACCACTCAGCATCGCCCTTATTGCTTGTCATACTCTTAACTCACTTACCTGAAAAATTAAAAAATCCGCTATCAGGCAGAGCGATAACGACCACTCTGCCTGAGTCACTTATGCCTGCGCCACGGTCAGCTCGCCTTTGGCTTTAGCGCGCTTGTACATCAGCAGAGTCAGCGCCACGGGCACAGCTATCGCAATTAACATCGCCAGTAAAAATACCATCCAGTACTGCGGCTGAATCGACAAAATACCTGGCAAGCCACCGACACCAATGCCGTTTGCCATTACCCCAAAACTGCCACACACCGCAGCTGCCAACGCACTGCCAATCATGGCGCACAACATCGGGAACTTGTATTTGAGGTTAATCCCGTACATGGCCGGCTCAGTGACGCCAAGATAAGCAGAGATCGCTGCCGGCACAGAAATATCCCGCTCGCCCTCTTTCTTGCTGATCAGTATAATGCCGACTACCGCCGAGGCCTGGGCAATATTTGACAGTGCAATCAAAGGCCAGATAGGCGTACCGCCGAGATCCTGCATGAGCTGTAAATCGACCGCGTTAGTGGTGTGGTGAATACCGGTGATCACCAGCGGCGCATACAAAAAACCAAACAGCATCGAGCCGATAACCGCAAAATCGCCGGTCATCGCCGCTTTGGCTGCGATACCTACCCCGTCACCAAGCATGCGCCCAAACGGACCAATGATGGCGTGGGCCAGCAGTACAGACAGGATGATAGAAACAAACGGCACCACGACCAGATAGAGATAGGCCGGGACAATACGCTTGAGGTTAGTTTCAATCAAAGCCAGCACCACACCGGCCAGAATGGCCGGAATCACCTGCGCCTGATAACCAACTTTATCAATCACAAACCAGCCAAAATCCCAGGCTTCCGGCACCTGCTTACCAATCAGATAGGCGTTCATCAGCTGCGGTGAAACCAGGGTTATCCCGAGCGTGATGCCCAGAATCGGTGTGCCGCCGAGTTTTTTCACCGTTGACCAACAGACCCCGACCGGCAGGAAGAAGAAAATAGCCTCACCGATCAGCCACAGGAAAGAGTGGACACTGGCCCAGAACTGACTGATTTCGACCAGAGTTTTGCCGTCAAACATGCGGATGTCGCCAATCACATTCCGAAAGCCAAGAATCAGACCACCGGTAATGATAGCCGGTAGCAAAGGCACAAAGATTTCCGCCAGATGAGAGATACCGCGCTCCAGCATGTTCATGTTCTGTCGCGCCGCCAGCTTGGCCTCATCTTTGGATGCTTCGCTCTGGCCACTCAGTTGCAGCAGTAGTTTATAGACCTGGTCAACCTCGGTCCCGATGACCACCTGAAACTGACCGGCATTGGTAAAGCAGCCTTTGACCATGCTCAGCGCTTCCAGCTGCTTACTGTCTGCTTTCGCCGGTTCATTAAGCACAAAACGCAGCCGGGTCAGGCAGTGCGTAACACTCGCAATATTCTCTTTGCCACCGACCAGCTCGATAAGACGCGCAACGTCTTGTGTCGCTATCTTACTCATATCCTCGTCCACCTTATTGGTTAAGTTCTTTTATCGTAATCAGGTTCTTTTATAATAGTTCAATTGCATATGGGAACATTCCCATAACTAATAACAAGGATAGTGACACAGCCAGACCAAAAGCATAATGGGACTGTTCCCATTAATTGAAAAAGATCACATCCGGGGTAAAAGTCTCGCGTAAAAAAGCGATCAGGATCAGATCAAGAATGCCACTTGGCAGGTAAGTGTAGTGCGGATAGTGGTTGTGACCGCTGTGTGCCGGGCAGACTTAGCAGAGTTGAGCGGATGCAAAATGAAAGCGGCCGATGCTGCACGGTCCGAGGGGAATCACACCGCCCGTCAGGCGATCGTTGCCGGAGCCTGAGTGAGATGAACACATTGGCTGATATCACCACGCAAGTGCTGAATCAGGAGCTGAGCGGCCTGCTCTCCCGCCTGACGATAGCCGGGATCAACGCTGTACACATTCGGAAACAGAAATGACAGCAGTTCATTGCCCCCTACTCCGGTCACCGCCACCTCTTCACGTTGACACTCCTGCAGACGTTTAATAACGCCCATGGCAATGCTGTCGCTGGCACAGACAATCGCTTGGGTCTCGGCGGTGAGCACTCTATCCACCAGCTGATAGGCGCTGTGATGGTTAAGTTGTCCGGTCTGGTAATTAGGCTCATACCCCTTGGTCTGACACCAGTCGAGATAAGTATTAAGACGCAATGCTCCGGTGGTCTTATCGCTCGGATCGACACCAATATAAGCAATCCGGCTGAACTGCTGCTGCTCAAGATGAGCCAGCGCCGCACGAATCACGCCCGCGTTATCATAATTAATCGACGAGACGCTTTGCGAGTCCATCGCAATCACAACCGCACGGTTTTGCCACGGACTCAGGCTGTTCATATCCAGTCCGGTAAAACCAAACACGATCACCCCGTCAACGTTGCGCTTGGCCAGTACATCGAGATGTTCACTTGTTTTCGCGCGGTCGAACTGGCTTTCCATGATCACGACATCGTAGCCATGCTGATAAAGTAGCGGCAGCATACTGCTGACCGAGCGGTTTTCTGAAGGCGAGTCGAGGCGGGAAATAATCACACCCACCACTTTCTGCCGTCCGCCACGCATCGACTGGGCGGACTTGGAAGGCACATAACCGTGTTCGGCAATCACCTGCTCTACTCTGGCACGGGTTTCCGGTTTCACTTTCGGATCCTGAGTCAGGACCCGTGACACCGTCGATTTACCGACACCAGACAGTTTGGCAATATCCAGAATAGTGAGCTTTTTACTCATGGCAGGTCAAATGCAGCAAACCGGCTTATCAGCCGCGTGACTGCAGATAGTCAGGCACGTTACTCAGGCTATCCAGCACCGCATCCGCCAGCGCTTCGCCTTGCTCGGTGACCGGTTTGCCGGTACGCACCAGGATCTTGGTACCCACACCTGCGGCAGCGGCCGCCATTAAGTCTTCGGCTTTATCACCCACCATGACCGAGTTCGCCATGTCGATTTTGAGAAAATCACGCGCCGAGATGAACATCCCCGGTTTTGGCTTACGGCAGTCACAGTCTTCTTTATATTTACCTACGCCATGTTCAGCGTGATGCGGACAATAATAGATGCCATCAAACTCGACGCCGTTGTCGACGAAGTTCCAGTCCATCCACTGCGTCAGCGACAGAAAACGATCTTCGCTGAACTTGCCGCGGGCAATCCCCGACTGGTTGGTGACCAGCACCAACATGTAACCCATCGCCTGGAGCTTTTTCGTCGCTTCGAACACACCATCGATAAATTCAAAATCGTGCTCATCATGCACGTAACCATGGTCAACGTTAATCACGCCATCACGATCTAAAAACACAGCAGGTTTTGCCAAAATATTGCTCTCAAATAAGGTAGATAACTGGTTTTGATTATACCCGAGTCAATCCAAGATGCGAGTTTGATTGCACGGCCAGACACAGGCAGGGTCAGTAGCACGCTAAACTGACATATGCGCCTTATTTCTTTCCTTACTAATTAATCACTTTCCTGTATTGAGAATTGGCCCATTTAGACGTCTAGACGTCAAAATATCGATTGACTTGATTGTCGATAAACCATAGCATCGTCTCCCCAGTGAGAGAGAGTTCAAAATTTTATACTGTTAATCACGGAAGGGCTCAGGATTATGAGCGTCGTCCGGTTCAGTATCCCTGCACAGGTTTAAACATGATTGAAATTAGTCACGTAAATAAAGTGTTCTATCAAGGTGATAAGGAAATTCATGCCTTGAAGGACATCAATCTTAAAATCGCACAAGGCACAATCTTCGGTGTTATCGGTTCTTCAGGTGCAGGGAAAAGTACTCTGATCCGTTGTGTCAACATGTTGGAAACTCCAACCGACGGCAGCGTGATCGTCGACGGTGTCGATCTGACTAAACTGAATTCAAAACAGCTGTCTGAAACCCGCCGTAATATCGGCATGATTTTTCAGCACTTCAATCTGCTGTCATCACGCACTGTGTTTGGCAACATCTCCCTGCCGCTTGAACTGGCAGGCAAAGATGAGCAGTACATCGAGCGTAAAGTCTCTGAACTGCTGAAACTGGTTGGTCTGGCAGATAAACGTGATACCTACCCGGCTAACCTGAGTGGTGGTCAGAAGCAACGTGTGGCGATTGCCCGAGCCCTGGCTTCCGATCCTAAAGTGCTGCTGTGTGACGAAGCGACCAGTGCATTGGATCCGGCCACCACCCAGTCGATTCTGGAGCTGCTGAAAGAGATTAACCGCAAACTGAACATCACCATGTTGCTGATCACACACGAAATGGACGTGGTAAAAAGCATCTGTCACGAAGTCGCAATCATCGGTGGCGGTGAACTGGTTGAGAAAGGCAGTGTTGGTGACATCTTCGCCCACGCTAAAACCGAACTGGCGAACAAATTTATCCGCTCAACGCTGGATCTGTCGATCCCGGACGATTACCAGGCACGCCTGAATGAGCAGCGCGTCGCAGGCAGCAGTCCGCTGGTTCGCCTTGAGTTCACCGGTGCGACTGTCGATGCACCACTGATGTCACAAATCGCGCGTAAATATAATATTGATGTCAGCATTCTGAGTTCAGACATCGATTATGCCGGCGGCGTTAAGTTCGGCATGATGGTAGCTGAGATTTTCGGCACCGAAGCCGACAGCATTGCAGCAATGCAATACCTTCGCGATCACAAAGTAAAAGTAGAGGTTTCTTGGTTATGTCCTTTGATGTTGTAAGCAGCTGGTTGTCACTCAACGGTGATCTTCTCCTAACTGCAACCTGGGAAACCGTCTACATGGTCGCCGTAGCAGGTATCGTCGGTTTTGTATTTGGTATTCCTCTGGGTGTGATTCTGCACACCAGCAAGAAAGGCGGATTACTGGAAAACCCACGCCTGAACAAGGTATTGGGTGCTATTGTTAATATCGGTCGTTCGGTACCTTTCCTGGTACTGATGGTTGCAATCATTCCTGTGACCAAAATTATTGTCGGCACCTTTATCGGTACCACAGCCGCTATCGTTCCGCTGACTATCGGTGCTATCCCGTTTGTCGCGCGTCTGATTGAAGGCGCGCTGCTGGAAGTACCAAGCGGTCTGGTTGAAGCGGCTCAGTCAATGGGTGCAACTCCGATGCAGATCATCAGCAAAGTGCTGCTGCCGGAAGCGATGCCAACCATCATCAACTCTATCACCATTACGCTGGTGACTCTGGTCAGCTACTCAGCGATGGCCGGTACTGTTGGTGGCGGTGGTCTGGGTGACGTCGCAATCCGTTACGGCTTCCACCGTTACGACATCTCAGTGATGACAGTGACCGTAGTGATGCTGATTGTGCTGGTACAAATTATTCAATCGGTCGGTGACAATCTGGTACGCCGCGTCGATCACAGATAAACCGTTCTTTTCGTAGACACAACATAGTTACGTTAACAAACACAGATACGTTAAAAAGTTTATAACAAGGAGAATATTATGAAATTTAACCTTAAAGGTTTACTGGCTATCGCTGCGGCTGCATCAGCGCTGGTTCTGGCTGGTTGTGGTGATAAAGCCGTAGACAACAGCAAAGTAAAAATCGGTGTTATCGCCGGTGCTGAAGCTCAGGTTGCTGAAGTTGCTGCTAAAGTTGCCAAACAGAAATACGACCTGGATGTAGAACTGGTCACGTTCACTGACTACGTAACACCAAACGCGGCTCTGGATGACGGTTCTATCGACGCTAACGCATTCCAGCACAAACCATACCTGGACAAGCAGATTGCTGACCGTGGTTACAAACTGGCAATCGTAGGCAACACTTTTGTATACCCAATCGCAGCCTACTCAAAGCAAATCACTTCAGTTGACCAACTGCAGGAAGGCGCACGTATCGCAGTACCAAACGATCCAACTAACCTGGGCCGTTCTCTGATCCTGCTTGAGCAACAAGGTCTGATCAAGCTACGTGAAGGTGCTGGTCTGGAAGCGACTGTACGTGACATCGCTGAAAACCCGAAAAACTTCCGTATCGTTGAACTGGAAGCGCCTCAGCTGCCACGCTCACTGGACGACGTTGAACTGGCGATCATCAACAGCACATTCGCAAGCTCAATCGGCCTGACACCAGAAAAAGACGGCGTGTTCGTAGAAGATAAAGAATCTCCATACGTAAACCTGCTGGTTGCTCGTCAAGACAACGTGAATGCTGAAAACGTACAGAACTTCCTGAAAGCTTACCAGACTGAAGAAGTAGACAAAGCAGCTTCTGAAATCTTCAACGGTGGCTCAGTAAAAGGCTGGTAATTACTGCCTAGCGGTACACAGTACACTGAACCCACAAAAAAGGTTGGCCACTGGCCAACCTTTTTTATTGCGTGCAAATTTATTGCGTGCAAACGCTGCTGCTGCCAACAGATTGCCTGGCCCTGACTATTTCAGGTGATCCCAGGAAATATTGGAGACAATCCGGCAGCTGTCGCATTTAAAGTGAAAAATATCATGCAGCGGCTCTTCAAGCAGCCACTCAGCACCACACTTAGGACAAGGGCGCGCCTTCTCCTCAGCCAAACTGCTGCCACCGACCCGGTACTGGTAATAGTAAGTCGGTACCTTAGTCAGAAACTCGATCCGGCCGCGCAGATCCCAGCCACGACGGAACAGATCGCTGTCGGCATCGCAGATTTCATGCAGTGCGGCAAACTCCGCTTTGCAGCCACCCGCCATCTGGATTTCATCACACGCCTGCCACTCGGTCTGCCATTTGATCACCGCTTTGTGGTCACCGTTCAAGGTTGGTTCATTACGATAAAGCGGGATCGGCAGCAGACTCTCGCCGCTGCGCAGCGGTGAACAGGTATGCACGTAAGTGGTATACAGCACCTGCCAGCTCGGCGTTTCCTCTTCGGCTGCCTGCTCTGAATTGATGTCGCGCCCCAGCAGGCGCACTTTCGGTGCCAGCAGGCTGGCTTCAGCCAGACGACCGATACACACCTTAACAAAATCCGAATGATTTTTCGGGTGCAGACTCTCCTGCTCCGGACACACGGCGCGGACAAAAAATTCGCCGTCTCCCAGCACCATTGGGAATTCACGCCCCAGCACCTGACCGTTGTAGCGCAGCGCGTCCATCAGACCATTCACGGCCTTATCGACGGCACTGATGGTGGTGTTATCAAAGCATTCAAACTGAAGTTCAACCACAAACATAACTTACACCGCCGGCTCTAACTGGGTTAAAAACTCTGCCACATCACAGCTCAATACCCGGCGCTTATCCGTGCCCAGCGTTTCCAGAATCACCTGGCCGGTCAGATTACAGATAGAGATCACGTCCATCTCATCCTCTGTAGTCGCGATAAACACGGTCGGTTTCTGTTTCAGACGACGCTGCATCACCAGATGTCCCAGGATATTCTCCTGCAGACGGGAAAAATCCTCATCGCTCCAGACCTGAAGCAGCGTCAGCGCTTCACCTCGCCAGGTCGCCGGCATATCGGCGGCAAACTGTGAACCGTAAAAATGGCCAATATCTTCATGTAAGGTCAGTTCCATGCCACGCTCGACATTCGCCAGATCAACCGGCGTCTCACGCTCGACCGGTTGCCACTCGACGCCACCGACCAGAGTGCGCACCACACACTCAGAAGCCAGACCAAGCAGCTCCTCGTTGTAGGGCAGACTCTGATGCTTGTGCTGCACTGCATCAAGATAGCGTTGACTGAATGAGAATAAAGCCCGGGCCACGGAATGTGCCATGAAGTTCTCCATTGTTGAGTTAGTCGCGCCTGCCAGATGACACACGCGGCGGTATTGCGTAGAATTCCGGTTATTCTAATCGAATTGACTGTAAAGTATGAGCAAATATTCTGACGCAAAAGAACTGGCGGGTTTAACCCTGGGTAAAACCACCGAATACGCCAATCAATATGACCCTTCTCTTTTGCAACCAGTGCCGCGTAGCCTGAACCGTGACGACCTTAACCTTGGCGATACACTGCCGTTTCAGGGCTGTGACATCTGGACCTTGTATGAACTCTCCTGGCTGAATGACAAAGGCCTGCCTCAGGTCGCGATCGGCGAAGTTGCTATTCCGGCCACCAGCGCCAATCTGATCGAGTCCAAGTCATTCAAGCTTTACCTGAACAGTTTCAACCAGACTCGTTTCGCCGACTGGCAAAGCGTGCAGCAGTGTCTGGTTAAAGACCTCTCCGCCTGTGCCGGCGAAAGCGTCACGGTAGACGTCAAACCGCTCAGCGCCTACACCGCGCAACCAATTGTCACCATGCAGGGCGAATGCATCGACGACCAGGATATTGAGATTGTCAGTTACGACTTCGATGACCGCCTGTTGCACAATTCAGTCTGTATCGAAAATAATTCAGTCTGTATCGAAAACAATTCAACCGGCACGGAAATCGTTGAGGAGACCCTACACAGCCACCTGCTCAAGTCCAACTGCCTGATCACCAACCAGCCGGACTGGGGCAGCGTCGAAATCGCTTACCGCGGGCCAAAAATCGACCGCGAAGCTCTGCTGCGTTACATCGTCTCATTCCGTGAACACAACGAATTTCACGAGCAGTGTGTCGAGCGTATTTTCACCGACATCACCCGTTACTGTCAGCCGGAGTCACTGACGGTACAGGCGCGCTATACCCGCCGTGGCGGACTGGATATCAATCCGTTCCGTTCCACGCAGCAGTCCGCACCTGCGCACAACCAACGTATGGCTCGTCAATAAAAGGATTTCGGACAGCATGACTCGTTTTCGCTGGCAGCACTGGCTGGGTCTGACCCTGCTCTGTTTTGCAACCTGGTCTCAGGCGACCATTTATTCGTCTCCGACACTGAATGAAGCAAACGGCCTGGTGGAAATCTCTCCCAAGCAGGCCAAAGCACTCGCGACCGACTATCTCGCCCAGCGAAAACTGGCTGATAAAGTGGAAAAAACGCCGTCCAGTATCAGCCGCGACGAGACCGACAGCCGGGTACGTACCCCCGGCAGTACTATCGATGCGATGAAAATCATTGCCAAAGCGCAGTACCAGCTTGGTTTTCCGCACATGGCATTTCAGGTTCTGGAAGAAGCACGTAAGCTGGCCCAGCAGTATCAGCTGGCTTTTCTCGAACTCGACGTCGACACCCTGCTGGTGCGTCTGCAATGGATGGATGACGGCGATGCTTCTGCTGCGCGGGAAAAACTGCGTGACATCGCCAAACGCTACGAAGCGCTGGAAAATTCCGATCAACTCGCCAAGGGCATCAATTACAAGATGACCATGCTGCGTGCGGAAATCGCCTCACGCGCCAATGATGTTGAACTGGCTGACCGTCTGTTTGCCGAAGCCAAACCCTATATCGACAGCCTGCCGTCGCCGCAGCAGCAAATCGAATACCATCTTGAAGTAGGCCAGCATTACCTGACTCACGAGCGCTACAATCTGGCGCTGTCTGAATTGCTGATGTCGTACTGGAGTGCGATTGAAGATAATGACGGTGCCCTGCTGGCGAAAACCAACACCTTACTGGCCCAGCTGTTCTATGAACGCCGCGTGCTGGATAAAACTCTGGTTCATCTGTCCCAGGCGGCCGATTTTTACGACAACTACGACAAATCGCCGGCTCTGGCTGCGGTGCTGAAACGTATGGGCGACGTCTACTTCCTGCAAGGCAAATATAACCTCGCTCTGGTGCATTACTTTAACGTCATCGACCATGAGAGCGGTGACAACAATCTGCACAGCGTGATAGAAGTACGCCTCAGCCTGGCTGCCACGTACCTGCAACTCTTCAACTATCCGCTCGCCGAGCAGTATCTGGTACGGGCGGAAGATATGCTCAACTACACCGATATTCCGCAGCTTAAAGGCCGTGCAGCGTTGCTCAAAGCCGGTCTGGCTTACCATCAGCAGCAGAGCAGTCAGGTGATTGAACAGGCTCAGCAGGCGCTGTTTGTCAGCCATGATATCGGCGATCTGGCGATGGAAGAGCAGGCCTATCATCTGCTGTCTCTGGGTTATGAACAACGCGGCGACTATGCCAACGCATTAAGCAGCGTCAAACACAGCAACTCAATCGCCAAGATCCGCCAGGAAAAACTCAATCAAATCAGTGAAGATGCTTTCCGCCAGCAAAAAGAGTTTGTCGAACAGACACTGCATCTGGTCGGTCAGGAAAAAGAGCTGCAGGATACCAAGCGCGAATACAGCAAATTCCAGAAAATTGCCTTTGCGCTGTTTATTGCCAGCGCTGTGTTTTTCCTGATTGTGCTGCGCCGCGGCTACCTGCTGCAACGCCAGAAAGAAGAGATTGCCGAGCTCAATACCAACCTGTATACCCACTCGCGTTCACGACTGCACAACCTGCGTATGCTCAACTCCAAACTGTTATCGACGCTGGAAAAAAGCAGCCAGAGCTATGAACAGTGGCACATCAGCGAGCTGATTCATGAACCGCTCAACGACCGCTTACGGTTCGCCATGATTGATGTGCCTTTCCTGCGCAACATGTACCTGCAGCACGGCTACAGTGCCGGACTTGAGCTGGAGCACGCCTTTGGTGAGTTCATTCAATCCAAGCTCGGTGAAGAGGCGCGCTTATACCACTTCTCTGATGCCAACCTGCTCTACATCGAACCGTGCAGCGACCGCGATCAACCACCGGAAATACTGTGTAATAAAGTGCAAGACTGGATGCAGGAGTTTCAGCCGGAGCGGGCGCTCAATCGTACCATCCGGATGGGGATTGCCGATTATCCTTTCCTGCCGCGCGCTTATACCGCGATAAATGATAAAGAGTTACTCGATATTCTGCTGATGGCCGCCAGCGTGGCGCGAGAGCTGAGTATTCGCGAAAACAGCAGCCACTGGGTCTATCTGCGTGCGATTGATAACGCGCCGGCGGCCAGTTTTGCCTCGAACGATATTCGTAAATCATGCAAACACGCCATCAACCAAGGGCTGATCAAAGTCCATTCTTCGTTCAAAAATGAGGAAATCATCAAAAAACTTTTAAAAGATGGCTAAAAGCTACGCGGTTAAGGCCCTGAATTCGTGACGGATTCAAAATATTTGCTATTATCGACAAATCAGTAAATAGGATCATACTGATCCCCTTTTTATTAGATTGTTGTCGATGGGCGCTCTTGAACAAGATATCCAAAATCAGTTAGACCAATTGCGTAGCAAATTGGAACAAACACGTTTGACACATCGGGATACTTCGTTCAAATTTAACCGAGAACAAAAAGTCCTGAAGCGCATCGTCGCATCTTTAAGTCAGGCTTGTCAGGGCGAGAATATCCAGTTAAACGGGTATCTTGCTGAGCTACGTCAAGCCATCGAACAACAAACCGATATAAGCTCAATCATACCCCGACTGGCCGTACTGGAGCGCATGTTGAAGCAACAAACGTTGAACATGGATAAACAGAGTCACCACCTTGATTCTCAGATCAAAAGCAGTGGTGAAATTCTGTTGCGCGTTCCCGGCCTGCCGGCAAAAATCAAACGCGACCTGCGTGATCTGCTCAGTTTTTCCGCCGCTCAGCCGCCTTCCAAAGTGGAACAGGCGATGCGACTGCTGGCGCTGTATGAACGCTCCGTCAAAATCATCTCCGCTAACCCGCACGCATTGAATGCCGATCTGGCCGGCGGAGCTGACCAAGAGCTGTTGGCACGTTTAAGTGACGAACTGCAAAGCCTGATCACCGAACTCGACTTCGACGGCGAATATGGTGACCTGCTGACCGACATCCGTGCCAAGCTGCTGAGCGGTGTGACCACCCAGTCACTGCTGGAACTGACCATGGATGTGCTGAAACTGGTTATCGCCGGCACCAACGCGGAACGTAAAGGCTCCGAGAAGTTTCTTGATCTGGTCAATACTTCCCTGTCTAACAACATTAAAAGCGTCAATCAGAACGTCGAGCAAAGCCAGAGCTACCAAGTGCACCGCGAGGAAATGCACGTGGAACTCAGCTCCCTGGTCGGACGCAGTCAGAGCGCCCTGAAAGAGGGCACCGAGCTGGCAGCCACCAAAGCCAAACTGGGGCCTATGCTGGATGAACTGGCTTCATTGTCAGAACGTCTGACCCACGCCGAACAGCGTGAACAGGTGCTGATTGAACGCATGCAGTACACCCGCAGCCAGATGGAAGCGCTGTACGAGATGACCCAGGATTATCGCCGCCGTCTTGATGATCAGGCCCAGCGTATGCAGCAGGATACCCTGACCAATGTGTATAACCGCAGTGCGTTCAATGATCGCCTGGAGCACGAATACCACCGTTGGATTCGCGCTCAGAACAACCTGCGCCTGATAATGCTGGACATTGATAAATTCAAAGCCATTAATGACAGCTTCGGTTTTATGGCCGGGGATAAAGCGCTGCGCATCATTGCCCGCACCATCAGTAAAGAAGTCAACGAAACCGCGACCGTGGCGCGATTCTCGGGTGAAGAGTTTGTGATTCTGCTGCCTGACCACAGTGATAATGACAGCTACCAGATTATTCAGCAGATTCAGCGCAACGTGTCCAAACTGCCGTTTAAATTCCGCGATAAAAACATCACCATTACCCTGACCGCGGCCAGCACCTGTTTTAAAGAATCAGATACTCCGGAAATCGTACTCGAGCGCGCCTATCGGGCGATGAGCGAAGCGAAAAAATACGGCCCGAATCAAATAGCCTGGAAGTAAAACCGCGCCCTTCTCCAACGCCATCCCTCACCACAAATATGGCTATTTTTTATACAAACCTGCACAATTTTAGTGACCGCCTTCACATCTGCTACGGCACAATATTTCCCTAATCTGTAGATCCGAACAAGATTGAAAGCGTAATATCAATTAGTTAACTTATTAACTGCGGCTCAATTTTCCCCATAACCAAAGTCACAATAAAATGCGCCGTCAGTGTTCCCATCCGGTGTAACGAGCAAAGTAATCAATACGTATTCCAACCCGCTCGCCAGGTGGACTCTCATTAACCTCTCAGAAAGGAGGTCAGCATGATCACCCAAGTCAGCCCTGCGGGCAGTATGGATCTGTTGTCGCAACTTGAAGTAGAACGACTCAAAAAAACCGCGTCGAGCGGCGACCTGTACCAGCTCTACCGCAACTGTACCCTGGCGGTACTCAACTCCGGCAGTCACACCGATAACTCGAAAGAGTTGCTGGATAAATACAGTAATTTCGACGTCAATGTACTGCGCCGTGAGCGCGGGATTAAGCTGGAACTGACCAATCCGCCCGAACACGCTTTCGTCGATGGACATATCATTAAAGGGATTCAGGAGCACCTGTTTTCAGTGCTGCGCGATATCGTGTATGTCAATATGCACCTCGCCGACAGCCAGCGCCTCAATCTGACCAATTCGACCCATATCACCAACCTGGTGTTTGGGATCCTGCGTAATGCCGGCACTCTGATCCCGGGTATCATTCCCAATCTGGTGGTGTGCTGGGGCGGACATTCAATCAACGCGACAGAGTATCAGTACACCCGTGAAGTGGGCAATGAACTCGGCCTGCGCGAATTAAACATCTGTACCGGTTGTGGTCCGGGTGCTATGGAAGGCCCGATGAAAGGTGCTGCGATTGGCCATGCCAAACAGCGCTACCAGGAAAAACGCTATCTTGGTCTGACCGAGCCCTCGATCATTGCCGCTGAGCCGCCAAACCCGATAGTCAATGAACTGGTTATTATGCCGGACATCGAAAAACGTCTCGAAGCGTTCGTCCGTATCGCGCACGGCATCATCATCTTCCCGGGCGGCCCGGGCACGGCCGAAGAACTGCTGTATATCCTTGGTATCATGATGCATCCGGACAACACTCATCAGCCGATGCCGATTGTGCTGACCGGTCCGAAAGAGAGTGAAGAGTATTTCCGTTCGATTGATGAGTTTATTGCCGATACTCTCGGTGATGAAGCGCGTAAACACTACCGCATCGTGATCGACGATCCGGCTGAAGCGGCGCGCATTATGCGCAATGCGATGCCGACCGTACGCCAGCACCGCAAAGATCACGAAGATGCTTACAGCTTTAACTGGTCGCTGAAAATCGAGCCGGAATTCCAGATGCCGTTTGAGCCCAATCATGACAATATGGCTAATCTCGACTTACATCTCGATCAGGCACCGGAAGTGCTGGCCGCCAATCTGCGCCGCGCGTTTCTCCGGCATTGTGGCCGGTAACGTCAAAGCGGAGGGGATTCGTGAAATCGAGCAGCACGGACCGTTTGAAATCCATGGCGATCCGGTATTGATGAAGAAAATGGACAAACTGCTGAAAGATTTCGTGGCGCAAAACCGGATGAAACTGCCCGGCGGCAGTGCTTACGAACCATGCTATCGTATTGTCTCTTAAACCACCGGCTACCCGCGCGTGCGGGTAGCAATCTGAGACAAACTCATTACAATAAGGGCCTTATCGCCCTTATTTTTTTATCTTGTCCCACGCCGGGCAGACAACCCAGGTAATCAACCCTTATGTCTCTTCATCTTGTCATCATCGATGCGTTAAATCTGATCCGCCGCGTCCACTCCGTACAACCCGATGAAAGTGACATTGCCCGTACTATCGACACCACCACCCGCACCCTGCAGCGCATCATCAATGAAGCGCAGCCGACTCACATTATTGCTGTGTTTGATCACCATTTGCAGGATCGTGGCTGGCGGGCAGAAATCCTGCCGGACTACAAAGCCAATCGTAAACCGATGCCCGAGCCTCTGGCACAAGGGCTGGACGCGATTCAGCAGGCCTGGTGGCAACTGGGGATCGATTCGCTGCTCTCCGACGGTGACGAAGCAGACGATCTGGTCGCAACGCTGGCAGTTAAAGTGGCCTCGCATCAGGAAAAAGTCACCATCATCTCCACCGACAAAGGCTATTGCCAGTTACTGTCGCCGACGCTGCAGATCCGGGATTACTTCCAGCACCGCTGGCTGGATGCGCCGTTTATTGCTAAAGAATTTGGCGTCAAACCTGAGCAACTGGCCGACTATTGGGGTCTGGCGGGTGTCAGCTCAAGCCAGGTGCCGGGCGTTCCGGGCGTCGGCCCGAAAGCCGCCAAAGAGATCCTGACTCAGTTTAGCGATATTGAAAGCGCCTATGCCAGTGAAGAACTGGCACCGAAGTACCGCAAAAAGCTCGACCAGCACATCGAACTGGCGCGGGTATGTAAACAGGTCGCCGGACTGAAAACCGACATCGAGCTTGGCTTCAATCTGCAGGATATACGTTATGTGGTGCCCGGCAGTGAAGAGTCACAAGGCTAACGCTTTTGCGCCGCCAAGATAAGCTGGCGCTGCAATATATCCGCTATAAAGCCTATCCGCCATAAGGCACTCTCGCTAAAAAACTCTCGCTGTAAAACTCTCGGTTTAAAAAACGCTCCCGAAGGAGCGTTTTATCGTTTTGCATGCTGAGCGAATTATCGACCGCTCACTATACGGGAAATGATGTTCCAGTCGCGAGACATCTTAGCGAATCTGGCGAAATCAGCTCTAGTATGGCGAAATCGTCTTCAGCACCTGAACATGAACCGTGATCTCTTCGCGGTCATGGTAAAGATGCTTCGCCTGCAGGCGGAATTTCACTTCGTTGTCGCGCAGGAACAGCTTGAGGTTCTCAATGTCTTCCAGCACTTCATCATAGCGCCCTTTCATCGGCAGCTTGAGGTTGAAAATCGCTTCTTTGGCCAATCCCCGGATCAGCCACTCGCCCATCAACTGCGCAACGCGAGACGGCTTTTCAATCATGTCACACACCAGCCAGGTAACGTTTTTACGCGGCGGTTCGAACTTAAAGCCATCCACCATGTGATGAGTCACCTGACCGGTTTCCATCAGGCTGTCAGCCATCATGCCGTTATCAATCGCATGCACGAACATCGAACGTTTCACCAGTTGGTAGGTCCAGCCCCCCGGACAGGCACCGAGGTCAACCGCCCACATCCCGGAGGCAAGACGGGTGTCCCACTCTTCACGCGGAATAAATACGTGAAACGCTTCTTCCAGCTTGAGGGTTGAACGGCTCGGCGCATCCGCCGGGAATTTCAGGCGCGGAATACCCATAAAGAACTGTGAGTTGTTCGAACTGTAAGAGAAACCGGCATAGCAATGACCAGGCGCCACAAAACAGACATGCAGCACCGGCTTTTTCGGGTGCTCTTTTGCCATCAGTAAGCCTTTGCCACGCAGCGCCTGACGCAGCGGTACAGTGAACTTACGGCAGAACTTGAGCAGTTCTTTGGCTTCATTGGTGTCCGGCGTTTCGACACGCAGATCGCCGCAACGCGGAAAATCTTCCAGCTCGCCCAACCGGGAAAGAATCGGTGAAATGCGGTCATCTTTAGGCAGATCTTCAAACTCGGCCGCCACAGCAAACATCTGGCGGGCAAAAATCAGCGTCTGGAAATCAATCTCTTTGATCAGTTTCTGCGCATCACCTTCCTGGTAACACTCAAACATCACGAAACCACTATTGGTTTTCATGCGCGGAAATCCATACACTTCCAGTTGCGTGGCCTTGTCCTGAATCTCGCCGGCGCACTCTTTTTCAAAGCCCGCACGGCAGTAGAGCATGACTTGTTTCACTGCTTCACCTCTTTAATACTCATCGCTGCCAAGGCAAACAGTCCCCAGCCGATCATAAACAGCAACCCGCCAAACGGTGTCACCGGACCAAACCACTTAATTCCGGTCAGTGCCAGCGCGTACAGGCTGCCGCTAAAACAAAAGATGCCGATGATAAAGCAAATCGCCGCGCGGCTAAAATAGTTTCGCGCTTTTTGTGCCAGTGGCAACTGGAGCAGGATGCCGCACGCAATCAGCGCCGCTGCATGGATGAACTGGTACTGCACACCGGTTTGAAACACTTCCAGCAGGTACGGGCTCAGGGTAACTTTCAGACCGTGCGCCGCAAAAGCCCCCAGCGCAACGGCAACGCCTGAAAACAGACCGCCAAATGTAAGTAAATGCTTACTTTGCATCATACACCTCTTTAATAAACTGAGTTAAGCGCTCTACCACCAGGGCAATATTACCCGCTTCAGTGTGGCCGGACGCTTTGCGCGGTTTAAAGCTGTGGTCACCATCGGGCAGAAAACTGACCTCAACCTGGTCACTGAAGGTAAAACCCGCAAATTCAGCCTGAGTCCCGAAGGTATCGCGCTCGCCCTGCAGAATCAGGCACGACTTGGGCATGGTTGCCAGATGGTCACCCTTGAACTTTTCCGGTTTACCGGGCGGATGAAACGGAAAGCCAAGACAGGCAATCCCGGCCACATGTGAGTGCTCACTCAGCAACGAAGCCATACGCCCGCCCATCGACTTACCGCCAATCACCACAGGGCCACTCGCGTATTCGGCCAGCACAGCTTGATAGGCGTCGAGCAGCTTTGGCGCCCGATCCGGCGGACGGCGCTTGCCATCTTCACTGCGTTTGACCATATAAGGGAAGTTAAACCGCACCACTTTAATGCCGTTTCTGCGCCAGTCCGGCTGCGACCGCAGCCATAAATTCATGATCCATATCTGCCCCGGCACCGTGGGCAAAAATAAATGTCAGTGGATGGCTGTCGCCATCAACGCGCACCTGCGTCATCGAGTAATTCCTCTTGTTCTCTGCGAGCTTTTTTCAGCATCCAGTCACGGAAAGTGGCAATGCGCCCCATATCAGCTTGTTTTTCATGGCACACCACATAGAAGGCGTTATTGGTCATCAGCACCTGATCAAACGGAGCCACCAGCCGTCCGGCATCCAGCTCCGGCTGCGCCAGTACATTGTTGCCCAGTGCCACCCCCTGCCCGTGCACGGCCGCCTGCAATACCATGGTCGAGTGACTGAAAATCGGCCCGTGGTTGACGTTAACGCCATCCAGATTGTTCTCTTTGGCGAACTGCTTCCACTCTTTCCGAGACGTATCATGCAACAGGGTATGCTGACCAAGGTCATTCAGGTTAGCGAGCGGTTTACTGCCGATCAACAGCGACGGCGCACAAAGCGGGATCAGGAACTCCTGGTACAGCTTATCCGCGCGCAAGCCCGGCCAGTTACCGCGGCCATAATAGATAGCGACATCGACATCGTCGGTCAGCGAGCCCTCTTCCATATCGACGGCTTTAATCCGCACATCGATATCCGGCTCCTGCTGATTAAAGTCCGCCAGGCGTGGCACCAGCCACTGAATGGCAAAGCTTGGCGGCAGACTGATGGTCAGCGCGCCTTTCTCACTGCGTTCCAGCAGTTTATCCGTCGCCTCTTGCAGGGAGACAAAGATATCTTTGATATCGAGAAAGTAACCCTGGCCCTCTTCCGTCAGCAACAGCGAACGGTTGCGACGCCGGAACAACTTAAGACCGAGAAATTCTTCCAGCGCTTTAATCTGATGACTAACCGCAGCCTGGGTGACAAACAACTCTTCCGCCGCACGAGTAAAACTCAGGTGGCGGGCCGCTGCTTCAAACACTTTCAGCGAGTTTAATGGTGGCAATCTTCTCGACATGAGTACACTCTGTAACAGATTAGTTTTTTTAATCTGAAACATTATAAATTGTCCGTTGCTAACCAGCCAGAGAAAATCTATATTGCACCCCGCAACGCTGACCTGAACGGCTTGATTCTGTTTAGAATCAATGGGCTTAGTTGTTGCGATGTTGTGTTTGCAAACTCGGTTTTCGAGTTCGGTAGGTTTCTACCACCCTGTTTTGTGCAGTTATCCCCTGCTACAAAATATACTTCCTGTATTTATTTTTTGACCTGTCTGTCAAATTTTTAGCACCGCCTATATGGCGGTGTTTTTTTATCTGCCGCGCACAAAAACCTGCTGATACTTACCTCAACAACTGTAACAATTCGTTAATAATACTAATTCGAAACTGTGATTTTGTGTCCGAAACGGCGCGCTTTTAGCCACTATTGAAACATTAACAAGCGGCCAATAAAAAAGCGCAAACCCGGCTGAGTTTACGCTTTTCATATTCAAAACTGTTGCGGCTGTGCCGCTGTCTGGTCGTCAGGCGAACCTTATGGGCGGTAAACCTTAATGTTCTTAAAGCCCTGTTCCTGCAGATACAGCGCCTGCAGACGGCTCATCACACCGCGTTCACAGTACAGCAGATAAGTCTTCGACTGATCCAGGTCACCGAACTGAGTCGCCAGCTTATAGAACGGCAGGTGCTGAACTTCAACCCCATCCAGTTCCAGCGGCTTATCGTCTTCTTCATCCGGACTGCGGATGTCGAGTACCACAGCGTGCTCCTGCACGGCGGTCACCAGTTCCACTTCCGGAGCCTGCTGCTGCGACTCTTTCTCGATGTCACGAATGTCCATCTGACGGGCATCGTAAACCACTTTTTCCAGAATCGAGAAGTCGAACTTGGCTTCTTCCGCTTCCAGCTTACCCTTCACCGCTTTCACGGTCGGGCTCTTCGAGATCACACCACAGTATTCCGGCATAGTCTTGGCAAAATCTTCGGTACCGATTTCGCGCGCCAGCGTAATAATGTCATCTTTATCCCAGTTGATCAGCGGGCGCAGAATCAGGGTATCCGTTACGTTATCGATATGACGCAGGTTAGTCAGCGTCTGGCTTGATACCTGACCCAGAGCTTCGCCGGTTACCAGCGCCTGGATGCCAAACTTCTCAGCCACCATACCCGCCGCACGCATAAACATCCGCTTCAGGATCACGCCCATCTGGCCGTCATCGACTTTTTCCAGGATTTCAGCCACAACCGGCTCAAAATCAATCGAGATAAAACGGACTTTGGCCGATGAGCCGTACTTATTCCACAAGTAGTGAGCGACCTGTTTTACGCCAATCTCGTGCGCCGGACCACCCAGGTTGAAGAAACAGTAGTGAACTTTAGAACCACGTTTGATGTGCAGGTAGCTCGACACACCTGAATCGAAACCACCAGAAATCAGGCTCAGTACGTCTTCCTGTGTGCCCAGCGGGAAACCGCCCAGACCTTTATGACGGGCAATAATCTGGTTGAGCAGACCATCAACCACTTCGATACGAATAGTGACATCCGGTTTTTGCAGCTTAACGCGTGCGCTTTCCACCGCCTGATTCAGGCCGCCGCCCACATAGCGCTCAAGCTCAATCGATTTAAACTCGTGCTTACCACGACGTTTAGCACGCACTACGAACGTTTTACCTTCGATCAGATCGCGGCTCTGCTCCAACACCTGCTCATAAATATTGTGCAGGTCAGTAAACTCACTCTGCTTCACTTCCAGCACTTGCTGGATGCCGGGTGTGGTGGTCAGAATTTCCAGTGTCTCGGCGAAAAATTCATCGCTGTTACCCGACACTTCAATATGATCACGACGGTTAAATACCGCAACACCTGTGGTACGGTTCTTGACGATATTGCGAATATTACCCTCAAGAATTTTAGTGAAACGCTTACGTACTGATTCACTTTTAACAAAGATTTCCGGATGTGGTTTAACTATAAATTTCATAAGGCTATTCGCAATTTAATGTGGACATTCTCTGGCTGACACCCTCTGGCGGCGCTCAGTACTTCCGGGTCTGGCAACTGGTGGTGATATAACCACCCATTCAACAGACTCTAAGGGGGGCGGATTATACACGATCTCAGCCAAGAGAGGAAAGGTTAGAAAAAAGGCAAGCCGTCTGGCTTGCCTTTGTGATTAATACTACAGAGTTTTTACTGGTTCTGAGTCTGAGCGTCGCCCTGAGGGGCGGAAGGCACCTCATCGCTGTAGAGCGGTTCGCCCTGCATGATACTGATTTCAACCCGGCGGTTACGCGCGCGCTGCGCTTCGGTATCGTTCGGGCCCAGTGGATCGGTATCGGCCATACCACGCACTTGCAGACGTTGGTGATCAAAGCCTTTGACACTTTCCATCTCCTGAGCCACCGAGACGGCGCGCTGGGCAGACAAGTCCCAGTTGGAGCGATACAGCTCTGAATCTATGCGCTGGTTATCGGTATGACCAGAGACACGCACGATGCCCGGTACATCTTTGACCAGTTCCGCTATCTGGCGTACCAGAGGCCGGAACTTAGGCTGCAAGAAAGCCGATCCTTCCGGAAATGCCCCTTTCTCACGAATACGGATAACGATCTGCTGACCGAGGTTTTCCACTTCGATCGCGCCCTGATCAATTTCGCGCTCCAGCGCCTTTTTGATGCTTTCGAGCACGGTTTCCATCTCTTCCGACATCGCCTGCGACTGCTGTTGCTGCATTTCAGACTCAGTGTTCTGGTTGGTCTGAGTCGATGTCTCCGGAGACTGACCACCGGTCATCTGACCCGCATCACGCTGGGTACCGCCTGCGCGATCCGATTCACCTTCATGGAATTCGAGTGTCTGCTGCGTGACATCTATGGTCTGCTGCATAATGACATCAATCGGCGTCGGCTCCGGACGGCCGGGGCGAAACTCCTGAGCAATGATACTGGTCCCTTTCGGGATGTCTTTGACTTCGAGACGGTTTTGCACCCCGAAAGCAAACTTCATCGAACCGGCGATCTGCTTGAATTTCAGTACGTCCATTTCTGAAAATGACAGCAGCAGTACGAAAAAGCACATCAGCAGTGACATCAGGTCAGCAAAGGTCCCCATCCACAGCGGCAGACCGGGTGGCGGGCAATTTGGCTTTTCCTCATCCATTATAAGCTCCGCTATTCGTTATCCACATCAAGGGCGCGCTTACCTTCGTTGAGATAGTTTTTCAGGTAGCTGTCGATGACACGCGGGTTCTGACCATCCTGAATCGCCAGCACACCATCCATAATCAGACGACGATTGAGCGTTTCCTGTTCACGGCGCAGCGACAGTTTGTCGGCAATCGGGAAAAACACCATGTTGGACAACACCGCACCATACAGCGTCGTTAACAGGGCCACCGCCATCGCCGGGCCGATTGACTTCGGGTCATCCATGTTAGACAGCATGGCAACCAGACCAACCAGAGTACCGATCATGCCCATCGCCGGAGACACATCACCAAATGCGCGAAACACGCTGGTGCCGGCCTGATGGCGTTCATCGGTCAGGACAATATCTTTTTGCAACGTGGCACGAACGACGTCGGCATCGTGACCATCCACTAACAGGTCGATGCCTTTTTGCATAAATGAGTTGGAAATTTCCATCTCTTCCAGAGCCAGAAAGCCGCCTTTACGCGCAGCATCGGCCATTTCAACCACCTTAGCAATCAGGTCTTCCGGCTCATCGGCTTTGAACATGAAGGCTTTACCGGCGATTTTAGCGGCACCAAAAAACTGGCCCATGGTAAATTTCATCAGCACAACAAACAGTGAACCACCGACTACGATTAGAATCGAGGTGACATCGACGAACATCATCAGGCTGCCGCCCAAGATCATCGCCATAATAACGAAAGCTAAGCCACCAATCAGACCTATTAGCGTTGCTAAATCCACGAAGCGCTCCTCATGCTATTCATTCGCGACTAAGACATTACTCTCGTTATCGGCAAGAGAATGCATTCTTTAACTTTTTTATCAGCTTGCGCTGCCGGAAATAGAGGTCATCACGCTTTTCAGTCCAAAGCATTGCCAAAGGCAACGCGTCCGCCTGCGGTGAACCACGTGTCTCAGTGTATACTTAAAAGCGAACTTTATGCACCCGTCAGCGCCCCAGAAATGCAGCATAAGTATAAGACTCTGGTGCCAATTTTCCCTTTTACGTCGCCGGCAGGTAAAAAACGTTGTATTTCTGACAAATTTGCTTGGTTAAATTTGACCATCACCACGCCCTGCGGTAACGTTCGTGCATCTTTCCAAAGGCAATATAATTATGGCGAGCAAGAAACCTGAAAACATGTCCTTCGAAGCGACCATTCAAGAGCTGGATCAGCTGGTCGACCAACTGGAGAACGGGGATTTGGCATTAGACGACGCCCTGAAAAAATTTGAGCGTGGTATTGCCCTTGCCCGGTCCGGACAGAGTAAACTGGATGAAGCGGAACAACGCGTGAGCATTCTGCTCAGCAACAGTGATGACGCGCCGCTGACCGAATTTACCGATTTGCCTGAATAATCCTGAATTATTCTAAAATAACACTGAATTGCTAAATGAGTGCCCTATGATTGAGGCTCTATCCTCTTTCCAACAAAGAAATAACCAACAACTTGATGTGTGGTTAAACCGTCTGCCCTATCAGAACCTGTCGCTGACTCAGGCGATGCGTTACGGACTGCTGCTGGGCGGCAAACGCGCGCGCCCGTATCTGGTTTACATAACCGGCCAGATGCTCGGCTGTGAACTGGAAGCGCTTGATACCCCGGCCTCTGCGATCGAGTGTATCCACGCCTACTCGCTGATACACGATGATCTGCCGGCTATGGACGATGACGAAACTGCGTCGCGGCCAGCCAACCTGTCACATCAAGTTTGATGAAGCCACCGCCATCCTGACCGGCGATGCGCTGCAAACGCTGGCGTTTACCATTCTGGCCGAAGGTGAGCTATCGGCTGCCGGTGAGTCCAACCGGATAAAAATGGTTCAGGCACTGGCTGAAGCCTCTGGCGCGCAGGGCATGTGTCTGGGGCAATCCCTTGATCTGGCGGCCGAGAACCGCCTGGTCACGCTGGAAGAGCTGGAAAATATCCACCGCAATAAAACCGGCGCCCTGATGCGCTGTGCAATTCGGATGGGCGCGATGGCTGCCGGCCAGGCCGGTCTGGATATTCTTCCCCAGCTTAACCGCTATGCAGACGCCGTCGGCCTCGCATTTCAGGTTCAGGATGATATTTTAGATATCATCAGCGATACAGAAACCTTAGGCAAACCTCAGGGCTCTGACCAACTATTGCACAAAAGCACCTACCCGGCTCTGCTCGGACTCGAAGGTGCGATGAAAAAAGCTCAGGCACTGCTTAGCGAAGCGCTGCAGGCACTGGAAGATATTCCGTATAACACTGAGCATTTAGAACAGTTCGCCCGATATGTCATCGAGCGCAAAAATTAACACTATAAGCGCGCATTACTATGACTCTTGATATTTCAAAATATCCCACACTGGCTCTGGCAAGCAAACCAGATGAATTACGCAGCATGCCAAAAGAGGTGCTGCCTAAGCTTTGTGACGAACTGAGAACCTACCTGCTCAACTCCGTCAGTCAGTCAAGCGGCCACCTGGCCTCAGGTCTGGGTGCCGTAGAACTGACTGTAGCTTTGCATTACGTCTATAACACACCGTTTGACCACCTGATCTGGGACGTGGGCCATCAGGCCTACCCGCATAAAATTCTGACCGGCCGCCGTGAGCAGCTGCCGACCATTCGTCAGAAAGACGGTCTGCACCCATTCCCGTGGCGCGGCGAGAGTGAATATGACACCTTATCCGTCGGTCACTCATCGACTTCCATCAGCGCCGCACTGGGCATGGCGATCTGTGCCGGCAAAGAAGGCCAGGATCGTAAAGTGGTCAGCGTGATTGGCGATGGTGCGATCACTGCGGGCATGGCCTTTGAAGCCATGAACCACGCCGGTGATGTCAAACCGGACATGCTGGTGATTCTCAACGACAACGAAATGTCGATTTCCGAAAACGTCGGAGCACTGAACAATCACCTGGCGCAGCTGCTGTCAGGCAACCTGTACACCTCCATTCGTGAAGGCGGCAAAAAAGTCCTGTCCGGCGTGCCACCAATCAAGGAACTGGTGCGCCGTACCGAAGAGCACCTTAAAGGCATGGTGGTACCAGGCACACTGTTTGAAGAGTTTGGCTTTAACTACATCGGTCCGGTTGACGGCCATGATGTACTGGAGCTTATCAAAACGCTGAAGAATATGCGTGAGCTGAAAGGCCCGCAGTTTCTGCATGTGATGACCAAAAAAGGTAAAGGCTATGAGCCGGCGGAGAAAGATCCAATCGGTTATCACGGCGTGCCTAAGTTTGACCCGTCTCATAACAGCCTGCCAAAGAGCACCAACAACAAACCGACCTTCTCCAAGATCTTCGGTGATTTTCTGTGTGACATGGCCGCTCAGGATCCTAAGCTGATGGCGATCACGCCAGCGATGCGCGAAGGCTCAGGCATGGTCCGCTTCTCCAAACAGTATCCGGATCAGTATTTCGATGTGGCGATTGCCGAACAACACGCGGTGACACTGGCGACCGGTATGGCGATTGGTGGTTATCATCCGATTGTGGCGATTTACTCGACCTTCCTGCAACGTGGCTACGATCAGCTCATTCATGATGTCGCCATCATGGATTTACCGGTGATGTTTGCCATTGACCGCGCAGGCCTAGTCGGTGCCGACGGTCAGACCCACCAGGGCGCGTTTGATCTCAGCTTTATGCGCTGTATCCCGAATATGGTCATCATGGCGCCGGCCGATGAAAACGAATGTCGTCAGATGCTCTACACCGGCCACCAGCATCAGGGACCCAGTGCCGTGCGTTACCCGCGTGGTAACGGCATGGGCACCGAACTGGCAGCGACATTCAGCGCACTGGAAATCGGTAAAGGCCGCATTGTGCGTCAGGCACAAGCTGCGGGCGAAGACGCCAAAGTGGCGATCCTCAGCTTTGGTACTCTGCTGCCGGGCGCTCTGCAGGCAGCCGAAGCACTCAATGCGACTGTGGCCGATATGCGCTTTGTTAAACCGCTGGATGAAGCTCTCATCACTGAACTGGCGAACAGCCATGATGTGCTGGTCACGCTGGAAGAAAACGTGGTCGCCGGTGGCGCCGGTGCCGGTGTGGTAGAATTCATGATGAGCAACAAGCTGGTTAAACCTGTGCTCAATCTGGGCCTGCCGGATCAATTTGTCGCCCAGGGTACTCAGGAAGAGATGCACGCCGAGCTTGGCCTCGACGGTGCCGGTATTGAGCGCGCGATTCGCGCTTATCTGGCCAAATAATCCGCGCCTCTCTTACCCGATAAGCATCTGAGCTTAGAAAAAAAGCCTTCTCAATGAGAAGGCTTTTTACTTTGCGAAGTAGCCGCACCGCTGAAAGCTGAAGCTATTCAGCCTGGGCAGATTCCACTACTACGTCTGGCTGCGGATTGTGCCAGCCAAAAGTGGTGAACAGGCGCTGCCAGGTCTGGTCAAACCCGGCGCGCAGCACCAAAGGCTGCTGGGTATACGGGTGAATAAAACTCAGCTCGCTGGCATGCAGCATCAGACGATGACTGTCATAGACCTCGCGATACAGACGGTTATGCTTGCCATCACCATGCGTCGTATCACCGACAATCGGATGGCGCAGGTGTGCCATATGGCGACGCAGCTGATGTTTGCGACCGGTTTTCGGCTGCATTTCCATCAGACAGTAGCGTGTGGTGGGAAATTTACCGGTTGAATGCGGCACTTCCACCTTGGCCAGCGGTTGATAGGCCGTCACCGCATCCTGAGCTTCTTTGTCCTGGCGGGCAAACTTATCCGCAATCTTATCCAGCTCTTCTTTGAGCGGATAGTCCAACACATCAGCCTGCTCAATCCAGCCACGCACAATCGCATGATAGGTCTTTTGCATCTCATGCTGCGCGAACATCGGCATCATATTCGCGGCAATCTCACTCGACAGAGCAAACACCAACACGCCGGACGTCGGACGATCCAGACGATGGAGCGGAAACACATGCTGACCAATCTGATCACGCAGGGTCTGCATCACAAACTGTGTTTCGTGCTTATCCAGCCAGGAAACGGTGCACCAGCATACCGGCCGGCTTGTTCACCGCCACCATGTACTCGTCCTGATAAATAATTTCCAGCATTAGCGACATGCCTCATCAATATGGTAAAGAATCGTCATTACAGTGCCGAACTGTGTCTGTTCCAGCCAGGCCTGCTCAAAATAAGGCGTGATGGCAAAACCACGCGGCAGCGGCTGCCCGGATGCGATCATCTTCTGCAAACGCGGCACAAAGATCCACTGTAGCCATTCGTGCGGCGCCAGGGTATCCAGCGCAAACGGCTGGCTGCTCTGCAGTGCCGTCTCGTCTGGCGCCCGGCTCTGCCATGCTCCGCATGCTCTGAGTTCGGCTTCCAGCTGCTGCAATAAGGAAAAAAGTGTCGGAGCGGTCATTAATCTATACACTCTGGCCTTGAATTAGCCGCGAATGATACCATCTATTCAACACAGAAAGTTAGGACCAATTTGATCCCATGCAATCCATTCATACTCTGAGCGAACTGCTCAACAACAGTGGCTGCCAGTACCAGGTATTTGACCTAGGTCGTCGCATTCAGCCCATCGATAACGCGCAATTTGCCCAGGTTGAAAAAGGTGCGCAGCCGTACCCTTTTCCGCTGCAGCGTAAAGCTCATCTGGCGATTGCCTACTGGAACGAGAGTCAGCAACCCTGGATCTGGTTTCTGAAATTCAGCCTCGACGAACGCGGCCTGCTGGCCCAGGCCGATATCGGCCAGTTCCTCAAGTATGTGATTGAAGCTATGGGCACACGCCTGAATCAGGAGCTGAGCGAAGAGCAGCAGCAGAAACTGGCCAATAACCCTTACACTTTCAAACCGTCCGATGACAAAATGGCGGTGTTCCACAGCCAGATCCGCGCCCGCCTCAATCTGTCGTGCAGCCAGTATTACGAGCACGCTCAGCATTATTTCGATGGTGGCCTGGGTTGGGATAACTGGCAGACCGTCGGCCTGCAGGGCATTACCGATATCTGTGCCCGTCTCGGCCAGGAACAAAACGGGGTGCGGGTGCGTAAAGCCATCGCCCATCTGCCGGCTCAGCCACTCTATGCCCTGCTTGGCGCGCTGGAACACACACTGCTGCCGGATAAACTGGCCCAGCGCGTAGCGGAATTTGCGCACAGCGAAATCGCCAGTCAGGATCCGGATCTGTTCCTGCTGTCAGCATTAGTACGTGCCTTGTCCGGCGCTCCGGCTGAGCACCAGGTCAAGGTGATCGATGCGATTCTCGCCAGTGCGCGTTTAAGCCATCAGGAAGTGTTGATTGGTATGGCCGGACGCAACTGGTCAATGCTGAACGACAGCGGCCGCGCGCAGCGCTTTTTAGTGCGCCTGGCTCAGACCGGTAACCAGACCCTGTTTAACCAGCTGTTTGCTGATCTGGTGATGCTGCCTGAACTGCGTATGGTGTTATTACCACTGATCCACACCAGCCCGTCGCCGGAGCTGGCGGACGCGCTGCTTAAATTACAGCAGTCAGCAAAAGGATAAAGTGATGATAGGTGACCTGCTCAGCATCCTGCTGTTCTGTCTGGCCTGTTTTGCGTTCTGGCAGCAGCGTCGCCAATCCGAAATCGCCAAGACTCGCATCAGCCGCAAATGCGACGAACTGGAACTGCAGTTACTCAGTGTCTCGTTCGGTCAGCACAAATGGAAAACGCCAGACAATCGCTGGCGTTGGCATACGGTGTACTATTTTGAGTTTTCCGCCCTGGGTGATGATTGTTACCAGGGCCATCTGGTGATGCAGGGCTTCAGGCCGCAGGGATTCCACCTGCCGCCGCACCGAATGCTATAAAGTCGTGCTCCGCCTCGCTAGGCTCGGTCTGTTGCCATTCAAACGCGTAGTAAGAGCCGAAGGCATCCTGACGGGTCGCACTAAGCTGAAAGCCCAGTTTGTGTAAGATAGCGATGGCGGCATAGTTGCTCAGACTGGCACGTGCTGTCACCGCCGTCAGATTAAGCCGTGCGCACGCCTTAGGAAAGAACGCCTGCAGAGCTTCGCTCGCCAGTCCCTGTCCCCAATATGCTTTATCAAAAATAAAACCCAGTTCTGCCCGGCCGTCTTCGGCCTGCACAAACACATGGCCCATGAATTCACGGTTGTAGTTATCGAGCACTGCCATGGCGTACAGACTGTCATCATGCAACACACGTTTAAACTGCTCTCGGGCGGCAGAGACCGTTTGCGGGCCATTGAGTTGGGCGCGGTTTTTCGCACAGCAATTGAGGATGAGAAATTCAGACTCAAACGATTCTGTGTAAGGAATAACAAGCGTTTCTGCGAGTTACTATCGTCACGGACAATCCTTGTTAGCAGCAATTCCGAATAGACAAACCGATCCTTCTCCGCCACTAAGAGCATGCTCGCAGGCGGAAAAATCGAAAAAGAGAACCAAATAAGACGAAGTAATATTGATTTAGGTGGCGACCTTAGTTGTTTTAGAATTGAGCTGGCTTATGTATTTGATTTTTTTGCTCAATGATTGATTGCGCCACGCGAATGTCATCGTCATCAGGATCAGACGACAGTGGTTGAAAAAATATTAAGAAAAGCCCCGACACACTAGGTATCGGGGCTTAAGTCTTACTCGCAGCATTCCGGCTACTGATGTTGCTCCATGCATCATCCATAATAGCGACAGAATCCTTCTGCCTTGTCCTCGCATCGCCGTCCTAGCGGTGTCCTTAAATCCTTTATGCTGATAATCCCATCAGCGCACTTCACTTGTTCCCTGAGCGGTGTCCTTGCCATCTTCCTGATGGTATTCCGACCTCGTCCCGAGGTGTCCTTCGCATTCCGTGCCAGTCTACTCCGTGTAAACTGTCGAATCCGTTCGAAGTCCTGTCTTCCGTGCTGGCGACTATCCGTCATCGCCAATTTCATCCTGAAGCCACCGTCCAGTGGTGAATCCAAATCCGTGTCAGTTCCCTTCCGACAGGGTTCAATTTACCCCTTTGGACTTTTTGTGCAATGCCCGCGAAAAGATTTTTTTGTGCGAAAAACACACCAGACAAACAAAATCATTTAATATCAATATATTAAATCGATTACACAGCAGATTTCTCTGCTAAAAAATCCAATATCCTACACTGTTTGTAAGCGATCTCGCACAAGCCCCTCCCTCTTTTGCTCGTGGGGATTTCGCAGTATGATCGGGCTAACTTAAGCATAAGGACAAATCATGCTCACAAAAGATGTTTCACAGGAGCTGGAAGCGATTCTGACCAGCTTGCAGCAAGACGGAAAAGAGCCCACGGTCGCTCTGGTTAAATCCCGCCTTTCTACCCCGGTTCCTATGCCGGCGCTGATCACCACCATCAAAAGCTGGAAGAGTGCTAACCGGGTACCGAAAGTCGAAGTGGCCGCACCGGTCGCGAGCGAAATGGATCGTATCACTCAGCTTGAGCAGCAAGTCGCCGATCTGACCTCGCGCCTGCAGGCACTGGAGCAGAAGCTGGCGGGTGAAAAATGATGAAACTATGGGTTGATGCGGACGCCTGTCCGAAAGTGATTCGTGAAACCCTGTTTCGCGCCGCGGAACGTACCGGTATCGAATGTACTTTTGTCGCCAACCACCAAATTCCGGTTCCCAAGCGCGACAATATTCGCAGCCTGCAGGTCGCCAGTGGTTTCGATGTCGCCGACAACGAAATTGTGCGCCGGGTTGAGCACGGCGATCTCGTGATCACCGCCGATATTCCGCTCGCCGACGAAGTGATCAGTAAAGGTGGCCAGGCGCTGAGTCCGCGTGGCGAGTTGTACACCCAGGAAACCATCAAAGCGCGCCTCAATATCCGCGACTTTATGGATACCATGCGCGCCAGCGGCATCCAGACCGGTGGCCCGGCAGCACTTTCCCAGACGGAACGACGTGAATTTGCCAACCATCTGGACCGTATTCTGGCTAAAACCAAACGCTGATCAGCAGCCGATAACCTAATACAAAAAACCTGCGTCCTGCGCAGGTTTTATTTTATCGCTTTCTTGGCAGTTATGTTACTGGCCATATCTAGCGTTGTACGGCTTTAAATCTCGGATTGGTTTTACAAATCACATACAGGCGTCCGCGGCGTTTAACGATCTGGCAGTCCGGGTGACGTTGTTTGGCGCTTTTCAGCGAGCTAAGCACTTTCATCGATAATTCCTGTTGGTTACTGCACGGCTGTTAATGACTAATTAGTTCTTGATGACTAATCAGCTCTTAATGACTGAATCGTTCTGAATCACGTATCAGCATTCATCACCGGGCAGATGTTGATTAAATAAGTCTGAATCAATAACAACGGTCAATTGTTATGTTATAACATAATCAAATAATAATCCTATTCCGCCGATTTGCAAGCACTAATGCATCCATGCGGATAAATGTCGCAATTCCGTGCAGATGACTCGGCGCGCAGCCCGGCAGCGCTTTGTCGGCCAAAATGTGCTATTTTGCCGCCATGTTATCTACTTTGACTCCTGCCATGCATTCGATTGAACCGATAGCGATTATAGAAAGCCCGTATAAAGAGAAGTTTGCCGTTCCACGTCAGCCGCGTCTGGTCCCCAGTGCCACCGCACGTGCCCGCTTAGTCGGTGAAATTAACTGCCAGGAAGCGGTACGCGGCATCGAGCAGTTCAGCCATTTATGGCTGCTGTTTCTGTTTGACCAGAATCTGGCCGCCGGCTGGAAGCCGACCGTGCGCCCGCCCCGCCTTGGCGGTAATGAGCGGATTGGCGTGCTGGCCTCACGTTCCACCTTCCGCCCGAACGGCATTGGTATGTCGGCGGTCGAACTGCGCGGCGTCAGCAAACAGGGCGAGCAAATCTATCTCGATCTCGGCAGCGTCGATCTGGTCGATGGCACCCCGATCATCGACATCAAGCCCTATATCCCCTACTCGGACGCGATCAGCGGCGCTAGCGGCGGTTATGCCGGTGCCGAACCGGAACGCGCCGAGGTGCAGTTTACGCCTGCGGCGGCTGCCAGCCTGAATTGCCAGCCCGACGCCGCGAGTAAACAGGCCGTGATCGAAGAAGTGCTGAGCCAGGATCCGCGCCCGGCTTACAAGAAAAACAAGCTGGACAGCAAAGAGTACGCGGTGAATTTGTACGATATGAACGTAAAATTCATCGTCAATGACAACTTAGTGACCGTCACCGCAATAGAACGCTTTTGACGAGAGCATTTGGCTGATATTATTAGCGGCTAAATAAATTTATCACCGGTCAGCACTTACCAATACTGCGCCAGCGACAGCGGCAGCAGAGTGAATGACACGAGCGGTGATCCCATCAACTTTTGATAAACGGATACATAAATGCGTACCAGTAAATATCTTCTTTCTACTCTGAAGGAGACTCCAAACGACGCAGAAGTTGTGAGCCACCAGCTCATGCTACGTGCGGGCATGATCCGTAAGCTAGCTTCAGGTCTGTACACCTGGCTACCTACCGGTCTGCGCGTAATGCGTAAAGTAGAAAACATCGTTCGTCAAGAAATCGATAATGCAGGTGCAATCGAAACTTTGATGCCCGTTGTTCAGCCGTTTGAACTTTGGGAAGAGACAGGACGCAGCGAAAAAATGGGTCCTGAGCTACTGCGCTTTACTGACCGTCACGAGCGTCCGTTTGTCCTGAGCCCGACTGCAGAAGAAGTGATCACCAGCCTGGTGCGTAACGAAGTCAGCTCGTACAAGCAGCTGCCACTGAACCTGTATCAGATCCAGACTAAATTCCGTGACGAACGCCGCCCGCGTTTTGGTGTGATGCGTGCACGTGAATTCTCGATGATGGACGCTTACAGCTTTGACATCGACAAAGCGGGTCTGCAGAACACCTACGATGCGATGCACGACGCATACTGTAAAGCATTCGACCGTATGGGTCTGGACTACCGTCCTGTGCTGGCAGACAGCGGTGCTATCGGTGGTAACGGTTCTCAAGAGTTCCACGTACTGGCAGAAAGCGGCGAAGACCTGATTGCGTTCTCAACCGAATCTGACTACGCAGCGAACCTGGAAAAAGCCGAAGCGCTGGCGCCTGCGGATGCAGCGGATGCACCAACTTTAGAAATGACTCTGGTTGACACCCCGAACGCGAAAACCATCGCGGAGCTGGTGAACCAGCACGGTCTGCCAATCGAAAAAACCATCAAGACGCTGTTCTTCAAAGCGTCCGATGTTGTTGATGCGCCAATCGTTGCGCTGCTGGTTCGTGGTGACCATGAGCTGAACGAAATCAAAGCGGAAAACCTGCCGGAAGTGGCTGCGCCGCTGGAAATGGCAACCGAAGAAGAGATCCGAGCTCTGGTTGGCGCAGGTCCTGGCTCACTGGGTCCGGTTGGCCTGAAACTGCCATGCATCGTTGACCGCAGCGTGGCTGTGATGAGCGACTTCGCCGGTGGTGCCAACATCGACGGTAAACACTACTTCGGTATCAACTGGGGTCGTGACGTAGAAACTGGGTCGCGTAGAAGACCTGCGTAACGTGGTCGAAGGCGATCCAAGCCCATGTGGTAAGGGTACCATTCAGCTGAAACGCGGTATCGAAGTGGGTCACATCTTCCAGCTTGGCACCAACTATTCAGAGAAAATGAACTGTAACGTTCTGGGTCCTGACGGCAAAGCCGTGACTCTGGAAATGGGCTGTTACGGTATCGGTGTATCACGTGTGGTTGCGGCAGCTATCGAGCAGAACAACGACAAATACGGCATCATCTGGCCGGATGCGATTGCGCCATTCCAGGTTGCTATCGTGCCAATGAACATGCACAAGTCTGAGCGAGTTCAGGAAGCGGCTGAGAAACTGTACGCTGAGCTGACTGCAGCGGGCATTGAAGTACTGTTTGATGACCGTAAAGAGCGTCCGGGCGTTATGTTCTCTGATATGGAACTGATCGGCGTACCGCACACGGTGATCATCGGCGATCGCAGCATGGACGAAGGCAACTTCGAATACAAAAACCGTCGCAGCGGTGAGAAATCTCCGGTTGCAATGGATCAAATCGTCGAGCACATCAAAGCACAACTGGCCTAATACCAGGCGATTGATGGTAACATCGATGACGGAAAAGCTGCCTGCGGGCAGCTTTTTTTATGCCCATTAATCTGCCATTCATCTTGCCTGTCCTACACTAATCCGCAATCTGGTGAGTTTATGCCAGCCCTGAGACAAGCAAGGAGAACAGTATGGATCTGAAATCACTACTTAATCAGGCACTCAATTCTGATCTGGTGCGCAAAGGAACACAGCAGGCCAAATCCGCAACGCAAAATAAAAGCCAGCTCGCCACCTTTGGTGCCGGTGCGCTCGGCGGCGGTCTGCTTGGCGTACTGATGGGCTCGAAAAAGAGCAAGAAGATGGGCAAAACTGCGCTCAAAGTTGGTGGCGCGGCCGCTCTCGGCGCACTGGCTTATAAAGTGTATAACGACTGGCAGGCTAACCAGCCCGCTTCCGCTCCGCCGGCAGACAGTTTCGATGAACACAACCCGCGCCATGAACTCTTGATCGTCAAAGCCATGATTGCGGCCGCCAAAGCCGACGGGCATGTTGATGACGCCGAGATGGACAAGATCAACCAGGCCGTCACTGAACTCGGCGCCGATGCCGGCGTGGCACAGCTGATTGAGCAAGAGCTGAAAAAGCCGCTCGATCCGGCCGAAATTGCCCTGCTGGCCCAGACACCGGCCCAGGCCTCCGAGATCTACCTCGCCTCCCTGCTGGTTGCTGACGAACAGAACTTCATGGAAAAAGCCTATCTGGATGAACTGGCCAAACAGCTGCGCCTTGAAGACGAACTGGTCGCACGCCTCAATCAGCAGGTCAGTGGTGAATAAATCGCCACTCGCACATAAGCCTTGCGCCAGAACAAACCTCAGGTTTTGTCTTCATACCCGGCTCTGTGTATATTGAGAACAGATACCATTTAGAGGGCAAAACCATGCAAGTGTATACCTGTTGTGACCTGGTGCGAGAGCTTTATGCCCAGATTGGCAGTGGCGATCAGGCTTATGTGCCAAAAGCGATCTCCTGCGCGGTACGGGCGTTGAACGACGTAGCGGCAGATACATCCCTGCCACTGGAAACGCGCGAGAAGGCGGCCTTTGCGGCAGCGAATTTACTGATTTCAGACTTTGAGGACTAAGATGAACCTGGCCAATTTCGAAACTATGGATCCTGTCATGCTGATGAGCATCGTCAACATGAAACTGCGCGATGATTTCTCCGGTGATTTGGACCAACTGGTGGCGTACTTTGATATTGACCGTACGGCGCTGGAAGCTCGTCTGGCGACAGCCGGATTTGATTACTTGCCTGAAGCGGGCCAGTTCCGTTAACCCGGAATAACCGCACGATTTATCAAATTCAAGACATAAAAAAGCGCAGACCGAAGTCTGCGCTTTTCATCAATTCGCCAGGCGTTTGCCCGCAAAGACAGGGATTAACCCAGGTTCTTACGCGCGTTCTGGAACATACGCATCCAGGCGCCGTTTTCACCCCAGCTGTCCGGGTGCCATGAGTTCGCGACGGTACGGAATACACGTTCCGGGTGCGGCATCATGATGGTCACACGGCCGTCTGCTGTTGTCAGACCGGTAATCGCGTTTGGCGAGCCGTTCGGGTTGTTCGGGTACTGCTGAGTCGGGTTACCGAAGTTATCCACGAAACGCACCGCTACCGTACCAGACTGCTCAATCGCGTTCAGGTGGGCTTCATCGCGCACTTCAACACGACCTTCACCGTGTGATACTGCGATAGGCATACGAGAGCCTGCCATACCATCGAAGAACACAGAATCAGATTTCTGTACTTCAACCAGGCTGAAGCGAGCTTCAAAACGCTCAGATTCGTTACGTACGAAACGTGGCCACAGGTCAGCGCCCGGGATCAGCTCTTTCAGGTTAGACAGCATCTGACAGCCGTTACACACACCCAGAGAGAAAGTGTCCTGACGGTTGAAGAAACTGCTGGAACTGTTCACGTGCCTGAGCATTAAACAGTACTGACTTCGCCCAACCTTCACCGGCACCCAGTACGTCACCGTATGAGAAGCCGCCACAAGCAACCAGACCCTGATACTCGTCCAGTGCCGCCTGACCAGTCAGAATGTCGCTCATGTGAATATCAACCGCATCGAAACCGGCACGGTCAAACGCCGCGGCCATTTCAACGTGCGAGTTTACGCCCTGCTCACGCAGAATCGCCATCTTAGGCTTAGCACCTTTCGCAATGTAAGGCGCTGCTACATCTTCGTTGACATCGAAGCTCAGTGCCACGTTCAGACCCGGGTCAGTGTTGTCTTTCTTAGCCACAAATTCCTGGTCAGCACATGCCGGGTTATCACGCATCGCTTGCATCTTATGCGTGGTTTCTGCCCAGATGGTACGCAGTTCAGTACGCGAGCGATCCAGCAGTACGTCTGCACCAGAAGCCACCACAAAGCGGTCTGAAGCTTCTACCGAACCGATAACGTGTGAACACTGTGCCAGACCTTTGTCTGCCAGCGTCGCCAGTACCGCATCCAGTTCAGCGTTCTTAACCTGAACCACAGCACCCAGCTCTTCGTTAAACAGCGCCGCCAGAGCGTCGTCGCCCAGTGCCGCGATATCTGCCTGCACACCACAGTGGCCAGCAAACGCCATTTCCGCCAGAGTCACCAGCAGACCGCCGTCGCCTTTATCGTGGTAAGCCACCAGCTTGTCTGCGCGAACCAGAGTCTGCATCGCATCAAAGAAGCCTTTCAGCTGCTCTGCGTTGTCAACGTCAGCAGGCTTGTCGCCCAGTTGCTTGTAAACCTGAGTCAGTGCAGTTGCACCCAGACGGTTTTGACCGTTACCCAGGTCAACCAGTACCAGAGACGTATCGCCTTGGTCAGTGCGCAGTTGTGGTGTCACTGTCTTGCGTACATCTTCAACACGGCCAAACGCAGTGATAACCAGTGACAGTGGTGAAGTCACTTCTTTGCTTTCGCCGTTCTCTTCCCACTTGGTCTTCATCGACATTGAGTCTTTACCAACCGGAATAGTCAGGCCCAGCGCAGGACACAGCTCTTCGCCGACCGCTTTAACTGCTTCGTACAGACCCGCATCTTCACCCGGGTGACCGGCCGGAGACATCCAGTTTGCTGACAGTTTAATGTGTTTGATATCGCCGATATCGGTCGCCGCGATGTTAGTCAGAGACTCACCGACTGCCAGACGCGCTGACGCGCCGAAGTCAAGCAGAGCAACCGGAGTACGCTCACCCATCGACATCGCTTCGCCGTGGTAAGTATCGTAGCTCGCTGCCGTTACCGCACAGTTTCGCCACTGGCACCTGCCAAGGACCAACCATCTGGTCACGTGCAACCAGACCCGTTACGGTACGGTCACCAATGGTGATCAGGAAGGTTTTTTCAGCGACAGCTGGCAGACGCAGTACGCGCTCTACCGCATCATTGAGTTCAATGCCATTGCGATCCAGCGCCGGGCTGTTGACTTTCAGTGTCGTCGCTTCACGGTGCATCTTCGGCGCCTTACCAAGCAGGATATCCATTGGCATATCGATTGGCGTGTTATCGAAGTGGCTGTCTTCCAGCGTCAGGTGACGCTCTTCAGTCGCTTCGCCCACAACGGCGTAAGGTGCACGTTCACGCTTACAAATCGCGTCGAACTGGGCCATGTTTTCTGCCGCGACCGCCAGTACATAACGTTCTTGTGATTCGTTACACCAGATTTCCAGCGGGCTCATACCCGGTTCATCGTTCGGTACGTCACGCAGCTGGAATTTACCGCCACGGTTACCGTCATCCACCAGCTCAGGCAGTGCGTTCGAGATACCGCCCGCGCCCACATCATGGATAAACGCGATTGGGTTAGCATCGCCCAGCTGCCAGCAGCGATCGATCACTTCCTGACAACGGCGTTCCATCTCCGGGTTTTCACGCTGTACAGAAGCGAAATCCAGATCTTCAGCCGATTGACCAGACGCCATAGAAGAAGCGGCACCGCCACCCAGGCCGATGTTCATCGCCGGGCCACCCAGTACAATCAGCTTAGCGCCGACTGGGATCTCTTTCTTCTGCACGTGCTCGTCACGGATGTTACCCATACCGCCGGCAATCATGATTGGTTTGTGATAACCACGAATTTCTTCACCCGCGTGAGAAGTAACTTTTTCTTCGTAAGTACGGAAGTAACCCAGCAGGTTCGGACGACCGAATTCGTTGTTGAATGCCGCGCCCCCCAGAGGGCCTTCCAGCATGATGTCCAGCGCGCTGACGATACGACCAGGTTTGCCGAAATCGCTTTCCCATGGCTGAACAAATTCAGGAATACGCAGGTTAGATACGGTAAAACCAACCAGACCCGCTTTTGGCTTACCACCGATACCGGTTGCGCCTTCGTCACGGATTTCGCCACCGCTGCCGGTTGACGCGCCTGGCCAAGGTGAAATCGCAGTTGGGTGGTTGTGCGTTTCCACTTTCATCAGGATGTGCGCATCTTCGTGATGGTAGCCATACTGACGAGAATCCGGGTTCGGGAAGAAACGACCGACTTTAGAACCCGTCATAACCGCCGCGTTGTCTTTATAAGCAGACAGCACGTGATCCGGCGTGGTTTCAAAAGTGTTTTTGATCATCTTGAACAGAGATTTATCCTGCGCAACACCATCGATGGTCCAGTCTGCGTTGAAAATCTTGTGACGACAGTGCTCTGAGTTCGCCTGAGCAAACATCATCAGTTCGATGTCGTTTGGATTGCGACCCAGTTTGGTGAAGTTTTCCACCAGGTAATCAATTTCATCTTCTGCCAGAGCCAGACCCAGAGAAACGTTCGCCTCTTCCAGAGCTTTACGGCCACCCGCCAGAATATCCACTTCAGTGTGAGGAGCCGGTTTCTGCCACGGTAAATAGCGCCTGTGCTGCTTCCAGTTCGCTGAACGTCACTTCCATCATGCGGTCATGCAGCAGCGCTTTCAGCGCCGCAACCTGCTCTTCGCTCAGAGCCTGCTCGCTTTCGATGTAGTAAGCCGTGCCACGCTCAAGACGTTTCACCTGAGACAGACCACAGTTTTGCGCGATGTCGGTCGCTTTTGAAGACCAAGGAGAAATCGTACCCGGACGAGGAGTAACTAACAGCAGTAACCCCTGAGGTTCATGTTCTTGAATGGTTGGACCGTAAGTCAGCAGCTTCTCTAACTTTTCGAGTTCCGCACTATCCAGATCGGCTTTGAGATCAGCAAAGTGCATAAACTCAGCATAGATGCCGGTCACTGGCAGGTTTTGTTCACGACAAGTTTCCAGTAGTTTGTTAACTCGAAACTCGGAAAGCGCTGGGGAGCCACGCAAAATTCTCATGTGCTTAGGTCTCTTATATGCAAGTGATTAAGATGTAATTGGAATAAATTCATATAAATAACAGCAGATTAGGCTATTTTTCACTGAACTCATACCGATTTCATCTGTCGTTTGCGTGCGCATTATAGAGGATTTTTTTTTGTGACGTAACACCAAAAGCAACCGTTTGCGTCATTTTTTTTCTTAAATTTGAATTTCCACTCATTTGCTCAAATGTTAGACGCAAATTCCAGCCATTACCTGCAAAACTTTGCCAAGTGGATGGGGTTTGGTATAAAGGCAGCACTTGACGTAAGAGATTTCGAATTCATGACCAAGCTTTCCTTCGCCTCACTGAGTCGCATCGTATTGCTGGCCGCCTTTACTTTACTGGCCTCTGGCTGCCAGATCGACTCCGAGCCTAAAAGTGAGCTCGACCATATCCTGGAACGTGGCGTATTGCGTGTCGGGACCCTCAACAATCAGCTGTCCTACTATATTGGTCCTGATGGCCCTGCCGGTCTCGATTATGAACTGGCGCGTGAATTTGCCCGCGAACTGGGGGTAAAGCTGGAAATGAAACCGGCTTACCGCCTGGCGAGCCTGTTCCCGGCATTGAAGAATGGCGAGATAGACATCATCGCGGCCGGTTTGAGTCAGTCTGAGCAACGCCTGAAAAATTATCGCGCCGGCCCTGCTTATTACTACGTATCCCAGCAGATCGTCTACAAGAAAGGCGAATGGCGGCCGCGTAATATTGAGCAACTGCTGGCAAAACAGAATGAACTGTACGAAAACAATGGCGAACAGCCCATCCTGAGCGTGGTGGATGATTCGCACTTCGAGAGCACGCTCAACAGCATGAAGACAACCTATCCGGAATTTCGTTATCACGTCGACAATAACGCCGACGTAAACGATCTGCTCAAGCAGGTTTCAGTGGGGGATCTGCCATTTACCATGGCCGATTCGGTCGAGATTTCCCTGTCGCAGCGTATCTATCCCGATATCGCGACGGCGTTTGAGCTGACCGAAGATCAGCCGATTTCCTGGTTTATGCGTCGCTCGGATGATGAAAGCCTGTACGCGATGATGATTGAGTTCTTCGGTAACCTCAAACAGTCCGGCAGCCTGGCCTCGCTGGAAGAGAAATACATCGGCCATATCGGCAGCTTTGATTACGTCGATACCCGCGCCTTTATCCGCGCTCTGGATAGCCGCTTACCCAAATGGATGCCGCTGTTTCAGAAATATTCGGAAGAGTTCGACTGGCGTCTGATTGCCGCACTGGCGTATCAGGAATCGCACTGGAATCCGAATGCCAAATCGCCGACCGGGGTTTCGCGGCATGATGATGCTGACCCTGCCGACCGCGCGCAGCGTCAATGTCACCAACCGTCTTAATCCGGAACAGTCGGTGCGCGGCGGGGTGGAATACCTGCGCCGTATGATAGAGCGGGTACCCGATTCGATTCCCGATCACGAGAAAATCTGGTTTGCCCTTGCCTCTTATAACGTCGGCTTCGGCCATATGATGGATGCGCGCCGCCTGACCAAGTTACAGGGCGGTTCGCCGGATTCCTGGGCCGATGTGAAAGATCGTCTGCCACAGCTGCGCCAGAAACGTTACTTCACCCAGACCCGCTACGGCTATGCGCGCGGCGATGAAGCGCTCAGTTACGTGGAAAATATCCGTCGCTATTACCAGAGTATTATTGGTCATGTGGAACAAAAACAGCTCGAAGACAGCAACGCCAGTACCGACGATTTAGCCGTCATCAGTATCGAAGAGCCGGTGGACAATGAGAATACAGAATCGGATGAGTACAGTGATGAGTTAGATCCGGTACCGAGCAGCGCCGAGCCTGCCAGCGCAGCGCAGGCGACAGGTTCGCAATAATCCACTTGCTTTTTGCCCGTAAAACCCATACATATGAAGGGGCCACTGCATGATATCACCATGTGCTGGCTCCTTTTGTGTTAGCGGGTAGCAACTGTCTCAGCCCGGTACTCAGGCTGCGATGCAACGCTGCTGTCACACAAACACAATAAGCTGTTATTTTTGGGTTTCCTGCTCGTCTCTTCCCCCAAGCTCTTTGCTCTGCAATATGACGGTGATCAGCCGTTTCACTTTGCTGTGGCAGTGTGCTGCGGGCACCAACCGATTCCGGACGCTGTATGCTCAGCATCACAGTCAGGTGTGGAGTGTGAGTAGGGTTTCTTGTTTATAGTCAGTTGTAGGAGGGTGTTTTATGCTGCGACGTAAACGTCACACAAAACTCCTGAATAAATCCAGTTCGGCCAACCGCCGACGCCGTATGATGGCCAACAGCAAACGCAAAGTGCTGGCCCGTCATCGCGCGTATGTTCAGTTATCAGGATAATGCTCAGTTTCCGGACAAGGTAACCTTCTTCGGGTAAGCTCCGGGATGCAAACATCTACCACAAGTAGATGTTTGCCAATAACCCTGTTCCTGCCATTAAGCCCTGCTCCTGCCACTAAACTAAGCTTCCGGTCATTAAACTCATTCTTTTGGCTATCCAGCCAGTTCTTGTTGTAAACCACTTATTCACTGCCCGCTTGCTGCTGCGCTTGTTTCTCGGCCTCTTTGCGCGCTTTAATCTCTTTGCGCCGGCGCTGAAAGAAGGCCTGCAATTGCTCACGACACTCCTGCTCCAGTAAACCTTTTTCAATCGTGGCGTAATGATAGGCCGCCTGACTGCTGAACAGATCCAGCACAGTACCGGCGGCGCCCGCTTTGAGATCCGGCGCGCCGAACACAATGCGTTTCACCCGGCTGTGCAGCAAGGCTCCGGCACACATCGGGCATGGTTCGAGCGTGACGTATAAGGTGGTATCGAGCAGACGATAGTTACTTAGCACTTCTCCCGCTTTGCGCAGCACCTGAATTTCCGCATGCGCGGTGGCATCGCAAGCCGTAATCGAACGGTTCCAGCCTTCGGCAATCACCGCGCCATCTTTAACCAATACCGCGCCGACCGGCACTTCACCTTGTGCTTCTGCCTCAGCAGCCAGCTCCATCGCGCGGCGCATAAAGAGTTCATCCTGGGGAGTAAAAGAGTGTGTACTGTCTGTCATGAGGGCCTCATTGTTCGGTGAAGCGCGATTATAGCAAGCTCACAGGGCGGATATTCAAATTAAATTCGCTCGCCAGCTCATCAGCCAGCAAAACGAGTCACTCAGCGCCCTTACGCCGGCAGGTGCTGGGCAAGGTAATCCACCAGCAAACGCACTTTAGGGGACAAATGGCGGTTTTGCGGATAGAGCGCCCACACCCCTTCGCGATCATCACGATAACTGGGCAACACTTCAACCAGGCGCCCCGATTCCAGATGCTCGGAGACGTAATAATCCGGCAACTGCGCCAGCCCCATACTTTTCAGCACTGCATCGAGCAGCACCACCCCGCTGCTGCAACTGATGCGTCCTTTAACCCGGATCGAGCGCGACTGATGGTTTTCTTTAAAGCGCCAGTGATCATACGTACCGATCAGACAATAGTGCTGATTGAGCTCCGACAGCGTGTGCGGCGTACCGTACTGAGCCAGATACTCAGGTGTGGCACACACGTACAGATGGCGGTTGCTCAGACGGCGGGCAATAAAACTTGAATCATCGAGCTGGCCGAGCCGCACCGCGACATCAACGCCCTGTTCAATCAGATCCAGCTTCTGGTTACTGAGCACCAGATCCAACTCCAGCTGCGGATAGAGCTGCAAAAAGTCATGCAGCAGCGGCGCGATTTTTTGCTCACCATAAGTCACCGGCGCAGTCACTTTCACCTTCCCTTTCGGCGTCTGCTGCATCTGGGTCACGGCGAGCTCAGCCTGCTCCAGCCCCTCAAGCAATGCGCGGCACTGCAGGTAATAAACCTGCCCGGCTTCGGTCAGCGAGACTTTACGCGTCGTGCGCAGCAGCAGTTTTACCCCCAGACGCTCTTCCAGCACCGCCACCCGGCGGCTGACGTTAGCAACCGAGGTCGTCATACGCAGCGCGGCCTGAGTAAAACTGCCGGTTTCCGCCACCGCGACAAATTCATTGACCCCTTCCCAGCTTGCCATAGCCCCTCACTTAGCCTGATTACCACGATAAGCTTATCGTAATTACAATTACTTACCGTTTGATTATTACAAATTCGTAAAAGTCATTCTCACTTTACACCGATTATAACAAGCTGAGAAGGATCTATACTGATTATCTTAGTTCGCACTCCGGCGTCGTTTTCCCGAGCGATAGCGCTCTGACCCGGACGCAGACAATTGAATCAGTTTGATGGTGTCACGCACTCCGTCTTTCACCTTTAATGTTATGAAAAGGAATCACTCCATGTCACAAGACAAATTTATCAAATCTCGTGCTGCGGTAGCCTGGGGACCAAAAGAGCCACTGAAAATTGAAGAAGTGGACGTAATGCTGCCGCGTAAAGGCGAAGTACTAGTGCGTATCGTGGCGACCGGTGTATGTCACACTGACGCGTTCACCCTGTCTGGCGACGATCCGGAAGGCGTGTTTCCCGTCAATCCTGGGTCACGAAGGTGGCGGTATTGTGGAAATGGTCGGCGAAGGCGTAACCAGCGTTGAAGTCGGCGATCACGTTATCCCGCTTTACACTGCAGAGTGTGGCGAGTGTAAATTCTGTAAATCTGGCAAAACCAACCTGTGTAGCGCAGTGCGTGAAACTCAGGGTAAAGGTCTGATGCCAGACGGCACCACCCGTTTCTACAAAGACGGTCAGCCAATCTACCACTACATGGGCTGTTCAACCTTCTCTGAGTACACTGTACTGCCAGAAATTTCACTGGCGAAAGTGAACAAAGAAGCGCCACTGGAAGAAGTGTGTCTGCTGGGCTGTGGTGTGACCACAGGTATGGGCGCAGTAATGAACACCGCGAAAGTGAAAGAAGGCGACACGGTTGCTATCTTCGGCCTGGGCGGTATCGGTCTGTCTGCGATCATCGGTGCACGTATGGCTGGTGCGAGCCGCATCATCGGTATCGATATCAACGAGCGTAAATTCGACCTGGCAAAACAACTGGGCGCGACTGACTGCATCAACCCGAAAAACTTCGACAAGCCTATCCAGGAAGTGATCGTTGAGATGACTGACGGCGGTGTAGACTTCTCATTCGAGTGTATCGGTAACGTGAACGTAATGCGTCAGGCGCTGGAATGCTGTCACAAAGGCTGGGGTGAGTCTGTCATCATCGGTGTTGCCGGTGCAGGTCAGGAAATCTCAACTCGTCCGTTCCAGCTGGTAACCGGTCGTGTATGGCGTGGTAGCGCATTCGGTGGCGTAAAAGGCCGTTCACAACTACCTGGTATCGTAGACCAGTACCTGGCGGGTGAATTCGGCCTGCAAGAGTTCATCACTCACACCATGTCACTGGACAAGATCAACGAAGCGTTTGACCTGATGCACTCAGGTGAAAGCATCCGCTCAGTGATTCACTACGACAAATAATCGCGTAATCACTCACGTCGATTGCAAATAATCCCGACTTAGGATTATCCCGCACATTAATCAGGTTGCAGCACTGCCAACAGCGCTGCAACCTTGTGCTATCGGAATACTCTGTCCAAGGAGCAAGAATGAGTCTCACCAATCTCAGTCAGGCTAAGGTGTTTGAAGGCTGGCACAAACAATATCAACACCGCTCAGACGTGCTGAGCTGCGACATGCGTTTCGCTATCTACCTTCCACCGGAAGCGTCTTCGACCAATCCGGTTCCGGTCCTGTACTGGCTGTCAGGCCTGACCTGTACCGACGAAAACTTCATGCAAAAAGCCGCTGCTTTCCAGAAAGCCGCTGAGCTGGGTATCGCGATCGTTGCCCCGGACACCAGTCCGCGCGGCGAAGGTGTGCCGGATGATGCCGAAGGTGCCTACGATTTCGGCCTCGGCGCAGGTTTCTACCTTAACGCCACACAAGAGCCATGGAAGCAGCACTACCAGATGTACAGCTATATCGTTGATGAGCTGCCACAGCTGATTGAAGCCCACTTCCCGGTCAACAAACAGAAAGCGATTTCCGGCCACAGCATGGGCGGCCACGGTGCACTGACCATAGGTATGAAAAACCAGGATCAGTACACTTCTATTTCAGCCTTCAGCCCGATTTGTCATCCGATGACAGTGCCATGGGGCCAGAAAGCGTTCCGTCACTACCTGGGTGAAGATAAGTCGACCTGGGAACAGTACGACGCAGTCGAGCTGATGAAAGCGCTGCCGGTCAAAACGCCGATTCTGGTCGATCAGGGTGAAGCAGACAGCTTCCTCAGCGAGCAGCTGAAACCGGAAACCCTGCAAGCCGCGGCGGAAGCCAAGCAGCTTGATGTGCAGATTCGTCTGCATCCGGGTTACGACCACAGCTACTTCTTTATCCAGAGCTTTATTTCAGAACATCTGGCGTTCCACGCCCGGTTTCCTGAAAGCGTAAGCCAAAAGGCGAATCTGTATTTCACTATCGCCCTGCGTTACCCCGGATAGCAACTAAGCCCGCAGCTGCGGGCTTTTTGTTATTCACAACAACATGCCTCGCCCTAAACCATGGTTTTTCCGCTTATCACTTATCATTCATTATCAGTCTGATCGTGCGTATAGCGTGACAGCAGGGTGCTTAGTTCTATGCTGCGTTCGCCACCCAGTCGATCCTGCCAGATCACTTCGATCCGAATCGATTTCAGCACCGGGCTGAGTGCAGTCACACTCCAGAGCATACGATAATCCGGCCCGACAACCTCTTCACCGCTGACCACATCACGTTCAAAATCCGCGACCGCCAGTTCAGATAACGAGGATTGTGCGCCCCGGGTATGAAACCAGGTCAGCTTTTGCTCCGCCAGATCAAGCGCCTGCCCGCTGCGCTGTGCATAGTCGCTGCGCTGCTCAATAAACAGCTGCCAACTCATCAGACCCAGCACTCCGACACTGACCAGAATAAAGGCGATCATCACTTCAATCAGGCTGAATCCGTGCGCCCGGCTTACCGCCACATGCCGGCTGACGCGGCTAGTTTCCATTGCCTATTTTCCCCTCTCAAAGCAGTTCCTCTGAAAGCAGTCATTACCATCGTAATTCCCATCTCACCGTGCGCTCCACGATCCCGGCTGCCAACTGATACTCTGTTGTTGCTCCGCCTCGCTTTCTGTGTCTTCACCGCTAACGGTGTCGGCCCCGACGACATAGGCCAGAGTCCGTTGTATCCGCCGGTAGCCATAACTAGCGCCTACCGTCACTAATCCGGGCTGGCCGTGTTCGTTCGGCTGTACCACCTGGTAATCAAACTGCACTGAACCGTGCTGATTACACAACGCCATACTGGCACTGTCCGGCACTTGCCCCGATTGATGAGCAACACTTAGCACACACTCCAGGCCGCCTTCCGCTATCCAGAACTGCTGACGTGAAATCAGCTCATTGTGAGCCCGTTTGATTTGATAGAGCAGAGCCTGATGCAGCCCAAGCGTCATCACCAAAGCCAGCATCAGCAGCAGTGACACCACCAGCAGGGTGATCATGCCCTTGGCGTTGGTTGTCATTGTCCGTTACGGGTTAAAAGCTGAAAGGAAAGGCTGTGACTGAACTGCGGCAGCCTGGTCAGCAGCGCACTGAGCCTGACCTCGGTGAGCAGAGCAGTCGCCTGCACGCCCGCCACTCGCCGCGTCGTTACCCGAAACTCTGAGACCCGGATCTGGCGTGGTTCAAACAGCGAATAACAGTTCCCGCCCCAGCCCGAGTCCGACGCCTGAAGAAAAGTGAGCGGTGCAGGCTGAGCTTTCTCGCAGATACGCAGTACGCCTTCTTCACGGTCAAAGCGATACACTACATTGCGATACGCCTGCTCACCACGCTCGGCAACGCGGTAAACATAACCCAGTGATGCGGCATCAGGCCCCGACTGGATAACATCATCGCCACCCGACAGAGTCACTGACCCGCCGGGATCAAATCCGGCCTGGTAGAGATCCTCTTTCAGCACCTGCATTACACTGTTCATATTCTGCACCAGCAGCAGTTGCTGGCTGCGCTCTGCCACATAAGCCTGACCTCTAATCATTACCTGGCTGGTCACAGACAGCGCCATCAGCCCGAGTAAAGAGGCCACCATCATTTCAATCAGCGTTAGCCCGCGCTGAGATTTCGGGCCGTACTGACATTTCGGGCCATGCTGAAATCGCAGGCCGCGATGAAACGGGCTAATCACATTTTGGATAGCCATAGCTCTCCTCCTCCGGTGAACAGACCATCACCCGGCTGGCGCCAAATGACGTGGTGAGACGCAGCGCCGCAGAACCTTTGCCATCGGGCTGGAAATAGAAACTGCCGTTGCTGACTTTGCCACGTACGCCATCAAACTGAATCCGGTCGCGCGCAAAGGTGGCACTCAAGCTGACCGCGCTAAACTCGCCGCCATCGAGCGTCATTAATCGTTCTCCGCTACCGGGTTCGCTGCTGTCACTCAGAATCAGACGCCAGTGACTGTCGTTGTCTGCATCCCAGACAATATGCCCCCATAAATCGCGGTTACGCAGCACGGCCTGAGATTTGGCGTTATGGATGAAACCCTGCAACTGCGCCGCCAGAGAACGCATCGTTTCCCGGCCGGTCACCTGGCTGAAATCAGGTATCGCAACTGCCAGCAAAATGCTCAGTATGACTACCGTTATCAGCAGCTCAAGCAAACTAAATCCGCGAACCATTTCCAAGAACCTCATGCAATCAGAGAGAGAACCCATAACCCGTCTTACTATCAGGCTAACAACTTTCACAACGGGCTGAATACAGACAGGAAAAGCGATGGAAATGATTCGAATAAATAACTGCAACAGAGGACAAAACAACATTCAGGGTATGACGCTGATCGAATTGATGCTGGCGATGACGCTGCTGCTGATACTCTCAGCCCTGACCTATCCGCTCTATGATGACCACATACAGCGCACGCACCGCCGCCTGGCTCTGAGTGACATGACCCGGATTCAGTTGCAGCTTGAAACCAGTTACCGCAATGGCTATCACAGCCAGGAGATATTTGACGCCGGCCACTGCCTGCTGTGTGAATCGGACCCGACGCATTACCGCATCGGACTGGATCTGTCTGACGGTGGTTATCTGATTTATGCCACGCCGCAAGCGCAAAGTGACCAGAACAGCGACAGGTGCAGCGGACAAAGTTATGCCAGGCTGACGCTCAGCAGCCAGGGGGAACGTGAACCCGTTGCCTGCTGGCGCTGATCAGCAGGCACAAAAAAGGCCTGCAATGCAGGCCTTCGTTAATTATCGTTGTAAGTTAATAACCATAGGATTAAGTTAATAACCATCGGATTAACTAGTTACCAGTTTAGGAACTGGTTACCGGGTTAACTTAACGAATATGTGTTCAGCTTAGCTGGTCAGATCGTCGAAGAACTTCTTCACACCGTTGAAGAAACCTTCCGATTTTGGCTTGTGCTTATTAGCCGCTTCGCCACCGCAAGATTCTTCCAGTTCACGCAGCAGCTCTTTCTGACGCGCGCTCAGTTTCACCGGAGTTTCCACCACCAGTTTCACAATCAGGTCACCGACAGCACCACCGCGTACACTCTTCACGCCTTTACCACGCATGCGGAACATACGACCGGTCTGAGTCTCTTCCGGCACTTTCAGGTTAACACGGCCATCCAGCGTCGGCACTTCGACTTCACCACCCAGGGCAGCCATCGCAAAGCTGACCGGTACTTCACAGTACAGGTTATTGCCTTCACGTTCGAAAATATTGTGCTCTTTAACGTGCACCTGTACGTACAGATCGCCCGCCGGAGCCCCCATTTCGCCCGCTTCGCCTTCACCAGCCAGACGGATACGGTCACCGGTATCAACACCTGCCGGGATCTTCACATTCAGCGTCTTAGTCTGCTGCTTACGGCCCTGGCCATGACAAGAATCACAAGGATCTTTGATGATTTTGCCTTTACCGTGACAGGTCGGACAGGTTTGCTGCACTGCAAAGAAACCCTGACGCATCTGTACCTGACCGTGGCCATGACAGGTGCCACAGGTCTGAGCCGAGGTGCCTTTCTTCGCACCAGAACCGTCACAGGTATCACAGTGCACCAGAGTCGGAACCTGGATCTCTTTCGAACAGCCACGTACCGCCTCTTCCAGAGTCAGTTCCATGTTGTAACGCAGATCTGCGCCACGCTGTGGACGCGGAGAACCGCCGCCACGACGACCACCGCCGAAAATATCACCGAAGACGTCACCGAAAATGTCGCCAAAATCAGCACCGCCGCCGCCGAAACCGCCGCCGCCAAAGCCGCCACCGCCCTGTTCAAAGGCTGCGTGGCCATACTGGTCATAGGCTGCTTTTTTCTGAGGATCAGTCAGAATCTCATACGCTTCTTTTACTTCTTTAAACTTATCCGCAGAGCTGGCATCACCCTGGTTACGGTCCGGGTGGTATTTCATCGCCAGGCGTTTGTACGCCTTCTTAATATCGCGCTCAGAGGCATCACGGCTAACGCCTAATACTTCGTAAAAATCACGTTTTGACATGTTCTAGGTCACCAATCTGTTACTGCAAACGGCGGGGTTACGCCGCTTGGTGGTTGTATCGACATAGTTAAAGAATCTAGGCCCTAGGTCCTAGGATCCTAGGTTCCTTAACTAAGTCGACAAATTTACGGGCGTAAGAGTTTCCCCCAACGCCCGCATCAAACTTCGTGTTTCCCGTGTGGGAAGAGTCGAAGATGAAGGGCCTGAATTGTACAAATTCAAGCCGCTTCAGACAAAGAATTATTTCTTGTCGTCTTTCACTTCTTCAAACTCGGCGTCAACCACGTCGTCATCTTGCGATGCTGACTGCTGACCAGCATCAGCGCCTTGCTGTGCCTGAGCTTTCTGCTGAGCGATTTCCATCAGTTTCTGAGAAGCCGTCATCAGCGCTTGAACTTTCGCGTCGATTTCCGCTTTATCTTCACCGCGCTTCGCTGTTTCCAGCTCGTTCAATGCAGTTTCGATTTTCTCTTTCTCGTCAGCAGGAAGAGCGTCACCCGCTTCTTCGATTTGCTTACGAGTACCGTGGATCAGTTGGTCAGCCTGGTTACGTGCAGTTGCCAGCTCTTCGAACTTTTTGTCCGCTTCTTTGTTAGCTTCTGCTTCCTGAACCATTTTCTCGATGTCTTCATCGCTCAGACCACCAGATGCCTGGATAGTGATGTTCTGCTCTTTACCAGTTTGCTTATCTTTCGCTGATACGTGCAGGATACCGTCCGCGTCCAGGTCGAAGGTTACTTCGATCTGTGGCATACCACGTGGTGCAGCTTGGATGCCTTCCAGGTTGAACTGACCCAGAGACTTGTTGTAAGTCGCCTGTTTACGCTCACCTTGCAGTACGTGGATAGTTACTGCGTTTCTGGTTGTCTTCTGCAGTTGAGAACACCTGGTTCGCTTTAGTAGGAATCGTGGTGTTTTTCTCAATCAGCTTAGTCATTACGCCGCCCATAGTCTCGATACCCAGAGACAGTGGAGTAACGTCCAGCAGCAGTACGTCTTTAACGTCACCCGCCAGTACGCCACCTTGAACTGCAGCACCAACCGCTACCGCTTCATCAGGGTTCACGTCACGACGAGCTTCTTTACCGAAGAAGTCAGCAACTTTCTTCTGAACCATAGGCATACGAGTCTGACCACCCACCAGGATAACGTCAGTGATGTCTTTAACAGACAGGTCAGCATCTGCCAGTGCCACTTTCAGTGGTTCCAGAGAACGTTGTACCAGGTCTTCAACCAGAGATTCCAGTTTCGCACGAGTCACTTTAACGTTCATGTGCTTAGGACCAGTCGCGTCTGCAGTGATGTACGGCAGGTTCACGTCTGTTTGCTGTGCAGAAGACAGTTCGATCTTCGCTTTCTCTGCTGCTTCTTTCAGACGCTGCATCGCTAGCGGATCGTTTTTCAGGTTGATGCCTTGTTCTTTGTTGAACTCTTCAACCAGGTAGTTGATCATGCGGTTGTCGAAGTCTTCACCACCCAGGTGAGTGTCACCATTGGTTGCCAGAACTTCGAAGGTTTTCTCGCCTTCAACTTCATCGATCTCGATGATTGAAATATCGAATGTACCACCACCCAGGTCGTATACCGCGATAGTGCGGTCGCCGCCTTGTTTGTCCAGACCGTAAGCCAGAGCTGCTGCAGTCGGTTCGTTAATGATACGTTTTACTTCAAGACCTGCGATACGACCGGCATCTTTGGTTGCCTGACGCTGCGCATCGTTGAAGTAAGCTGGAACTGTGATAACCGCGCCGGTTACCTTCTCGCCCAGGTAATCTTCAGCAGTCTTCTTCATTTTCTTCAGAACTTCAGCTGAAACCTGTGGCGCCGCCATTTTCTGGCCTTTCGCTTCTACCCAAGCGTCACCGTTGTCTGCCTTAACGATTTTGTAAGGCATGATAGAGATGTCACGTTGCACTTCTTCGTCTTCATAACGACGACCAATCAGACGTTTGATTGCGAACAGCGTGTTTTCTGGGTTGGTTACAGCTTGACGTTTCGCTGGTTGACCAACTAGCGTTTCACCATCTGTGTACGCAATAATAGAAGGTGTTGTACGCTCACCCTCAGCATTTTCAATTACGCGAGGTTTGTCGCCATCAAGCACAGCAACACATGAGTTAGTAGTACCTAAGTCAATACCAATGATTTTACCCATCAGGCTATCTCCGAATAAATTCTATGTTCGTTTTGCTATACCCCTTATGTGGGGGTGGAGAATCGGGTTTCAACCCTGCTCACCAACAAAAACGTTGATGTTTGTTTCTCGTATGCCCCATAGATAAGGGCGCCAAGAGCCTTTTCAAGGGCCAGATTAAAAAAAGTTTTAATTTTTCTCACTCTGGCGTGGCAAATCGCCTCTCCTGAGCAATAAAAAAGCGAAGCCGCTTGGCTTCGCTCTGAAATATAAGCAGATTATATCGCTCTGTAGCACGCTTTTTTAACGTGACTCTGTTGCCAGTTCACCGCCCGCTTCTTCTTCAGCCAGCGCACCTTCACTTTTGGCAACGATGGTATTAACCGCCGTATCACCCACCACGTTAGATGAAGTACAGAACATATCGTTAATCCGGTCAACCGCAGCGATAATTGCCAGACCTTCTGGTGGCAGGCCCAGCTGGTGCAGCAATACGCCAACCATCACTACACCGCCGCCCGGAACACCGCCTGCGCCAATCGACAGCAGCAGAATCGTCAGGCCCAGAGTAAAGATATCGGCCGAGTTAATTGGCTGGCCAAACGCGTTGGCAACAAAAATGGTCGCAAGCGCAATATAGATAGACACACCGGACATATTCATGGTCGCGCCAAGCGGCACACCGAAACCGGCGACCGATTTTGACACTTGCAGCTTTTCAGTCAGGGTACGCATCGTAACCGGGATGGTCGCATTGGAGCTGGCGGTCGAAAGCGAGAAACAGCACCTGCTCACGGGTCGCGCGCAAAAATTGCTTCGGTGAAACGCTGGTTGTCATGCCGACGACCACCGGATAGAAAACGAAAATCCAGAACACCAGCATCACCACCACCAGGGCTACATAGCCGGCGACAGAGAACAAGGTATGCGCATCCAGCGTCGCACCCAGTTGAGTCATCAGGGCAAATACACCGTATGGCGCCAGGCTCATCACCAGGCCAACCAGCTTCATCATGATTTCATTGGCCATTTTAAAGGTGCGGATCGCAGGGCCACCACGAGAGTCCAGCGCCTGAATTGCCAGACCGGTCAGAATCGCCATAAAAATAATTTGCAGCATGTCACCGTTAGCAAACGCCTGTACCGGGTTACTCGGTACAATGTTTACCACCAGCGAGAAAATGTCCGGCGTTTCTGTTGTGGTCAGCTTAACAGCCTGCGAAACCGTCCCGGCCAGATTCGCATCCGCGCCCGGCTGGAAAATCATGCCAACGGTCAGTGCCGCCGCAATCGCAATAATGGTGTTAATCAGGTAGAGCGCGAAGGTTTTGGTTCCCAGGCGTCCAAAAGCCGAGATGTCTTTCAGGTCAACAATACCGCATACGATCGATACGTAAACCAGGGGCACCACCAGCAATTTGATCAGAGAAACAAACATCCCGCCTGCGCCTTCTGCTGCGCCAAGCAGGTATACATCAAACAGGGCAACGCCCGAAAAAAGGTACTGAATACCAGTGCCAAGCACCAGACCAGCAAACAAACCTAAAAATATTTTTGTTGAGAGCGATTTATTCATCGTTCCACTCCAGATTGTTGTGTTGAGCATTTCTAGTTATACAGCCGTTTATGTCACATATTGTGCAAAACGTGCGCGCATCATACACAGCAACCCCACAATCCAAAGTATTTATTTACAAAAATGTTACATAGAGCAAATTAGAATAATGACCACTTTTTATCCATAAAGGCCATATTAAACTCTAATGCGTTGTTTTTAGTGTTATTTCTATTATTAATTAGTATTCAATGATAGAACCCCATAAGCAACAGTGAGTTAGTGCACTTTCAGGCATAAAAAAAGAGAGACAATCGTCTCTCTTTTTCGTTAATCGTTTTAGCCGTTATGGCAGATGATGCTTATTTAGCAACCATTACCATCGCCGGACGCACAACACGACCATTCAGCTCGTAACCTTTTTGCATCACAAACATCACTGTGTTTGATGCATGGTCAGGGCTTTCCTGAATCGACATCGCCTGGTGCAGCTCCGGATTGAACGCTTCACCTTCCGGGTTGATCTCTTTCAGACCAAATTTAGCAATCGCATCGACGAACGTTTTATGAGTCAGCTCAACGCCTTCCAGAATCGGTTTAATCGCTTCTACTTCACCATCAGCCGACTGAATCGCACGCTCCAGGTTATCAATAACCGGCAGCAGCTCTTCAACAAAACGACTCAGAGCGAATTTACGCGCTTTGTCGATTTCCTGCTCGCTGCGGCGACGCATGTTCTCAACTTCAGCACGGGCACGCAGCACGGCATCCTGCTGCTCTTTAACACGCTCTTCACTGGTCAGTAAAGCGGCTTCCAGCTGAGCGATCTTCGCTTCTTTCTCATCAAGTTCGTCTGCAGAGTCAGCGCCTTGATTCCAATCGATATCAGCATCAGTGCCTACGGCTTCCGCTTCAGTTTGTACCGCGTCTTGCTGCAGCTCTTCGTCTTTCATCTTGTTTTCTTCGTTGCTCATGATATCTCCAGAACTCTTATCACTTATGTGCTAAGGAGTTGAAATGCTTATGAGATTATTACTGTTTTCCTCAGTAAGTCGCTGATAATGGCGACCTGGTCTAATATTTGACCGGAAAACCGCAATAAGCCCTCGTTTCCTGACACAAAAATTCGCATAAAAGCGTAACTTGCCTTTATTATGGGGATGAAGAATTCTGATTCAAGCCTAATTCGGTTGGAAAACTTATGAAAAACCCGTTTGAAGTGATCGCCATCATTGGTAAACCCCGGGATCAACAAGCAATTCAGACACATAAAGATCTCTACCATTGGTTAACTTCTTTAGGTAAGTCTGTGTTTATCGATGATCGGTTACGTGACATCCTGACCGATATCCCCAGTGACCACTTTGCCAGTCTGATTGAACTGGGCAAGCATGCTGACCTCGGCATCGTTGTCGGTGGTGACGGCAACATGCTCGGTGCTGCACGCGTCCTTTCCCGCTTCGATATTTCGGTTATAGGCGTCAACCGCGGTAACCTCGGCTTTCTGACGGATCTGAATCCGGAAGATTTTCAGGATCGCTTGCTCGATGTGCTGGCCGGTAATTATCTGGAAGAAGAGCGCTTTCTGTTGGAAGCGGAAATTCACCGCCACGGCCAGGTCAAAAGCCAGAACGCGGCACTGAACGAAGCCGTGCTGCACCCGGGCAAAATTGCTCACATGATTGAGTTTGAAGTCTATATCGACAACAACTTCGCCTTCTCCCAGCGCTCTGATGGCCTGATCATTTCAACGCCGACCGGTTCCACCGCCTATTCGCTTTCCGGCGGCGGTCCGATTCTGTCGCCGAGCCTGAATGCCATCACCCTGGTGCCTATGTTCCCGCACACCCTGTCGTGCCGCCCGCTGGTAGTCGATGGCAAACGCCGCATCAAACTGATTGTCTCGCCGGACAATCGTGGCACTCAGGAAATCAGCTGTGACGGCCAGGTATCCCTGCCGGTATCACCCGGAGATGAAATCCATATTTATCAAAGCCCTAATGTGCTGAAACTGATTCATCCGCAAGACTACAGCTACTACCATGTATTGCGAAATAAGCTCGGCTGGTCGAGTAAGTTGTTCTAAATCAGGCACTCCTCGATCTGGATCACACTTTTTCGCTGGTTACGCAAAAGATTTCACCTGGACAACTTTACTGTATAAAGAAACAGTATATACTGTTTTCTTATACAGTATTGTTCAATTATACAGGTGCACAAAATGCTGGCTCATCTAAGTGTAAATAATTTTGCGATTGTTAAAGCTCTGCAACTCGAGCTGTCAAAGGGAATGACCACCATCACCGGTGAAACCGGTGCCGGTAAATCGATTGCCATTGATGCGCTTAGCCTCTGTTTAGGCGGCCGCGCGGAAGCCAGCATGGTGCGACAAGGTGAAGAAAAAACCGAAGTCAGCGCCGCTTTTGTCCTCGATAACAATATTCACGCCACCCGCTGGCTGGAAGATAACGAACTGCTGGACGGCAAAGACTGCATTCTGCGCCGCACCATCAGCAAAGACGGCCGTTCACGCGCCTTTATCAACGGCAGTCCGGTCCCGCTATCCCAGCTAAAATCTCTCGGTCAGCTGCTGATCAACATCCATGGTCAGCATGCCCACCAGCAACTGATGAAGCCGGAACAACAGCTGGCGATGCTGGATCAATACGCCGGCCACGGCGAACTGATGAAAAAGACCCGCCTTGCCTACCAAAACTGGCGTCAGGCTAATAATCAGTTGAAGCAACTCAAAGAGAACAGCCAGCAGAAACCTGGCTCAGCTGCAACTGCTCGAATACCAAATCAAAGAGCTGAACGAACTGGCGATCGGCGAAGACGAATACGCCGAACTGGAGCAGGAGCACAAACGTCTGGCTAACAGTGGCGAACTGGCGATCAACTGCCAGCAAGCGATTGAACTGCTGTACGAAGGTGAAGACGTTAACGCACTCGGTATGCTGCAAAGTGTCAGCCATACCCTGATCGAACTGGCGGAAATGGACACCAAACTGGCCACTCTGCCGAATATGATCAGTGAAGCCATGATTCAGCTCGAAGAAGCCAACAGTGAACTGCGTGCTTATCTGGATAATATCGATGTGGATCCGGAGCGGATGGCGTATGTCGAAGAGCGCTACTCACGCATTATGTCACTGTCACGCAAACACCATGTGCTGCCGGAAGAGCTCTACCAGCATCATCAGGATCTGCTGCAGCAAATCGAACAGCTCGACTGCTCGGAAGAAAAAATGTCTGAGCTGGAAGAAGAAGTCGGCAACAAATACCAGTTATTGGTTAACGTGGCTGAGAAACTGCACAAATCACGCAGCCGCTATGCCAAAGAGCTGGATAAGCTCATCAGTCAGAGCATGCATGAACTGAGCATGGAAAAAGCCGAATTCAAAATCGATGTGTGTAATCAGGGCGGCCACCCGTCTCCCCTGGGTTTTGATTCCGTGACCTTCCTGGTCTCAACCAACCCGGGCCAGCCGCTGCAACCGATCGCCAAAGTTGCTTCCGGTGGTGAGCTGTCACGGATTTCTCTGGCAATTCAGGTCATCACGGCGCAGAAAGTCGATACGCCGAGCCTGATTTTCGATGAAGTCGACGTGGGTATCTCAGGCCCGACGGCCGCCGTGGTGGGTAAAATGCTGCGCACCCTGGGCGAGTCCACCCAAGTCATGTGTGTCACCCACTTACCTCAGGTGGCAGGCTGTGGCCATAACCAGCTGTTTGTCGCCAAGCACACCAAAGGCGGTACGACTGAAACCCAGATGGTCAAACTGGACAACGAACAGCGCGTGGCTGAGCTAGCCCGTCTGCTCGGTGGTAGCCAGATCACAGAATCGACCCTGGCCAATGCCAAAGAGCTGCTTATCGCGGCTTAATCGACAAAATTTGCTAATTTTTGTTCGCGCTTTGCAACCTAATTCAAAATTCGCAGTCATAAAAAGCTCAGGGAGAGTGTGAAGTTTTTACTTCTGCCCTGAGCTTGTTTATTATCACCCCAGTTTTGAGTTTGATCAGCAGTAGAATTTGAATATGCAGTTAACCAAGTGGCTTGTCGCCCTTCCCCTTGCCGTGACCATGTTGTCTGGCTGTTCTGTGATGGAACGTCTGGTTTATCGTATCGACATCAACCAGGGTAACTACGTTGAACAACAGTCGGTTGATCAGCTGAAATTTGGTATGTCGAAAGATCAGGTGCGCTACGTATTAGGATCGCCAATGCTGGTAGAAAACGGCTATCCGGATACCTGGTATTACATTTACCATCACACCCCTGGACACGGTGACACCGAGCAAAAAAACCTGGTCGTTAATTTCAACAACGATGGCAACCTGGTTGATATCGCCGGTGACTTTAAAACCAGTGATGACTTCTTTGAAAGCCTGAACTAAACCGGTTTTCACTGAGCAGCGATAATTTGCTCACAGACAGTCATTAAAAGATACAGATAGTAAAAGAGCTCGCCTAGGCGAGCTCTTTTTAATTAATGCGTAATTTGACTTCGGCATCAGCCAAGCCAGAAACTTAGCAAGTCTCTGCTGTTCAAGCTTCTTCAGCTTTGCGCTGGGCACTCGGCTTACCGCCTGTCACCGGGTCGGCTTTACCGGTTGCTTTGGCCTGCTCAGCGCGCTTGCGACGGATTTCTTTCGGATCGGCCAGCAGCGGGCGATAAATCTCAATCCGGTCACGATCACGTACGGTCGCATTAAGCTTCACATTGCGGCTGAACACACCCACCTTGTTTTTGCTCAGATCAATATCCGGGTACATTTTCAAAACACCCGAGGTCTGAATGATCTCTTCAACCGTCATATCCTTGTTGACCACCAGAGTCAGAACGCGCTGCTCGTGCGGCAGAGCATACACCACTTCCACGTGGATCATGTCTGATTCAATACTCATTGCGCGTTAACTCTCTTCGCTTAAAACGTTGTTCTACCGAAATGCGGTATTTTACATAAACCCAGTGTTTTATATAAACCTGGTTTCTTCATAAAACCAGTATGTTGCATCACCCGGCGTTACACATAAACCTGTTTGGCACGCGCGGTAAACGCGTTTACCATGTTGCTGGTCAGCTCGTTGAACACCTTACCGAACGCCATCTCAATCATCTTGCTTGAGAACTCAAACTCCAGCTTGAGTTCAACCTTACAGGCCGACTCATCCAGCGGAGTAAAGAACCAGCCGCCACGCAGAGTACGGAACGGGCCATCCACCAGGTTCATGATAATCGACTGACCATGACTCAGCTCATTCGAAGTGGTAAAGGTTTTGCTGATGCCGGCCTTCGACACATCGACCGACGCCACCATCTTATCTGAGGTTGTCTCCAGCACGCGGCTGCCCGAGCATCCTGGCAGAAACTCCGGATAACGCGCCACATCATTGACTAAATGAAACATCTGATCCGCACTGAACGAGACCAACGCAGAACGACTGACTTGCTTCATCTTTTCTCCTCACCTTCGCGTGAACTGCACCAAAAATTCGTGCCTACATAACTATTTATACCTATATTCCGCTCAGTTGAGTTCAGTTCGGAATATCGCACCTGCCCTGATTGTACTTTTATCCCTTGGTCAGCTCAAGTTACTGCATGCTACCTCTTGAGCTCTGCAGCGGTTAACCTTATGCTACGCAAAGAAAACCATTCCCTAACTTTCCACCAATCCGTATAATGCGCCCACTATGGTAAAGAAAAATTCAAAGACAAAAGCGGGTAGCAACACTATCGCGCTGAACAAAAAAGCCCGCCACGAGTATTTCATTGAAGATGAAATCGAAGCTGGCCTGGAGCTGCAAGGCTGGGAAGTCAAATCACTTCGCCAGGGTAAAGCCAATATCGCTGAAAGCTATGTGTACATGCGTGACGGAGAAGCGTTTATCTCCGGTATGACCATCACACCGCTGCAGCAAGCATCCACCCACGTGGTCGCTAACCCGACCCGCGTGCGTAAGCTACTGTTATCACGTCGTGAACTCGACAACCTGTTCGGTCGTATAAACCGTGAAGGGATGACGTTAACCGCGCTGTCTCTGTACTGGTCCCGCTCTTGGGTCAAACTCAAAATCGGTGTATCGAAAGGTAAGAAACTGCACGACAAACGTGATGACCTGAAAGACAAAGACTGGGAACGCCAAAAAGCGCGCGTTATGAAGAGCAACAACCTGCGCTAATAGTAACCAGTTAATCGTATACCACTGGACACACAATACTTTTCTGGTAGTATGCGAGTTACAACCTTGGGGCTGATTCAGGATTCGACGGGAATTTTGCAGTCTGAGGTGCATGCCGAGGTGCGGTAGGCCTCGTTAACAAACCGCAAAAAAATAGTCGCAAACGACGAAAACTACGCACTAGCAGCTTAATACCCTGCTGAGAGCTCTCTCGCCCTAGCTTCCGCACGTAAGACGGGGACCAACGAGGGATCAAACCCAAACGCGCTAGCCCGGATTTTCCCACCTGAGAGATGAACGGCGAATTATAATTCAGGTTAGTCATTCATTAGCGTGTCGGTTCGCAGGTGGATGGCGAAATTAAAGATCGACTAAGCATGTAGTACCAAAGATGAATGATTTTCGGACGCGGGTTCAACTCCCGCCAGCTCCACCAAACGTTTGGAAAAGGCCACCCTCGGGTGGCCTTTTTTGTATCTAAAAACAATAAAATTCAACTGGTTAACTCTCTTTCCTGTCTTAATCTGTCTCATCCCGTCACCCCAACGCTTGAGTACTTTAAATAACTGCCAAATCCGTACGCAGGATATCGCTCTACGAGTTGTTGTAGCTTGGCAATGACCTCATCATCTCGATGAGGAGCTGGCCGATAGCGATAGACTGAGTCGCTGATGCCAACTGCGCGGCAGGCCATTCTTAAACTGACCTGGAATTGTTTGAGAGCGTAATCTACGAGCTCTCGCTTAACCGCTGGCTTTACAGCTTTTTCCAGAATATCTTTGACGATGCGGTGCTCGAGGCTAAGATCTGCAAACATCTGCTTAAGCCTTCGGTTCTCACCCTCAAGCTCTTTTAGACGTTTAACGTCTGATGCTTCCATACCTCCATACTTGGATTTCCAGTTGTAGTAGGTCGCATCTGAGATGCCATACTCACGGCAAACTTCATTCACCTTTCGGCCAGCTTCCACTTCCTTTAGGATCTTGACGATTTGTGTTTCTGTGTAGCGTGATTTATTCATCATGCGTTTCTCCGTTTGTTTCAGCTTAAACGGAAAAGCTCTAATTACTAGCGACCAGTTTTTCGGGGAGGGTTACAATGGGGTTTACCTGATAGCCTATATAGTGTCGATGCTGTTTAATCGTCAAACAAACTGCTGCTGAAACTGTCATCAAATATAGAAGAGCCAAAACCATCCTCAATCATAGAAGAGCCGAAGCTGTCGTCAAACAAATTGGAGCCCATGGTGTTATCAAAGCCATAAATATTCCCTGCAATATCAAACACGGTATCGACCATTACTAATCCATTGGCAGGATTGACCATAGATATTTCAGTAGATGGAGACTCCATCACTCCTAGCATTGAATCACCCACGATGCTAGCTGGTTGGTCTTCCCAAGCATTACCGCCCTGATCGAAAAGACTGTTTACCATGGGTAACCCGGTGGCAGGGTTGATTCCAAAATTGCCCAATGTACTAGCCGCTAAAAAACCAGCGGTTGCCGTAGAAACTGACGATGTGTTGGCATTCGTTGAATCGAATGTGTTCCTAGTAACTGGGGAATGTCTTTTTGACGCCGTTGAGTTGAGTCTCGCTACTTTTTTTAATTTATCTTGGTCTTCTTCTTTAAGGCGCCCCATCGTCAAAAACACAATCCCAAAAATTATAATTACCCAAAAAATTCCCATATCCATGCCCTTTTTAATTTTATTAGTCGATACTTACAAACTTTCATTCAGAAATCCATCCGTCATACAGCGACATATCGTTCTAACAAGCCATAAATCAATTCTGAAATCTTATAAACTGTGCTGCGGCGGTACCCAATCACGAATCTGGAGTTTATGGGTATGCCTGGCACTCCTCATCTAAACGCTGTTTTTTACACAGTGAATTCTGCCCATATGATTTGGCGAGCAAGCCCCATCTCAGTGATCCTGATACAGGGCTGGTCACAAGAACAATTCCCCTCTCTATATCGGAATCACTCAGGTTAAGTAGATAAATCTTTGTTTCTCTTGAGCTTTAAGACTAGTCATTTCGTGAGGAGGCGGGGCCTACAAACCCCATAAAAGAATGTAAATTGAATATATACCAAGAAATACTACTTTTATATTATGTATTATTTCTCCTACCACTACTAGACTTCCTCTATGAGATCCATAGCGGATTCATATAATACATCAGACAAAGATTTTCCTGAAGCGTACTAAAAGTCCCACCCAAAACACCAGCAGAAACAAAATTATCTACATCTTTAAATATATTCATAAGTAACTATTGGCTTTCTGATAAATTTAATTAATAATCCCTAATCCTTTATCTAGAAACATACAAATAAATACGCCAATCCAACTCCAAAAACCAAGAGCATTAAACCACATGAAAATCTTAAATTTTATACTACTTTTTTTTGCTCTATGTCGAATAAATGGGTAAGCAACGCAATAACGCAAAAACCGAGAAATAATACTATATGACATCATACACTGATGATTGGAATGAAGTTTATTAACATCTCTAGCTAGTAACTTGTCAATTCTAACAATACGCTGTGGATCACCCAGCCCCAAAGCAGCTCCGATCAATGCACCAGGAATTGACCAAATCAAGATATATCCACCCAAAATTACTACGACGAAACTGAACATGGCTCGTTATTCCAATATACTTTCAAAATATTCATACATAAAGTCAGCAGAAGCTTTACCCACTGTACTCCCGATACTACCACCAATAGCTCCCCCAACTACAAAAGCTCCAATAGTAGCAACAGCTATAACAGGAGCACTAGCGGCACCTAATACCAATAAAACACCTCCTACAGCTAAATCGCCGGCAACACTACCTGCATATAAACCGGTACTGAATCCAACTATTTCTCTTGTCGCTGTTTTTTTACACTTTCCATCGATATCTTTCGAACATGCGTCATACATGTTTTTAACGCCACTTGCGGCTCCTAACGTCAATCCGACATAACCCACGCCCTTAGCAACAGAAACACCGTTTGCTACATTAGCCATCCTTTTGCCAAGATTGGGAATGAAGCCTTTTTCTAGAATGCTTTCCGCATTATGAACAACAGATTTCGTTGATAGCTTCAGGTTACGTCGTATCTGCTGGTAAACAGGTAGTTGTATACTGCGTTTTGATAACCGTGCAAAAGAGCCGTCCAATTTTTCAAATAGTTTAGCCCTTTGAGCAACAAAAGTACCGTAGTTAATACCACCCGTTTCGGCTAGCCAAAGCAACTTGTTCTGCATACAAGTTGTTAATATCTAACAAGACGCCATTGATATTTTTCAAATGCTGTTCAACCGTAGATGCAGCCACGCCTACTCCTAAAGAAGCGTAAGCATACTGATCACTAGGTAACCCATCTGATTTGAAACGATTCCATGCTTCATTAGCATAATGATCTAGCAATTCAAAATGACGATTAGCCAATGCAACCAAGTCATCTGTCAGTTTCGCGAATTCAATACTTGCTGCTTTCGCATCTTCCTGAAGATCAGCTAGTAGTTGCTTGTGCCGAGGTGTTGCTGGCTGCGCTGAAGGCAAAATCACTATTTCACCTTCCCTCACCGGATCATTTAAGTGAATGTTGCACTGCTTGATCAGCCTGCGCTGTTCTTCTGAGGTATCAGGTGTAAATAATTCTAACCATAATGAGGACTTCGATTGCGTCTCAGGGTTGGACATCCAGCCCAACATAAACTCTTGTGCTTGAGCCTGCTGACTGTTATTCCAATCCTTATCTGACTGCTCAATTCTTTCTTTGCGCTGTCTTGCTAGCTTTTCTTTCATGGACTCTTTTGGAGCATCGATTTCAGGTTGACTTCCGATACTTGAGATAGAACCACCACTAGCAAAATTTTCTTGTTGGATTTTTTCAAGTGCAGCGCGCCCTGCACTCATTTGCTTTTGTAATTGACATGAACCACAGTTACAAAAGTCTGGATTTAAACTGCCAATCGGACACTTATAGACTTGATTAAACATTTTGACTGTCTTTAGCTAACTAACCATTAATTACATCACAGTATTTATAAAACTAAATTTAATTTTCTAACCGTGATTTTTTGGACACCCAATTTAAATAACAATATCTACTTATATTCATACAGAAGCTAAAATTGCCACATTGCTCCAAAAATCAAAAACTCACAGTAATTAACATCCAAATATTAACCATAATTATTTACAAAAAAGCCAACTAAACTCATCTAACATTCATGAGAGAAATTCATAACCAGTCATTATAATAAACTTAGATAAATCAGACACTACGCAACGAAGTATTTTAAAAATAATCTGTTATCTCTCAAACCCCTCAACACGATTTCTCAACGATGCTTTCTGCCTTGAATGTCCCGACTCTGCTTTGTTGTCAATCCAATCGATAGACAATCAGGCAAGAATTACGGAGTTTAGACTCATCACTCCCGGCGCCAAAACCGATAACATAACCACCATTAGTTTCGGTTAAGCGGTGAAGCGGTGAAGCCCACCTCATACTTATCCGCAACGTTGCGCTGTATAGGTTCGTTTAGTAACCCCAGCGTATCCAATTCTTTACACCTGGCATAGACAAGTGAATCGGCTCGTCATGCAACCAAGGTAAACATCAATGATGCCATAGCTCAACGTCCGGGCGAGGCGCTCAAACTTGCATCATTCATCTTTTTATTACAACGATAATCACGTCATTACCGAGGAGGTAATATGTCAGTCTCTTATGATTTTTCCGGTAAAGTTGCTCTGGTCACTGGTGCTGCATCAGGCATGGGCTTTTCAACAGCGAAAGCGTACGCGGAAGCATGCGCTGCCGTTATGCTGTCCGATGTTAACCCACAAGCTCTGGACGCAGCGGTTGCTGAGATCACTCAAGCTGGCGGTAAAGCAGCGGGTTTTGTGTGTGATGTCACCAAAGAAGAGCAAGTTGAAGCTCTGGTAAAACAAACCGTTGAACAGTTCGGCGGCCTGGATATGGCATTCAATAATGCAGGTATTCAGGTACCGGCTATTGATGCGGCGGACGAACTGGCCGACGACTTTGACCGCGTCAACGCGATCAACCGGCGTGGTGTCTGGGCCAGCATGAAACACGAGCTGAAGTACATGCGTGAACAGGGCCACGGCTCTATCGTCAACTGTTCATCTATCGGTGGCCTGGTAGGTCTGGGTAAACTGGCGTCTTACCACGCATCAAAACACGGTGTTATCGGCCTGACCAAGAGTGCAGCGCTGGAATACGCGACACGTGGTATTCGCGTCAACGCGGTATGTCCTGCAGCTATCGACACGCCAATGGTAGCTGATATGAAAGAAAAAGGTGTGCTGACTGATGAAATTATCTCAGGTATTCAGCCAATCAGCCGCCTTGGTAAAGGGGAAGAAGTGGCTGCTGCCGTACTATGGCTGAGCAGCGATGCCGCATCTTTTGTACTGGGTGTCGCGCTGCCGGTCGACGGTGGTGCAACTACGCGTTAATTCACTCTTGAACGTAAAAATAAGCGGGAATTCACCGCTGGACACTGAATAAGAAACTGGCTCGTGAAAACACCTCGTTTTCTGTGCAGCTGAAACTCAGCCGACTGGAAAAATCCAGTGACTTACTGGAAAGCACAGACAAAAGCATCCGCGAAATCAGCGCTGGACCTTACAAGGTGGCGTTGTCGGTATCCGTCATCGCTTGAGTCGCATCGCAGGCGGGTTCAGAAAACTGACCGGCCAGAACAAAAGGCAGTTGGCGGGTTTTAGAGACATACATTGCGGCGTCAGCTTGCTTGATAACAGCCGTTAAATCATGACCATCATGCGGTAATACACCAACCCCGATACTGACACCGACTGAAATCAGATGCTCGACACCATCTATCTCAATGGGTGCGGTGATCAAATCGTGTAACTTGGCTCCGCAACCCGCCGCTTCGTTCAGATAATGCTCTACATCTTCTATCCGAAACAGCACCAGAAATTCGTCGCCGCCAATCCGAAAGCAGATGTCACGACTGCGCACTTTACTGGTTAAACGTTGGGATATTTCCACCAGCAGCGCATCACCCACGTCATGTCCATACTGGTCATTGATGATTTTAAAGCCATTCAGATCCAGGTACGCCACACCGAGCAGACCGGACTCATGCATCAGCTTAGTCGGTTGGGCGATAAGGTTATCAAGGTGGCGTTTGTTGAAAAGGTTAGTGACCGCATCAGTACGCGAGTCTCTGTGCAGTTTATCGATCAGATCTTTAACGGTAGAGTAATCCTGAATGGTCGCGATTCCACACTTCTTGCCGTTGAAATTGAGATTAGCGATGGAAATTCTGGCGCTGAAGTCCTCACCGTTACTTTTCACACAAGGAATCACACCCCGTGACATCATCGGCCTGGCTCGGGGCTGATCAAGGATAAAGTTACGTACTTTAAATCCATGATCATCCACTACGCCAATTTTTATCAAATCGGTCAGTGTTCTGGTGTGCAGGATTTCCTTTTTATAACCAAATAATTTGGCACATGATTCGTTAGCAAATACTACATTTGAATCTTCATCAACGATTAAAATCGCATCAACCAAAAAGTCCAGAAATTGGGTTATTTCATTCGATTGCTCTTTCACTATCCCTGTCCACAAAATGAATTTTACAGTACATCAATCCGTTTATTAGTAATGGTTATATCACGTACTTTAAATAAGTAAACCCTATAATTATAGATTGATTATTAATAAACACATATAAATTTACCGGCCATTGCACAATTAACGAACAACTGTAAATCACATAACACTCAGAGTAGAGATACGCCAAAAATTAATCACAATACAATGATTATAATAGATATTTTATAAAATCCATTCACCGTATGTGATGGCGACCATTTAAGGTCTTACTTTAAACACTATATGAAAATGATTTTTATTTTGGTTTTAATCAAAAAATTTTATTAACACCCTGTTATACACTCAACTGAGCCCAGACAGTAAATTGATAAAAAGTTATTTGATTAACTTTTATTTGTAATTCTATAGATAACATTCATACCTAGCTGATATATAAGATTTAAATAGTCACAAACTTTTCACTTAGCAAAAAATCAGCCTTTCAAATCTACAGCCCAAACAGAATAAGTAACCGGGCCACAGAATGTGAGAATAAAGCAATTCACAAGCAGAGAAATACCGCCACTGAGGTTTTACATAAACCTGACTTTGATCCGACAAAGGCTCGCTTTTGATGGGTAGACTGCTCAACCTGCGTAATTCTGTCTTCTAAATGCCCTTCACCAGGGTATTGAATCCCATGAGATTTGCGAACCAAGCCTGACACAAGTGTCAGGTTTATAACTTTTCACATCCTTTTTACGGAATAACATTCCGTTTAATCAAGAGGAGACACCGCCTGATTTCTGAGTGAACCACTGAGTTACACGGTGAGATGTTTCCTCTTTTCTCTGAAGGAAAGACAATGAAAAAAATTGCCATCCCTCTGGCTTTCGCTCTGATGACCAGCTTAGTCCGCTCCTTGGCGACAGCCGCAGATCTGAGCATGAGCCAGAAAAGAGCCGACTATGAACATAAAAAAGACATGCTAACTCAGGCCAACGACTTTATCGAACACGGTCAACAGGCTAAAGAGCGCGCTTTATTGCAAGCTGACGTCAAAAAAGACACGGCACAAGCCAACCGATCGGACAACAGTGATCAAAGCACTCAGCAAGGATCGTTATATGAAACCTACTAATACCTTACGACCAATCACGGTCTGTATGCTCGCAGCACTGGCACCGGCGGCCGCACATGCTGACTATAACGGTAAATCCTGGCTGGAAGTCGAAGCACAGGTAAGCTCCATTCTGGATAACATGTCTGCGCAAGAAAAATATCAGTTTATCCGAGTTGACGACGGCCATATGATCCCGCGTCTGGATCGTTTTGGAATTGAAGGAACAGTTGCTTACGATTCCACATTAGGTGTGCATGTAAATAACACCACGTTTGGTGCCAGCTACCCTTCACAAACAGCTCTGGCCGCAACCTGGAATATCAAACGAGCTCAGGAGCAAGGTCTGGCCCTGGGCTACGAAACTCGTATGGCCGGCGGTGAACAAATGCTGTCACCGGTCGTCAATCTTTACCGTACTCCTCTGAATGGCCGCGCTGCTGAGTCTGTGTGTGGTGAAGACCCGTTCCTGTGCTCTGTCATGGCGCCGGCGATCACCAACGGTATCCAGGCTCAGGGCATTCAAGCCGGTGCCAAACACCTGATCGCCAATGAGCAGGAAGCGAACCGCCATGCTCTGGACGTGCACGTTGACGAACGTACCCTGCGTGAAATGTACCTGGTCCCGTTTGAGTCATTGGTGAAAAATGCCGATATCGCCTCCATCATGTGTGGTTTTAATAAGGTCAACGGCGACTTCGCCTGTGAAAATCACCACATCATCAAAGAAGTACTGAAAGATGAATGGGGCTACCAGGGCTTCGTCATGTCTGACTTCAACGCGATTCAGAATGCCTATGAAGGCGCTTACGCTGGCACCGATCTGGATATGCCATCCGGCCTTCAGTTTACCCAGGACAAACTGCAACCTTATGTCGATAACGGCACTCTCGCTCAAAGCGTCATCGACGATAAAGTCGCGCGCAACCTGCGTGCCTTGATCCGTTACGGCCTGGATAAAGGCGGCTACCCGGCCCAAACTCTGGATTATCCGGAGTACGGCCTGACCGCTTCACTCGATACCGCACGTGAAGGCATTGTTCTGCTGAAAAATGATGCGTCTGGCAACCAAGGGGCACTGTTGCCACTGAATAAATCGGCGCGGATTGCCGTGGTCGGCAACGGCGCTCAGCTAGCGCCAAGCTCACCGTTTGGTACCGGCTATTCCGATGCCGAATCCGATTACGTCAGCGAGTTGAGTGGTCTGCAACAGTTAGCAACCAACAGCGAGAACGTGACGTTTATCAAGAGCATGTCGCTGTCACCAGAACAGTCGCTTTGGTTGAGCCCGAATTGTCAGGCAAGCGATGATACCTGCCGGGTGGGCGTTGAAGCCGAATACTTTGCCAATACCCAATGGGCTGGTGAACCGGTTTTGACCCGCGAAGAGCAAGGCATCAACTTCAGTTGGACCAATATGACCAACGTCGTGGAGAAACGCCTGTATCGAAAATGATGCTCAAACCATAGAAGAGCAGGGACTGGACTGTAGTTCAGTGACAGCCGAACAGGCTGACGGCTCACGTGACCTCAATGATCTGTCTCCATCGATGGGCGGCTTCTCGGCCCGCTTTACCACCAGCATTAAGCCAACCATTACCGGTAAGCATGTGTTTAAAGTACGTGCTGATGGCCCGGTGAAACTTTGGGTGAACGGCAAACTGCTGCTGGAAAGTGATGGCGAGCCGCGCGCTCCCGATGTACCGAATGCTAACCCATTGTCGGTGCAAACCCCACGCCTGAAAGCCGGCCAGACCTACCAGGTTGTGCTGGAATACGCACGCGAGCAGTTCTTCCAGGGACAACTGGGCGGCCTGAACGGCGTACAACTTAGCTGGGCTTCGCTGACGCCTCCCGCCGATCTGAGCGACTATGACGCCGTTGTCGCAGTGGTCGGACGCAGCCATGAGTACGAAGGTGAAGCTTCGGATCCGAACTTTGAACTGCCGGAGCAACAGGCAACCCTGCTGACCAACCTGATGCGTAGCAACCGCAACACGATTGTGGTCATGCATGGCGGTGGCGGCATGGATATGCAGCCGTGGAACAAGAAAGCCAAAGCCATTCTGCATGCCTGGTTTAGTGGTCAGTTAGGTGGTCAGGCACTGGCTGAAATTCTGTACGGTGATGTGAACCCATCAGGTAAACTGCCGATCACACTCGACAGCAAGCTGAAATACAACCCGTCATACCCGTCGTATTCGAATCCGGATGATTACATCGGCGAGAATGCCAAGACAGACATGACCTACTCGGAAGGTTTGTTCTTCGGTTACCGTGGCTATGATATCTCGCACCATAAACCGCTGTATCCGTTTGGTTTTGGCTTGTCTTACACTACGTTTAATTTCAGTAACTTAACTCTGTCAGAGCAGACGGTGACTGAAAACGGAACCCTGTATGCGAACTTCACTGTCACCAACACCGGCAGTCAGGCCGGCTATGAGACGGCGCAGTTGTACGTGCATCCACAGAGCAGCTCAGTCGAACGTCCGCAACATGAGCTGAAAGGCTTTAGCAAAATTTATCTGCAAGCAGGAGAAAGCAAGCAGGTATCCATTCCGCTCAACGCTCGCTCCTTTGCCCATTACGATGTCAAACAGGCACAATGGGAAGTGGAAGCAGGACGTTACACGATTGAAATCGGTGACAGCTCAGATTCGCTGCCGCTTTCAAGCAGTGTAAACGCACATCAAAACATCACTCTGGATTCAAAAAATTCGAATCCGCTGCCTGGTCCGGTCCAGTTTATGGTCCAGGTTGATAAGAGTGAAGCATACGCCTACTAAAACAACGCTCTTGTGCCTGCCATTCCGCGCAGGCACAAACTCAAACTCACTGCATCGGAAACCTTTCACCGGGTTTCCGATTTTTATCTCCCTTGCTCAGCACTCTGCGCCGATCTGCTGCTTCAGCCAGTCTCTGAATACCCGGGTGGTTTCATTGGCGGTATGAGTAATGAGAAAATAACCGGCGTTGGCTTCGATGGGCTCAAACGGGGTCACCAGTTTACCACTCTCGAGCTCGGTGGTGATCAGCGCCATACGGGCCATCGCGATCCCGACTCCCGCTTCCGCCGCCGACATCGCCATGTCGGTACGGTTAAAAAAATGACCGCGTTGTGTCGCCAGTTCCAGCCCCATTTCCGAGGCCCAGTACAGCCATTCAAAATCACGTGGCGCCTTGGCCCATGGCATCGCATCGTGCAGCAGCACCACATCTTTCCAGCCTGACATACTGGCGAGTTGCGGATGGCCGGCAAGATAGGCCGGGCTCATGACCGGCAGCAGCGACTCAGCCATCAGCAATTCAGCATTGGCTTTCGGATAAGGTATCGGACCGTAATCAATAGCCAGATCAAAATCGCGCCGGTCACTGTCGACCAAGGCCCCTTCGGCAAACATCTGAATCTGAATATCCGGGTTATGGCGATAGAAGTCATCCAGTCTCGGCACCAGCCATTTAAACGCCAGTGAGGGCGTCAGTTTGAGCCGGATCTCTCTACGATTATCGCGCTGACTCAGGCTTTGCACCGCCGAATCTATCTCCTGAAAACTGCGCTGCACAACCGTCAATAACGTCTGCCCGGCTTCGGTCAAACGCACACCGCGCGAATGCCGTTCAAACAGACTAAAACCTAACTGCTCTTCCAGCTGCAACAACTGCTGACTAATCGCACCGGTTGTCAGGTGCAGATCTTTGGCTGCACTACTGAAACTAGGGTACTGAGCGACCTGCATAAAGGTATATAACGCGGAAACACTTTGGCTTTTCAACATGGCTTGCTTATAGAATTTCTAAACACTGGTGATAATTTTTATCGATTGTTAACAAAAGGTAAAGCAAAGAAACTACGCCCAATACAAAAACAGCCAGTCACATAGGAAGTCAATGATGGAAGTTATCGTTTTAGGCAGCGGCGTAGTGGGTTTAACCTCAGCATGGTACCTGTCACAGGCAGGACACAGTGTCACGGTGATCGATCGCCAGGCACGCAGCGCAGAAGAAACCAGTTTTGCCAACGCCGGTCAGATCTCTTACGGCTACTCTTCACCATGGGCAGCGCCTGGCATTCCGCAAAAAGCGGTAAAATGGCTGTTTGAAAAGCATGCCCCATTAAAAATCAAACCATCGCTGGATCCAAAACTGCTGGGCTGGATGACGCAAATGCTGTCCAACTGCCAACTGTCACGTTACCAGGTCAACAAAGCACGTATGCTGGCGATTGCCAACCACAGCCGTGAGTGCCTGAATCAGCTCAATAAAGAGCACAACGTGCAGTATGAAGGCCGTCAGCAAGGCACACTGCAAGTGTTCCGAGATGAAAAACAGCTGGTTTCGATTGAAAAAGATATGCGTCTGCTGGAAGAGAGCGGCGTGCGCTTTGAACTGATGAATGTTGACAGCTGTATCGCGCAGGAAACCTGGCCTAGCACCGGTCAAAGACAAGCTGGTCGGCGGCCTGTACCTGCCGGATGATGCCACCGGTGACTGCTACCTGTTCTGTCAGCAGATGACTGAGCTGGCCAAAGCTCACGGTGTGCGTTTTGAATTCAACACGCAAATCAAAGCGCTGGCTAAAGAAGGCAATAAGATCATCGGTGTCCAAACCGATAAGGGTCTGCTCAAAGCCGATGCTTATGTGGTGGCACTGGGCAGTTACTCGACGTCATTGCTCAAACCAGTGGGGATTGATATTCCGGTCTATCCGGTCAAAGGCTACTCGCTGACTGTGCCGATCACCAACCGTGACCTGGCACCGAAATCGACCATCATGGATGAGACTTATAAAGTTGCGCTGACCCGTTTTGATAACCGGATTCGCGTCGCCGGCACCGCAGAACTGGCTGGTTTTGACCCGTCGATTCCGACTGCGCGTAAAGAGACCATCGAAATGGTGGTACGCGATCTGTTCCCGCAGGGAGGCGACTTCAATCAGGCGGAATTCTGGACAGGTTTCCGTCCGATGACACCGGATGGTACACCGATTATTGGCAAGACCCAGTTCGACAACCTGTTTACCAATACCGGCCATGGCACGCTAGGCTGGACCATGGCATGTGGTTCTGCCCATCTGCTGGCCGACATTGTCACCCGTGGTGAAGGTGCGATTGATACTAAAGGCCTCAACGTGTTCCGTTACCAGAACGCCTCTTAAGTGATTTTGCCCGTTTAACCTGGTTGCCGGTTCAGCCAGGTTATTGGTTGAAGTGTTTGATCGGTTTAGCAACTTACTCGGTTTTGAAACGTCATCGGTTTTGCAACGCCATCAGTTTCCCAAAAGAATGGTTTTCCAACACAGCCGGTTCACTTTGACCAATATTTACCACACTAAATACGTTAAAAATGTTGCCTGAGTGGCTGGCCTCCCTCGCTTTCTGCTCAGGTACATCAGCCCGGTCCGCGTAATATGCCCGGATCGGGCGCCATTTCAGCGTCGCAGAACGATCCTCTACTGTTCTCTCACCGACAAGTATAGTCATATCTACCGGTTACCTATTCATCAATAGTGATATCACTCGTTTTATTAACCAATCACACACCAATTGACTACTTATTAACCAAAAACTAATAAAGCATACCATAAATTTAACATTTGGTTAGCATTTTGTGCTCCAGCTCACGCTCCTGCGCTTTCCCAGATAAATCAGTTAACATTTAAATTACAAAAAGATTATTATGTTGAACGGAAAAACTAACACAACTTTCTAATAACAGGGAAATACTCATGCAGTCATTTGTTGATTTTCTGAATGGAATCATCTGGAGCCCGGCGCTGATTTATTTGTGTCTTGGCGCAGGTTTGTTCTATTCAATCCTGACCCGTTTCGTTCAGGTTCGTCACTTCTTTGAAATGTGGCGTTTGCTATTTTCAGGCAAAAGCTCCTCAAAAGGGATTTCTTCATTCCAGGCACTGGCGGTATCACTGTCCGGCCGTGTAGGTACAGGTAACATCGCCGGTGTTGCAGCGGCTATCGGTTTCGGTGGTCCGGGCGCGGTATTCTGGATGTGGGTTGTGGCCTTCTTCGGCGCCGCAACCGCATACGCAGAATCGACTCTGGCGCAAATTTATAAAGAGGAAGACAACGGCGAATTCCGTGGTGGTCCGGCTTACTACATTGAGAAAGCCATGGGCCAGAAATGGTACGCATGGATCTTCGCTATCTCGACTATCTTCGCGTGTGGTGTTCTGCTGCCGGGTGTTCAGTCCAACAGTATTGGTAATGCGGTTGAAGCAGCATTTGGCTCAGGTGACATGATTAATACAGCGATCGGCACATTCAGTTTTGCAAAAATTCTGACCGGTACTGTGATTGCGATTATGCTGGGCTTCATCATCTTCGGTGGCGTAAAACGTATTGCCAGCTTCACCCAGATCGTGGTGCCATTCATGGCTCTGGCGTACATCATTACTGCATTCGTGATCATTCTGCTGAACATCGGTGAAGTACCACGTATCTTTGCCATGATCATCGGCGATGCATTTACTCCTATGGCAGGTGTGGGCGCAGCGATTGGCTGGGGTGTGAAGCGTGGTGTTTACTCGAACGAAGCCGGTCAGGGTACAGGTCCTCATGCCGCGGCAGCAGCAAGCGTAGAGCACCCTGCTCAGCAAGGTCTGGTGCAGTCATTCTCTATCTACATTGATACCCTGCTGGTTTGTTCAGCGACGGCATTCATGATTCTGATCACTGGTGCGTACAACGTACACGGCGGCGCAGAAGGTGTGTTCCTGGTTCAGAACCTGGCGGCTGATATCAGTGCGAACGGTCCGGTCTTTACTCAGACCGCAATCGAAACCGCCCTGCCGGGCGTGGGTAAACCATTTGTTGCCTTTGCACTGTTCTTCTTCGCCTTTACCACCATTCTGGCTTACTACTACATTGCAGAAACCAACATCGCCTACATCCGTCGTACCTTTAAAGTTGACGGCCTGATGTTCATCCTGAAAATCACCATCATGGCAGCGGTATTCTACGGCACGGTGAAAACAGCTAACCTGGCGTGGGCAATGGGTGACATTGGTGTTGGCCTGATGGCATGGCTGAACATCATCGGTATTCTGATCATCTTCTTCCTGGCCAAACCAACCATGGCAGCGCTGAAAGATTACGAAGATCAGCAAAAACAGGGTGTTGACGAATACATTTTCAACCCGGTTAAGCTTGGCATTAAGAATGCGACCTACTGGGAAGAGAAATATCAGCGCAAAACGGGTAAATCCGCGCATGCAGCAGTTGAAGCCAGCTCAGAAACAGCACAAGAAACTTCAATCTGATAACAGCTGATTAAAATAATAAAAGCAGTGGATTACACAAAACCAAGGGCCAGCAATGCTGGCCCTTTCTTATTGGATCGCAGCTGGCGTTAATGATTAAAATCAGGATAAATATCGCGCATATCCTGCAAGATAGTGTCAAACAGTGTCATCGCACTCTGGGTCATGATCTCCCGCTTTGGACGCACCATAGAAATCACGCTGTCCGGAATGTTGTCGAGCAGCGGCACCACGGTAAATTCGTTTTTGATGTAATCCAGGTCAAGTGACTCAACAGAAAACAGCGCAGCGAAATCGGCGGTCTGAATCAAGGAACGCGCCAGTGTCATCGAGGTACATTCGCGAATCCGAGACGGAATAGGTAACCCATTAACGGCAAAAAGTTGATGGTGATAAGTGTTCGGGTCATCCGGCGCATCCAGAGTCAGCCACTCGCTCTGATGCAGGGTGCGCAGTGAACGGGTATTGCACAGCGGATGCGATTTGCGCGTCACCACCACATTGGGAATGCGGCAGATGGCCTGCCATTCCAGTGAACTGTCAATGACCGGGATCTGCGAGGTAATGGCAAAATCAACCCCGCCCTGGCGCAGTTGGTTGAGCAACGGCGCCGGACGCAGTTCAATAATGCGCAGCGTCACTTCCGGATAACGCTGCATAAACCCATTCAGGCTGGTCGTCAGCGACTTGATCAGCGAGGCAACCGGCGTCACGCCGATGGTAATGCTGCAGTTTCGACACCCCACGCATGGTATCAATGTCCTGCTTGGCACGCCGTGCGGTCTCGTTCATCATGCGGGCATAACCGAGCAAACGCTCACCATACGGGGTAAGCGTCAAACCGCCGGAAGTGCGCTCAAACAATGCCACTCCGTATTGCTGCTCGAGCTCTTTAATCGCTTTGCTCAGAGCAGGCTGAGTCAGATGTAACTGCTCGGCGGCCGTTTTCAGGCTACCGGCATTACTGACCGCCAGAAAGGCTTTAATCTGATGTAATTTCATCTCGTCCTGTTACCTAAAGGCGCCCTGCCCTCAGCCATGCGGGTTGGGTATTAATCTGCACGCAGATAATCACCGACCAGCCGGACCCAACAGGCCGCACCTATCGTTACTAACTTATCATTAAAATCATAGCTCGGATTATGGACCGAGCAGCCATGCCACTCGCCTAATCCGTTCGCCAGAGTGAAATAACAACCCGGACGCTGCTGCAGCATCCAGGCAAAATCTTCACTGCCCGGGATCACCGGCGCCTCATCACCGGCCACGTTGTCGTCGCCCAGCACCGCTTTTACCGCAACGCGCGCCACCAGCGTTTCCGAGCCAGAGTTGTGCACTGACGGCACCTGACGCAAATACTCCACTTCGCCGCTAATCCCAAATGCCTGACACTGACCGGCAACAATTTCGCGAATGCGCTTTTCAATCAGATCCTGGTTAGCAACACTGAAGTTACGCACAGATAACGTCATCATCGCATCATTTGGAATCACATTTGGTGTCGTACCCGCCAAAACCTGACCAATACTGACAATACTTTGCTCCGCAGGATTGATGTTGCGCGACACAATACTTTGCAGCCCGAGAATGATATGGCCGATGGCAATCGTGACATCGTTGGAGAGATGCGGCAGAGCAGCATGACCGCCTTTACCGGTCAGACGTATGGTGACTTTATCGGAAGAAGCCATGAAAACGCCGCTGCGCACATCAGCCAGGCCGACTTCTTTGCCCGGCATATTGTGCAAAGCAAAGATGGCATCACACGGAAAGCGCTCAAACAGGCCATCTTCAATCATGGCTTTCGCGCCCGACAAACCCTCTTCGTCCGGCTGAAAAATCAGATTGAGGGTGCCGTCAAATGCCTTGTGACGGGCCAGGTAATGAGCCGCCGCAAGCAGAATGGCAGTATGACCATCATGACCGCAGGCATGCATGCGCCCGTCAATGGTGCTGGCGTAAGGCAATCCGGTTTGTTCATGAATAGGCAGCGCATCCATATCAGCACGGATCCCTATCGAGCGCGCTGACGTGCCGTTTTTCAGCACGCCGACCACGCCGTGGCCGCCAATCCCGGTATGGGTTTCATAGCCCCACTCGCGCAGCAGACCGGCCACCAGCTCGGCGGTCGCCGGGACTTCAGCCCCGAGTTCAGGGTGAGCATGAATGGCATGGCGGGTCTGGATAAATTGTTCACAGCTGGCGACAAAATCGGCGTCATTCAACAGCGAGAATTCAGGTACGGTCATCGTCATTTCCTTATGTTGGATTCAGGGTACATCGGCACGGGTTAAGTGCAGCGTTTTACTTATGCGAGCATGTTAAGTGCGGCGCTATATGACTGAGGTTTCTTTATGACTTAAGTTCTTTATGACTTAAGCTCTTTAAGACTTAAGCTCTTTAAGACTTAAGAGCTTTGGCCGGAAAGCGCCACATCGCGATGCTGCTGACCACGATGGCGAGCATCAGATAAAACGCCGGTGCCATCTTGTTACCACTCCACTCAATCAGGCTGGCGACCAGCAACGGAGTAAAACCACCAAAAACCGTGACGCCAAAGCCGTAAATCATCGAGATGCCGCTGGCACGGTACTGCTGAGCAAATGCTTCCATGATCAGCACCAGCAGTGATGCATTGGATAATGCAAACAGCGCAATCAACACCCCAATCACCAGCAAAGCTTTAAGCAGAGAGGCATCGCCGCCGAGTAATGTGAACGCCGGATAAATACACACAAAGGAACCCAACATACCAAGCAGCGGCAGCGTTTTGCGGCTCGCTAAACGGTCAGCCCATTGGCCAAATACCGGCATCAGCAACATCAGCATCAGTCCGGCTAGCACTGCAACGGCAAACGCCGTAGTCGAGGTGTAACCCAACTCTTTGATCAGGTAGGTCGGCATATAGAACACTTCAATGTACATACAAGCGGTGCCACCCCAGATCATCAGCATACCGGTCAGGATGGTACGGCCCTGCTTGCGCAGCACGGTCTTGAACGGAGTGTCCTGCGTATTCGGGTCGGCCTGATGGGATTCATTGAGATGACGACGGATGTACCAGCCGACCGGGCCAATCAACAAGCCCAACACGAACGGAATACGCCAGCCCCAGCTGTGTACCTCTTCAGGTGACAACAGCCCGTTGACGGCAAAACCGACCAGAGCACCGAACAGGGCAGCTGCGCCCTGGCTGGCGAGCTGCCAGCTCACCATATAACAGCGGCGCTGATAATTGTTGGACTCCATCAGGGCAGCAGAAGCGGTACCGATTTCACCGCCGGCCGACAATCCCTGCAGCAGGCGCCCTACTACCAGAATAATCGTGGCGGCAATGCCGATACTTTCATAGGTTGGCGTAAGCGCAATCATACCGGTACCGATCGTCATCAGAGCGATGGTCAGAGTCAGTGCAGCTTTGCGGCCATATTTGTCGGCATAGTTGCCAATCAGTACCGCCCCTAGAGGGCGCATGACAAAGCCGACCCCGAACGTGGCCAGCGACAACAGCAAGCCTGCCGCGGTGCCCCCGACATTGAAAAACAACTCACCGATAATCACGGCAAAAAAGCTGTAGACGGTAAAGTCGTACATTTCCAGCCCGTTGCCGAGCGAAATGGCGAAAATGGCTTTACGTGAATCTGCTGTCTTGGCCGGCTGAACTTGGCCTGATGCCACTTCTGCATCAAGTGAACTCGATAGTGTGCTGCTCATGGTGTCCCTTCCTTGTTATTCGTCGCGATTCATTCGCTATCAATGCTATTGATAATAGTCATTGCCCAACTTTCCATCACAAACCAAAAGCTAAGCAAATAACTAAAAAGTTCACTCTGAGGGCAGCAAAGCAAACCATGATCGCGCAAAGCGCACCACTTACGGGCATTGGCTCTCAATCCTTTACCAAGGCATAATCAACCTGAGTCACATCGCCAATAAAAACCCTGTAACCATCGGTCATTATCATCTATATGTACGTCAACGAACAATTGACTAAAAGTTTTGTCGATAAAAAAAAGGAAACAAAAAAGAAGGCCGAAGCCTTCTTATTGTCATGATTGAATATGGGAATCGCTGCGCACTAACGGCTGCTTTCAGCCTCAGACTGAGCCGTCATCTGAGACGTTCGCTTGCTCCAGTATCCTGCCAGTAAAGAGCCGGAAAGATTGTGCCAGATGGAGAAAATGGTGCCTGCCACCGCCGACGCCGGCGTAAAGAATTTCATCGCCAGTGCTGTCGCCAGGCCGGAGTTCTGCAAACCGACTTCAAAGGCCACCGTACGACAAATGCTTTCATTAAAGCCAAGCACCCGGCACACCCAGTAACCGGCCGTAATACCCAGACTGTTGTGCATGATCACCGCCAGCGCCACGATAGGACCAATTGTCTGCAGCTGACCGGCATTCAGTGCCACGACAATAGCGATGATCATCACGATCGCCACCATAGAAATCAAAGGCAGGACAGGTTCCAGTTTTTCGGTAACAGAGTGGAGAAAGACGTTGATCAGCAGACCAATTGCCACCGGCAACAGCACGATTTTAATCAGGCTGAGCAACATACTCATCGCAGGCACATCCACACTGTGGCCCGCCAGCAGCTCAACCAGCAGTGGCGTAAGTACCACGCCAAGCAGCGTCGAGATGGACGTCATCGTGATCGACAGCGCCACATCGCCTTTGGCCAGATAGCACATCACGTTGGATGAGGTACCGCCGGCCACGCTGCCTACCAGCACCATACCTATGGTCAGAACCGGATCGAAACCAAGCAGCAGGCTGATCAGCAGTGCCGCCAACGGCATAACGGTAAACTGCAGAATCAACCCGACCCCAATCGCCTTTTTATTCGTCACCACATTGAGGAAATCTTTCGGTTTCAGGGTCAGGCCCATGGCCAGCATAATAATGGTCAGTAAAGGGACAATCTGGCTTTTAAGGTCAACAAATAATGCGGGAGAGAAATACGCCCATAGAGAGAACAGCACGGCCCATAGCGGGAAGAGCTGAGTAATAATCCGTAGCATGGTGATACATTCCTGTTGTAGTTTTTTAAATAGAATTGTTGTGTTTATAAAACACTCATCAAACTATCACTTAACCATCAACAAACAACCGCGAATTTAGTAAGGACAAATCATTTTCGGCCCGGATGAGGCCGTTTAGCCAGTTTAGTGAAACGGGCTGATAAGTAGGATGAGACGATGGGTCAGCCGGTTTAAACAAAGGTCGCAAACCACAGGTATAAAAAAAGCTGGCACCAAGCCAGCTTTTTGTCCGCACTCGCGTCAGCGATTATGCAGCGATTTCTTGCGCAGCAGGCGCTGAGGCTTTTTTCTTCTCGCCGATTGGCAGTACAACACGACCGTATTCGTTGTTCAGTACTTGTGCCATTGCGAAGTAAACTGCGCTCGCGCCACAGAAGATACCTTCGAAACCCGCAATCATGCCGATGAATTCGTTACCGGTGAAGTCACGAATAGCCAGCAGAGCAAACAGGATAGTCAGAGAAACCGAATACCACTTGCTTCGCTACCGGGTAGCACAGTGAACCAATGAACATGAAACCAGTGAAAATGCCCCACAGCGCCAGGTACCATCCCATGAAAGAAGCCGGGCTTGCAGGCAGACCCATTTTTGGCATTACGATCAAACCAACCAGAGTCAGCCAGAACAGGCCGTAAGAGGTAAACGCAGTCGTACCGAATGTATCACCACGTTTAAAGCACATGATGCCAACAATCACTTGGCTCAGACCGCCGTAAAAAATACCCATAGCCAGAATCATTGAATCCAGCGGGAAGAAACCTGCGTTATGAATATTAAGCAGAATAGTCGTCATGCCGAATCCCATCAGGCCAAGCGGTGCTGGGTTAGCTAATTTAGTAGACATCAAAGTTACCTTCAAAAATGTGAATAAAAATTGCGCGCGAATTTTAAATGCCACAAGAATAAAAGATAGATTTTATTTATGCAAACTTAGATTCCATCTATATAGCAATTGGAACATTGAAAACCAAAAGCTAAAACAGCTGTACAACCTTGATGTATTAATAATAAAAACAAAAACTTAGAAAACTACCAGTTAGAATAAATACTCCATTTCAATCGTTCAGCGTCTCGCTAGCTTTATACCAATCACACTAATTAACTGGTCAATATAGTCCAATCTCTAAAGCAGAGCGAAATGACTCTGCTTTTGTCTGCACAAAAACGATTCCAAGCACTACACAGCTTGTCGACAATATCGTCGTAACATTCAAAACACCTATTGGCTATTTCGTTCTGACGCAACCAACTCCATACCTGCTCTATTGGGTTGAGTTCCGGTGAATAGGGCGGTATATGAATGACAGTCAGGTTCTTGAATGAATCAGCAAGATAACTTTGATGCCAACTGGCTTGATCCATGATGACGACAGCATGTTTGTCTGCGGGTGTGGATTGAGAAATGAGCCTGAGTTGCTCTTTCATTGCTTCCATGTTGCTCATCGGAACAACAATAGCTTCAGTTTCTCCGGTATTAACGCACACCGCTCCAAATAGGTACGCATACTCAAATTGCTGTTGTTGTACCGCTCTGGGACGAGTCCCTTTTTCTGCCCATATTCGGGTTGTTGTGTTGCGCTGGCCAAATCTGGCTTCATCTTGAAACCAGATTTGAACATCTTTTAAAGCAACATGTCCTGGGATCTTAAGGATCGTTTCTATTGGGAATTTTTTTAAAAGCTTCTTGTGCTTCTACAGATTGCTTTGGGTGCTTTGAACGCGTTGTTATCCAAACTAAATCAAGCTTTCTCAATATCTTATAGATGCCTGATAAGCTGTACGATAGGCCAAATTCTTCATGGATGAATTCAATAATATCTGTCCCCTGTAGTCTGCCACCTTCAGGCTTAATCGCATTGGAAGTGATGTACAGCTTTAACTGAGATAGCTGGTCTTCAGTCAGTCGTGGAGGACGGCCTGTATGCTGCTTTTCTACCAAGCCTTCAACACCATTCTTTAAATAAGCCGCGACCCAGTTATTGATACTGGTACGGCTGGCTTTTAAATATTTGGCGATCTGAGTGCGGCTTTTTCCATCCACGAAATGAGATATAGCAAGAAGTCTCGTACGCATCCTAGCATCGGATGTTTCACGAATAAGTTTTGGGAAGTCAGGGGTCGTCATATCAGCTCCTATTGAAGCTGATATTAGATCATAAAATTAGTGCGATTGGTATTACGACTTCGTTCACTGATGTTGAGCAGTCAAAACCGCTTGGTATCCGCCGCTCACCCGCCAGTAACCCATAATAGCAACTGATTGCTTATTTTATTTGTTATAAACATCATTGATTAATGAACAAAGAGACTCTCCCAGCAGGCTCGGAGCGATTTATTAAGGGCGAGAATATTAATGGAGTAAATCATTAAGGCAATCAGCACACCGAAAAGTAAACTCTCACTGCGCGAACCAAACAGAGCGCGCCAGTCAGAAAGATAACATTTGCACATCCCTGCCGTTGAGGAAATACTGACACGGTGACCAAAACCAGGATGATAATGACGCACTTATGTTGAAACTGTTTGCCAGATACAGCTCGGTCGGCGTAGTGAGTACCGCCATTCACTGGTCTGTATTCACCCTCTGTTTTTATGCCTGGAGCAGCACTCAGGTCGTGGCTAACCTGGCCGGATTCCTGTGCGCAGCCAGTTTCGGCTTTATCGCCAATGCCCGTTTTACCTTTCAGTCACCGGCAACCAAAACCCGTTACCTGCTGTTTATTACCTTTATGGGGCTGTTGAGTATCACAACCGGTTGGCTGGCCGATACCCTGCAGCTGACTCCCTGGCTGACGCTGGTTGCGACGTCCCTGCTCTCGCTTCTGCTCGGCTTTAGCTACTCAAAACAGGTGGTTTTTCGCCGCTGACCTTGTGATTGGATTTATTTAAAGTGCCGGTTGTACCGTCTGCCGTGGTACACGGCGTGCAACCCAGAATGATAACTGGGCTATAATGCCTGCCGCCATCAGAGTCACCGCGGTTGCCAGAGCCGGATTGTCTCCCAGACCACTTAACGCCGCGCACAAAGCTCCGGCAATCATCAGGCGGCCGGTTAAGCTGATGGAGAAAGATGAACGGCGCCGCACCAAGATAAGCGTACGTCGCCGTAGTCGAAAATCCACCGCCAATCGCGTACCCGAGAAAACGGGATGAACAAAACGAGGTCTAGCTAAGCAAAACCAGAGGCCAGGATACGCGCAGTACTAAGCTACCCACCAATCCCCGAAAACGAAACAAGCCCATGAAAACATGGGCTTGTTGAATATTACATTGTACTCAGGAATTAGAAGTGCCACTTAACCAGTAACGAGGCGTTGCGCTCGTTGGCATTTTTGATGCCGAACTTGTTGTTCCAGTACGAGTACTCGATACCCAGATACAGCGGAGAAGTTAACCCTAGGTGCTTACCTGCATTCCACTTGATCTGCGATGTCCAGTTCATTTCCGCTTTATTGGTTTCTGAAGCGGAAGACCAGTCCAGGAAGCCATCCCACAAGAACTCTTCTTCTGCGACAGTCACCGGCAGGCCCCAGGTCCAGGTCAGCTGTTCATCGTCAGCACTGGTGTCGTTATCGGCTTTATAAATGTTAAGGTTAAAGTAGTTAAAGCCGGGAACATCAAGCGAGACGCCGATACCATACAGCAGGTTGTCAAATCCTTCACCGGATTCCCAGGTACCGGAAAGTAATACATCTTTAACAGGGCCGAATGACAGATCCGTGCCGGAGACATTGCTCAGGCTAAGACGTGGCGAGAACTCCATATAGTTTTCAGTCGTACCATCATCCCAGTTTCAGGCGGTCCATGAAGAAGAAAGTGTCGCCCCAGGTATGGCCGCTGGCATGTTCAAAGGTAAATACCTGACGATCTTTATCACCCACTTCATAGTTACTGCCGTTCAGATAAGTCAGGCTGAAATCCTGCCACTGCATCTCAGCAGAAGCGGTTGAAGTGGTCATGGCACTGCACAAGCCAATCAGCAGGGTTGTCGCTGCGTGTTTGGTTTTCATTTATTTGTCTTCCTTTCTATAGGTTTTGTAATCCGTTGTTTAGTCACCGCAATCTCAGTCAATAACGCTGTTTTATTTACGGTCGGCATATTGCTAGCAAAAACCTGACCAAATGGTTAACCAGAAAGAAAACAAATAAAAACAACCTGTATATCAATCAGATAACAGGAAGTCCTTGCTTATTCATTTCACCAATAAAACCACAGATTGCATAACAAGTGTGCATAGGCCGCACACCATGCCCTCAGTTTGTGCAGCGCAAACTGACCGGAAAGTTATGGCATTACCATAGCAGCACAACGCCGCACACAGCGGTAATGAAAGTGGCTAAAACGGGAGGCCTAAACAACAAAAAAAGCCCATGCGAACATGGGCTTTTTGATCATCACTGGCAGCAGGTGCTCAGCAGATCAAGGGGAAATTATTCCCACTCGATAGTCGCTGGTGGCTTACCAGAGATGTCGTAAACTACACGTGAGATGCCGTCAACTTCGTTGATGATACGGTTTGAAACCTTACCCAGGAAGTCGTATGGCAGGTGAGCCCAGTGTGCGGTCATGAAGTCGATGGTTTCTACTGCACGCAGTGAGACAACCCAGTCGTACTTACGGCCGTCGCCCATTACGCCTACCGAGCGAACTGGCAGGAATACAGTGAACGCTTGCGATACTTTATCGTACAGGTCAGCAGCACGCAGTTCTTCAATGAAGATAGCGTCGGCGCGGCGCAGCAGGTCACAGTACTCTTTCTTGATTTCGCCCAGTACACGTACGCCCAGACCTGGACCCGGGAAGGGGTGGCGGTATAGCATTTCGTACGGCAGACCCAGCTCAAGACCGATCTTACGAACTTCGTCTTTGAACAGCTCACGCAGCGGCTCAACCAGACCCATTTGCATGTCTTCTGGCAGACCACCTACGTTGTGGTGAGATTTGATAACGTGTGCTTTACCGGTTTTTGAGGCCGCAGATTCGATAACGTCAGGGTAGATAGTACCCTGTGCCAGCCACTTCGCGTTCGCCAGTTTCTTCGACTCTTCGTCAAATACGTCAACAAACACGTGACCGATGGTCTTACGTTTTTCTTCCGGATCAGACTTGCCTTCCAGCGCAGTCAGGAAGCGCTCTTCCGCATCAATCTTGATGATGTTCAGGCCGAATTTATCGCCGAACATATCCATCACCTGCTGACCTTCGTTCAGGCGCAGCAGACCGTTGTCTACGAATACACACGTCAGCTTGTCACCGATAGCGCGGTGAACCAGCATCGCAACTACAGATGAATCAACACCGCCAGACAGGCCCAGGATCACTTCGTCGTCGCCCACTTGCTCTTTAATGCGAGCAATCGCGTCTTCGATGATTGACTCAGAAGTCCACAGACGTTCACAACCACACACACACAGTACAAAGTTTTCCAGCATTTGCTGACCTTGTTTGGTGTGAGTCACTTCCGGGTGGAACTGTACGCCGTAGTACTTCTTCTCTTCGTTCGCCATTGCCGCGTAAGGGCAAGTGTCGGTCTCACCTACTTTCACGAAGTCAGCAGGGATCTCAACCACTTTGTCACCGTGGCTCATCCACACATCTTGTGTTTCAGCCAGATCTTTAAACAGCGCAGACTCGCCAGATACTTTCACCTGTGCGTAGCCAAATTCACGCTCGTTTGAGCCGGCAACTTTACCGCCCAGCTGTTCTGCCATGGTTTGCATGCCGTAACATACACCCAGCACAGGAACACCTGAGTCGAATACGTATTGAGGTGCGCGTGGAGAGTTCAGTTCAGTCACGCTTTCCGGGCCACCAGACAGGATGATGCCGTCCGGATTGAATTCACGAATATCCGCTTCTTCAACGTCCCAGCTCCACAGTTCGCAGTAAACACCGATTTCACGGACACGACGAGCTACCAGCTGAGTGTACTGAGAACCGAAGTCCAGGATCAGAATACGTTGGTCATGAATATTTTTAGTCATTTTGAGCAGTCTTATAAGCTAGGTTATTAAAACAGAGGCGAGTGTACCCGCCTCTTCTTAATGCTTCAAGGAAAAAGCAAACGTTTACCTTAAGGGTATAAGCAGAAAAAACATGGCCAGTTTTACACTGGCCACATCATCATCACTTAACCGCGACGGTAGTTTGGCGCTTCCTTGGTAATTTGTACGTCATGTACATGAGACTCTTGCATACCTGCACCAGAGATACGAACAAATTCAGCTTTAGTACGCATATCTTCAATCGTTGCAGAGCCAGTCAGACCCATGCTTGAACGCAGACCACCCATTTGCTGGTGAACGATCTCTTTCAGACGACCTTTGTATGCGATACGACCTTCAATACCTTCAGGAACCAGCTTGTCTGCCGCGTTGTCAGACTGGAAGTAACGGTCAGAAGAACCCTGAGACATCGCGCCCAGAGAGCCCATGCCGCGGTAAGCTTTGTAAGAACGGCCGTTGTAAAGAATCACTTCGCCCGGTGCTTCTTCAGTACCAGCGAACATAGAACCAACCATTACACAAGATGCGCCGGCTGCGATAGCTTTACAGATGTCGCCCGAGAAACGGATACCGCCGTCAGCGATAACCGGGATACCGTATTGGTTCGCCACTTCTGAAGCATCAGCGATTGCGCTGATCTGAGGAACACCCACACCAGTGACAATACGAGTAGTACAGATAGAGCCAGGGCCGATACCCACTTTCACTGCGCTCACGCCAGCTTCAATCAGCGCTTTCGCGCCAGCTGCTGTTGCAACGTTACCGCCGATGATGTCCAGATCAGGGTAAGTCGCGCGAGTATCACGAATACGTTGCAGCACACCTTCAGAGTGACCGTGTGAAGAGTCGATCAGCAGAAACGTCAACACCCGCTTCAACCAGGGCAGCAACACGTGCTTCATTACCAGCGCCTGCACCCACAGCAGCACCCACACGCAGACGACCGCGTGCATCTTTACATGCATGTGGCTTACGCTCAGCTTTGTGGAAGTCTTTTGCGGTGATCATACCGGTCAGTTGGAAGTCGTCGTTTACAACTAGTACTTTCTCAACACGTGCTTCGTGCATTTTTTCCTGCACTTCTGCGCGGGTTGCACCTTCTTTTACTGAAGCCAGACGCTCTTTTGGTGTCATCACAACAGACACTTTCTTGCTTAGGTCGGTGACGAAACGTACGTCACGACCAGTGATGATACCCACCAGTTCGTTGCTTTCAGTTACAACAGGGAAACCGGCAAAGCCGTGCTTTTCAGTCAGTGCAACCACATCAGCGATAGTCGCGTCAGGGCTGACTGTGACAGGATCCGTTACCACGCCCGCTTCGAATTTCTTCACGGTACGAACTTCAGCAGCTTGCTGCTCAATAGACATGTTCTTGTGGATAAAGCCAATGCCACCTTCCTGAGCCAGAGCGATAGCCAGACGAGCTTCCGTCACGGTATCCATCGACGCAGAAATCATTGGGATGTTCAGTTGGATGTTTTTCGTCAGCTGAGTGCGAAGATCAGCTGTATTTGGGAGAACGGTGGAGTGTGCTGGCACAAGTAGTACGTCATCGAATGTCAGCGCTTCTTTGGCAATTCTTAGCATTTGCAATATCTCACAATTAATAGGAGTAAAAAGAACAATCCAAGCCTCATCGTTTCGCGTAATGAGTTACAGCGGTGCTGTATTTGGATTAGATATTGCGGACGCATTATACGCCCAGAGCAATCGTTTGACCACACGTTTTTTCATTTTTTATTTGCATTACCCCCCTTGATATGTATTATATTGCCGCTAACTTCCATACTCACGTCTGAGAAACTTAGCGAGCCTTCCTTGACTAATCAAAACATCTACACCGTTTCACGCCTCAATGCTGAAGTCCGTTTGTTACTGGAAAATGAAATGGGCGTGGTGTGGCTGATTGGTGAAATCTCCAACTTCTCCGCACCGGTTTCCGGTCACTGGTATCTGACCCTTAAAGACTCCCGCGCCCAGGTAAAATGTGCCATGTTCAAAGGCAACAACCGCATGGTGCGCTTTAAACCGCAAAACGGTCAGCAGGTATTAGTTAAGGCCCGTCTGTCGCTGTACCAACCGCGTGGCGACTACCAGCTGATTATTGAAAGCATGCAACCGGAAGGTGATGGTCGTCTGCAGCAGGAATTTGAACAGCTGAAGATGAAACTGGCTGGTGAAGGCCTGTTTGCGCATACACTTAAGCAACCTCTGCCGGAGCATCCGCGCTGTGTTGGTATTATTACCTCCAAAACCGGCGCAGCCCTGCACGATATTCTCAACGTACTCAAACGACGCGATCCCAGCCTGCCTGTTATCATCTACCCGACTCTGGTCCAGGGTGAAGAGGCGGCCATCAGTATCGCCCAAGCTATCGGCCGGGCCAATGCGCGCGCCGAATGTGATGTGCTGATCGTCGGTCGTGGCGGCGGTTCACTGGAAGATCTGTGGTGCTTCAACCATGAGATCGTCGCGCGGACCATCGCCGCCAGCCAGATCCCGATCATCAGTGCGGTCGGGCATGAAATTGATGTCACTATTGCTGACTTTGTCGCCGATGTGCGCGCTCCGACCCCGTCTGCTGCCGCTGAACTGGTCAGCCGCGACAACAGCCATAAGAAACAGGCTTTTCAGGGCTTTGATCATAGACTGGCCAGCGCGATGCGCCACTACTTTGCCGGCCAGAAAGTCCGGGTCAGCCGCCTGCAGTACCGCCTCGACAAGCAGCATCCGATGTATCGTCTGCAGCGTCAGCAGCAGCAACTCGATGAGCTCACGATGCGCCTTGAGCGCGCCACACAGCGCCAGCTCAGTCGTATCCGTCAGCACCTCAACAAACAGCAGCACCGTTTAGAGCTGCAATCACCGGATAAAACTCTGCGCGAGCAGAAATACACACTGGCTCTGCGCGAGAGAGCGCTGCAGGACGCGATGCAACGCCTGGTGACCCGTTCACAACACCGTTTTGCCCGTCTGGCAGACAAGCTCAATACCGTCAGCCCGCTGGCGACCCTGTCGCGTGGCTACTCCATCACCCGCACTGAACAGGGTGACATTGTACGGCAGCCGCAGGATGTGAAAACGGGCGACCGTCTGGTCACCCGTTTAGCCGATGGCGAGATCTATTCCACCGTTGAGTAATTATCCTTTAACTGACTGAAATTCAAATCGTACCCGCGATTTGGATTTCAGATCATTGCACTGATTACAAAAGTAATTAGCCGCACCACACGCCTGCAGTTTTTCCATGACGGCGCCGCAATCCGGACAATAACCCACTTTGTCAAAATGGCACTGACACTGCGCGCAGTGATAGTGACCATCCCATTCCAGTTTCCTGTGCACAGCGGGGACAACAATTATTCATACTCTTTCCTCTTCACTGCCCGTCATCACTGACCGCTCTGTGTGGCAGTCCGGCCTGATGCCCTGTCTCGTCGATATTCCCATCCTCAGAGATCTGAGTACGGTAATCCATGATCTTCATCACAAGCACCGCGGGTGCGGCTATTTTTTACCCCACCGCTTGCTATGCTGAGCAGATAAAGATCGTCACCTGATCTTATGCTTTCTACACCTTGATCAGCGATCTACCCTTAAAAGAACATTTATATCACCACACACCGAAAGCATAAGTTACATATTCTGCATTTGGATTTTAAACAGATTTAAAATCTTTAGATTAATTTTATTAGATCCTAAATCAGGATTTAATAAAAAGATCATTGTTCCGAAGTAAGATTTACACGCGTGTGCATTTCGACATGCTGCTCATCGCGCTGCATCAGGCTGACCTGCAGGCTGGAAAACTCTGTCAGACTGGCGGCATGCGTTCCGCCACAAGGGATCACGGCCGGATTACCCTCTTGTAAATCACACTGCCAGTAACGGGAATCCGTCAGGTTTTGCCCGTCACAGCGCATGCTGATCACAGCCTCTGTGGCCAGCCAGGTTGCCAGTTGCTGATTGACCTTGCTCTCTATCTCTGCCAGATCCAGCAGCATATTCTCACTGTTTAAGCCTCTTTTACGGAGTGTTTTGCCAAGACGATAGGTATCCAGGCAGCTGTCCTGGTCAACAAAGCTGGTCACCTGAGCGTAGCTGTTGAAATCACAATGGCCGTGCGGATCTTTACGCTCGGCATCTTTACGCCAGTAGCCCGTGGCCAGCACCTTATTCAGAGCCAGATAGGCAAGATGACCGGCACTGTGGCCGCGGCTCAGACTATGCTGGTACTCCTCATCCACACTCAGCACCACATCCTCACCAACGCTGACTACGCTGTCAGGCGCCTCAATCAGGTGCACCACCACAAACACCCAGCCCGGCTCATCGCGTTTAACCGGGATGGCCTGACCGACATACAGCTCGCCGCTCGCCAGTTCAATCGCCCCCACCTGGCAATCCGTCACCGCATAGCTCGCCTGAGCCGTACTCAGGGTGCCACGGTCAGCAGGATGATCCGGCCAGATGTGGCTGACCGGGTGAAACGGAGTCCGCGCGGTCACAACACACAACTGGTCGCCCTGAGGCTGAATCTTCTGTACCGGGCTCGACAAGCTGAAAATAGCCTGAGTAAAAGTAATCTGGGTTGGGGTGTAAGACATAACAACTTCTCTGCAAAACGAAATGGAATAAACTCGGCGCTTAAGATAGCAAAAAGCCCGGCGATTGCCGGGCTGTGGTTTATTTTTTGCGACCTTTCATCATGGTCATAAGACGCTTACGTTTACGCTCTTGCGACAACGTCATCTTATTGGTTTTACCCTCAAACGGGTTTTCGCTGTTCTGGAACTGAATACGGATTGGCGTACCCATGATGTCCAGCGACTTGCGGTAGTAGTTCATCAGATAACGTTTATACGAATCTGGCAGTTTCGTTAACCTGGTTACCGTGAATCACGATGATCGGCGGGTTGTAACCACCGGCGTGCGCGTATTTCAGCTTCACGCGGCGTCCGCGTACCATCGGCGGCTGGTGATCGTCAGTTGCCATTTTCATAATACGGGTCAACACTGACGTACCAACACGGGTCGTTGCCGAACGGTATGCTTCCTGTACCGATTCAAACAGGTGACCAACACCTGTACCGTGCAGGGCCGAGATAAAGTGGATACGGGCGAAATCAACGAAGCCCAGACGACGATCCAGCTCTTTCTTAACGCGCTCTTTCACGTCAATATCCAGACCATCCCACTTGTTAACCGCAATCACGATTGAACGACCGGCATTAAGAGCAAAGCCCAGCAGGCTCAGATCCTGATCCGAAATGTTTTCGCGCGCATCAACCACCAGCAGCACTACGTTGGCATCTTCGATCGCTTTCAGGGTTTTCACCACTGAGAATTTCTCAACCGTTTCGTTGATGCGCTTACGGCGACGCACACCTGCCGTGTCGATCAGAACGTATTCACGCTCATCACGTTTCATCGGGATATAAATCGAGTCACGCGTGGTACCCGGCATATCGTACACCACCACACGCTCTTCACCGAGGATACGGTTGGTCAGAGTCGATTTACCCACGTTCGGACGACCGATGATCGCCAGTTTGATTGGCTGATCCTGCAGGCGCTGATACGCTTGCTCGGCTTCTTCTTCGGTGTAATCCAGCTGCTCTTCTTCTACGTCAACCATACCGGTCAGATCGTTCAGCTCAGCCTGCTCTTCCTGCATCTGCTCAGCCACAGGGCTCAGTACGCGGTCAATCAGCGCGCCGACACCACGGCCGTGGGCCGCAGCAATCTGGTACATGTTGTCCACGCCCAGTTGCCAGAATTCAGCACTGGCTGCATCTGCATCAATACCATCAACCTTGTTGACGACCAGCACAGCGTTCTTTTCAACGCGGCGCAGGTGGGCAGCAATCGCTTCGTCTGCCACAGTCAGACCAGCACGGCCGTCAACCAGGAACAGGACGACATCGGCTTCATCAATCGCAGCCAGAGACTGCTGAGCCATTTTAGTTTCCACACCTTCTTCGGTGCCGTCGATACCGCCGGTATCGATCACGATAAATTCATGCTCACCCAGTTTTGCCTGACCATACTTACGGTCACGGGTCAGACCAGGAAAGTCCGCTACCAGTGCATCTCGTGTGCGGGTGAGTCGGTTAAACAGTGTCGATTTACCTACATTAGGACGCCCAACAAGAGCAACTACAGGTATCATAACAACCTCTACAATGATTTATTTCTTATGTAGTTATAGGTAAACACTCGAGCCCAAGCGTTAAATTTTTAACTATAACCACAAGCTTGTTTCTAACTAGTTGTTTAAAAGAGTTTATTTAAAAACAACGGGCAATAAAACGGCTCCTCGCCGTTACCAGCCAGGAGCCGTTTGTGAATTATATCACGATTTATTAATTGATCTTGAGTTTCTTTATGTCGCCGTCGCGGGTCATCACCAGATAACCGTCATCGAGCGCAAGTGGCGCCACAGCGAAACCGCTGTCGTCGACCAGTTGCTGCGCGACAAAATCACCGCTGCTGCGGTCAATCCAGTGCAGATAACCTTCACTGTCACCCACCACCAGGTAACCATCGATCAGAGTCGGCGCCGTCAGCTGACGGTTTTGTAGTTTATCGTTGCTCCACAGCTCAGTACCGCTGCGCGCATCAACCGCCACCACGTGATCTTTGTCAGTCACCAGGAACAGGTTTGAACCGTCACTCGCCAGATCAATCGCGGATGAGTAATTGCGCTTCCACATCGGTTTACCCGAACGCAGGTCAATCGCAATCAGCTGACCGTTGAAACCAATCGTATACAGGGTCGCACCGATGATCAGCGGCGATGAATCCACATCAACCAGACGATCAATCTCGGTCGCCCCTTTAGGCTGACCAACAGGCTGCTGCCAAATCATCTGACCGCGTTCGATGATCGCGGCCGCCAGACGGCCGGCAGACGTGCCCCAGAACACACCACCAGAAGCTGTGGCCGGGCGACTGTCACCACGCAGGGTCAGGGTTGGTACTTCGGTACTGATGGTCCATTGCTGTTCACCGCTTTCCGGATCGAGCGCCACCAGAGCGCCGCGGCTGGTATTCACCAGCACCAGGTTGCTGTCAGCAACCGGAGCCGCCAGCACTTCACCCTCAACACTGACACGCCAGGCCAGTTTACCGCTCTCTTCATCAAGCGCGATCACTTCACCGTTTTCACTGCCGATGTAGATTTGGCCGTACGCCGAGCTGATACCACCTGACAATCGGGCCGGGGTATCATCCTGCTCCAGATCCGCTTCCCACAGGGTTTTGCCGTTTTTCGGATCGAGCGCTTTCACTTCCCCGTCACGACTGGCAACAAACACTTTATCGTAAGCGTAATCCGGGGCCAGTTTGGAGAAGTAATGACCGACACCGTCACCCACGGAGCTGCTCCACTCGGATTCAGGCGTAAATGCACTTTTCACCACCGGCACAGGCGCCATGATGATGTTTTCTTCTTCTCCAGCACAGCCGGCCAGTAAACCTACGACAGCCGCAGACAGGAGCACTTTGTTGAACATTTTTTTCATCAAGGTGTGCCCTTATTTGGCCAGGTCATCCAGTTTCATTTGCAGAGTCTGACTTGCGTCATCCGCCTGCTGCGCTTCGCTGTAAGCTGCATAAGCACCGGCTTTGTCACCGCTGCGCAGGGCGATATCGCCGCGCAGTTCAGCCACACGACCGGTCCAGCCGTTTTCAGTGATGCTGTCCAGCTCACTCAGCGCTGCTGGGTAGTCACCCTGCTCAGCCAGCACGCGAGCCACACGGTAAGTAATCACCGGTTTCAGCGCCGCATCCTGAGTTGTAGACTGGGCCCATTTCAGTTGCGCCAGTGCTTCATCAAGCTGCTTCGCTTCAACCTGCACTTTAGCCAGTTGCATCGCTGCCAGCACAGCGTATTCAGATTCTTTGTTGCCATCAATAAACTGCTGTACGTCAGCTTCGCCCTCTGCGCCTTTCGCAGCCAGAGTCGTCATTGCGGCCGTGTAACTTGCGGATGCGGCTTCCTGCGCTTCAGAGACAGAATCCTGATAAAAACGCCAGCCAAACAGACCACCCAAGCCGATCACTGCGCCAAAGATGACGGCTTTGCCGTTCTCTTTCCACCAATCTTTGATCGCTTCAACTTGTTGTTCTTCAGTATCGTAGAGTTCCACTTCCTGTCCTCTTAGTATGAAATCTCAAAAATTAGCGTTTAGACAAGGTGCGCCAGTTTGGCTGCGATCTCGGTTTGCGAGACAGTTTCCTGTTCACCACCGGCCAGATCTTTCAGTACCACAGTGCTGTCTGCCACTTCGTTTTCACCCAGTACCAGAGCAACTGCCGCGCCGACTTTGTCTGCACGTTTAAACTGTTTCTTAAAGTTGCCGCCACCAAAGTGAGTCATCACGCGCAGGCCAGGTACAGCTTCACGTAACTGCTCAGCCAGCTTCATACCCGCAATCATGGTTCCTTCACCCGCCGTCACCATGTAGACATCGACACTGCGGCGAACTTCGTTCAGCTCCAGGGTTTCCATCATCAGTACCAGACGCTCAAGACCCATGGCGAAACCGACTGCCGGTGTTGCTTTACCGCCCAGTTGTTCCACCAGACCGTCGTAACGACCACCGCCACACACAGTGCCCTGGGAGCCCAGGCTTTCGGTAATCCATTCAAATACGGTACGGTTGTAGTAATCCAGACCACGTACTAAACGCTCATTAACGGTGTATTCGATACCCGCCGCGTCGAGAAGTTCACACAAACCGGCAAAATGTTGTTTTGATTCAGCATCCAGGTAGTCAGACAGCTTAGGCGCTTCGCCCAGAATGGCCTGTACATCCGGATTTTTAGAATCCAGTACACGCAGCGGGTTGGTGTACATGCGACGTTTACAATCGTCGTCCAGCACATCCTGATACTGCTCAAGGTATTCAATCAGCGCACTGCGGTATTCCGCGCGCGCTTCCAGAGAACCGATTGAGTTCAGCTCCAGACGCACATATTTGGAGATGCCCATATCACGCCACATGCGTGCGGTCATCATGATCAGTTCCGCATCCACATCCGGACCATCCAGACCAAACACCTCAACCCCACACTGGTGGAACTGACGGTAACGGCCTTTCTGCGGACGCTCGTGACGGAACATCGGACCCATGTACCACAGACGCTGTTCCTGGTTGTAAAGCAGACCGTTTTCGATACCAGAGCGAACACAGCCCGCCGTCCCTTCAGGACGCAGTGACAAACTGTCGCCATTGCGGTCTTCAAAGGTGTACATCTCTTTTTCAACCACGTCGGTCACTTCACCGATAGCGCGGCTGAACAGATGAGTCATCTCAACGATTGGCATGCGCACTTCGTTGTAACCGTATGCGCTGATTACGTTTTTCACGATGCCTTCCACTTTTTGCCAAAGCGGAGACTGAGAAGGGAGGCAGTCGTTCATGCCTCGGATTGCTTGAATAGTCTTTGCCACAGTAAATTACCGTAATATCGTTGAGATTAATCTTGTTGTTTCACGTCGATGCGATTGTTTGCATCTAACACAGCGGCTTTAGCGCGAATTTTGGCTTCCAGACGATCCACCAGATCATCGTTGTCAAAACGCTCTTTCTGACGCACGCCATCTTCGTAAAACGCACTTTTCTTGTTGCTGCCTGCCAGACCTAAATGCGACACCTCAGCCTCACCCGGACCGTTAACCACACAGCCGATGATAGACACATCCATCGGGGTCAGTACGTCTTCCAGGCGCTGCTCGAGCGCGTTGACTGTACCAATCACATCAAATTCCTGACGAGAGCAGCTTGGGCAGGCGATGAAGTTGATCCCGCGCGAGCGGATACGCAGCGATTTGAGGATATCAAAACCGACTTTGATCTCTTCCACCGGATCCGCGGCGAGCGAGATACGCAGCGTGTCGCCAATGCCTTCCGCCAGCAGCATGCCAAGACCGACCGATGATTTCACTGCGCCGGCACGGGCACCGCCCGCTTCGGTGATACCCAGGTGCAGCGGCTGATCGATCTTCTTCGCCAGCAGGCGGTAAGAGTCGACGGCCAGGAACACATCCGAGGCTTTCACACTGACTTTGAACTGGTCGAAGTTAAGACGATCAAGAATATCGACATGACGCATCGCCGATTCAACCAGCGCTTCAGGCGTCGGTTCGCCGTATTTCATCTGGATATCTTTTTCCAGAGAACCGCCGTTGACACCGATACGAATAGGAATACCTTTGTCGCGCGCACAATCCACCACGGAACGGATACGGTCTTCATTACCGATATTGCCCGGGTTGATGCGCAGACAGTCAACACCGTACTCCGCCACTTTAAGCGCGATACGGTAGTCGAAGTGAATATCGGCCACTAAAGGCACCGATACCTGCTGTTTAATCTGACGGAAACGCTTCCGCCGCGTCCATGGTCGGAACCGAGACACGCACAATGTCGGCTCCCACATTTTCCAACGCCTTGATTTGTGCAACCGTCGCAGCCACATCTGTGGTGCGGGTGTTGGTCATGGATTGTACGGCGATAGGCGCGCCGTCGCCAATAGGCACGTTACCCACGTAAATGCGTGTCGATGGGCGACGTTTGATAGGAGACTCGTGTTGCATAGTAATGTCTAAGGTAAGGTGAATCGTGCTACTTTGCCTGAAGTATACCCAGAAAGGTCGACAGGTTCACTCGCAAATGTCACTGACACGCCTTCCGGAGCGCCAAGAATCACTTGCAGCGGCTTTTCACCACGCAGATTCAGCGTCTGACCGGCTTTTTTAATGCCGGTTGACAGGGTTTTACCGGTTGCGTCTTTAACCTGAATCCAGCAATCGGCAGTAAAGTTCAGGGTCAGCAGATTAGCCACTGCCTGTTCAGTCGTATCCGGCTCTTCAGACATCGCTTTCTCAGAAGACGTCAGTTCAGAAGACGTCGCTTCAGCGGCACCTTGCTCATCTGCGTCTGATTCCGTCATCGCTGAGCTGTCCTGCCCTGCGTTAAACTGCTCATCATCAGCGGCAGGTTGCGGCTCTTTAGTCATATCGGTGTCAGCAACCGTTTCTGCACCATCGCTGTCTTGCGCAGCAGAGATCTCATCACCGGCACCGTTAATGGTTGTGAAATCCGGCTGGATCTCATCGCTGTTGCCTGCCACGGTACTTTCCACGACCGCAGAGACCGCATCAGCAGCGCTGTCCGGCTTCAGGGTATCCTGCTCGTTATTTTGCCACCACCACAGGGAAGACATACCAATGATCACCAGCAGGATGATCCAGGTAATGGTCATGATGCGGCTGTCGTGCTTGTCACGCTTGGTCTTTTTAGAAAAACTTTGCATGGTCTGCTCTTGAGGTTGCAGCCCTTCCATCGCCTCGAAAGCATCCACGATTTCGCTTTCTGACAAGCCGACCGCTTTGGCATACGAACGCAGGTAACCGCGGGTAAACGTCGCCACCAGGTCAGACTTAAAGTTATTGTCTTCCAGATTCTGAATAATGGTGATGCGCAGTCGCAGACGATCCGCGACCTGCTTTTGCGTTAAGCCCAGAGCTTCACGCTTTTGCTTAAGAAGTGTTCCTGGTTGTACGTGTGGCGTGCTTGGTGTGAGGTTGTCTTGTTTCTGTGTTCATCCGCAATGTCAATCTCGTGTTTTTGTGCTCAAATCCACTGTCCCGCGCGCTTTTATTATTAATTGTTAGTAGCCGTCAGGTTGTGAGTTTCAACAACAGGAATGTATTGGTGTTATTTTATCAGTCTTTTGTCCAGACTTTGATAATAGAGAATCATTCTAATAGATAATAGGCGGTAAACAACATGCAATTGGGAAAGAAATTACAGACAGCTCAAGGTTTTTCGTTAAATTGACACAGAAAGCCCCGCCCAGCCTGCTGTTGCCCTGCCCTGACGCCAAAAACAATAAAGCCAGAGATGACTCTGGCTTTATTGTAACTATCTGTATTAAAGCGTTTTAACCGGAATAGCATTTTCCGCGCTTTGTTTGAGCTTAGTACGCTTGGTACGGTCAATCACGTCACCGACCAGCTGACCACATGCCGCATCGATGTCATCGCCACGGGTTTTACGTACCGTCACAGTGATATCGTATTCCATCAACACTTTCTGGAAACGGTCGATGCGCGAGTTGCTCGGCTTTTTGTACGGCGAACCCGGATACGGGTTAAACGGGATCAGGTTGACCTTGCACGGCGTATCTTTCATCAGCTGTGCCAGCTCATGCGCATGCTCTGTGCCATCGTTAACATGGTCCAGCAGCACATATTCCACCGTCACTTTACCGCGGTTAGCGTTGGAAGAGGCGATGTAGCGACGCACAGACGCCAGGAAGTCCTGAATGTCCCAGCGATCGTTGATCGGCATGATTTCACTACGCAGCTTGTCATTTGGTGCATGCAGCGAGATAGCCAGAGCCACGTCGATGTTGCCGGTCATCTGATCCAGACCAGACACCACGCCAGACGTTGATACGGTCACACGGCGCTTCGACAGGCCAAAACCAAGATCATCGAGCATAAGTTCCAGCGCCGGGATCAGGTTTTTCATGTTAAGCAGCGGCTCACCCATGCCCATCATCACCACGTTGGTGATTGGACGGCGGCCGGTCTCTTTTTCCATGCCGATTTCACGTGCAGCACGCCACACCTGACCGATGATCTCTGATACCCGCAGGTTACGGTTAAAACCTTGCTGCGCGGTTGAGCAGAATTTACATTCCAGTGCACAACCAACCTGAGACGACACACACAAGGTGGCACGGTCGTCTTCCGGAATGTACACGGTTTCTACGTCCTGATCGCCAACACGCATCGCCCATTTGATCGTACCGTCGCTCGAGTGCTGCGCTTCCGATACATACGGTGCACGAATTTCGCAGCGCTCTTTGAGCTGCTCACGCAGTTTCTTGTTCAGGTTGGTCATCTTATCGAAGTCATCACAGCCAAAGTGATAGATCCACTTCATAACCTGCTCAGCGCGGAATGCTTTGTCGCCCAGTTCTTCAACGAAAAATTCGCGCATGCCTTTGCGATCAAAATCGAGCAGATTGACTTTTTCTGTGCTCATGTGGCCTCTCAGAGATGGAACAAGAATTAAGGGCGCGAATTGTACAGCCTTTACGCAGTGACAACAAGAGTTGAAAAACCATGACTTTACTAAGACATTAATAAAACTGTGATTAAATTTTAACCAGGTAAATTTTGAACTGGCTCACACTGGCAAAAAGCCATGTTGAGCGCGCAACAAACACAAAAAAGCCCTCCGAAGAGAGCTTACAACCGGCCAATTGCGACTGACTAGTTAAGTGTCACTCAGTGACTTGCTAGGTGGTCACTCACTGACTTGCTAAGCGCCAATCAATGACAAACCTGCTTATCTACTTATTTGCTTATTTGCTTATTTAGTGCGTGGGCAAATTTCAGATTGCGGAAAGAAAAACTCGATTTCACGCGCTGCCGATTCCGGGCTGTCGCTGCCGTGCACTGAGTTCAGACGCATGCTGATTGCATAGTCCGCACGCAGTGTGCCACACGCCGCCTGTTCCGGGTTGGTTTTACCCATCAGCTCACGGTAACGGGCAATCGCGTTCTCGCCTTCCAGTACCTGAACCATGATAGGACCAGACGTCATGAATTCTTTCAGTGGCGCGAAGAACTCTTTGCCTTCGTGCTCAGCATAGAAACCACTCGCCTGCTCATCATTCAACTGCACCATTTTAGCGGCGATGATGCGCAGACCCGCTTTTTCCATTCGATGGTAAATTTCGCCGATCAGATTACGTTCTACTGCGTCAGGCTTAATAATCGAAAATGTTCTTTCAAGAGCCATAAGATAGATGTCCTTTATTGACTATTTTAGTTATTTACCGCCCTCTCACTCCGTATACCGGTGGCAAACACCGGCCTTCGGCCCCTGAGAGCGGTCTTCAGGGCAACTCAGGCTGCCCTGATGACGGGATGGGTTTACTTGGCTTCATCCATCAGGATGCGTGCGACGGTACGGATACCAGTACCGGTTGCGCCTGCGCCCCATTTATCGCTGGCTGACTTGCGGTAAGTCGCCGCACAATCGACGTGCAGCCAACCCTGCTTGTAGTTATCGACAAAGTACGACAGGAAGGCCGCAGCGGTGCTGGCACCCGGTGAATAATCACCTGAGCTGATGTTCGACAGATCAGCAAAGTTCGATGGCAGCATCTCACGGTGGAAATCGGCCAGTGGCAGTGGCCACAGACCTTCGTGTTCTTCTTTCGCAGCCATCAGCGCGTTATGCGACAACTGGTCGTCAAAGCTCAGCAGCGCGTGGTAATCGTTACCCAGCGCGTTTTTCGCCGCGCCTGTCAGTGTCGCACAGTCAATAATCAGCTCTGGTTTCTGCTCTGACGCGTAGATCAGACCATCCGCCAGTACCAGGCGACCTTCAGCATCGGTGTTCATGATCTCAACGGTTCTACCGTTTTTGTACGTGATCACATCACCCAGTTTTAGTGCGCGGCCGGAAACCATGTTTTCCGCGCAGCACAGGATCAGTTTTACCCGCTTATTGAAGCCGCGCAGAATCGCCAGACCCAGTGCGCCGGTCACGGTCGCAGAACCACCCATGTCCGATTTCATCGCGGTCATGAAGTTCGATGGCTTGAGGCTGTAACCGCCGGAGTCGAAAGTGATACCTTTACCGACCAGACAAGCGAACACAGGTGCGTTTTCATCACCAGTCGGGTTAAAGTCGAGTTGCAGCATCGCTGACGTGCGCTCTGAACCACGGCCAACCGCGTAAATACCTTCCCAGCCTTCGGTGAGCAGATCTTTATCTTTCACGATGCGGTAAGACACCGCATCAGGTGCCAGCGACTTGATGAATTCAGCCGCCATCGTGGCCAGTTGACGCGGTGCCACTTCTTCGGCACTTTTGTTGATGATGTCGCGCGTCCAGTCAGAGGTTTTGATGCGCGCCTGCAGTTCATTCTCTTCTGCAGCGGCCAGAGCGTTCCACTCCAGCGTGTTCTTGCGCTTGGCATCACGGTAGCCCTGGTAAAACGCCCAGATAGCTTCCAGAGTCCAGCCTTCACCGTCGAGCAGTAACGCACGCAGACCCTGACTATCGAGTTTACGCGCGGCACGTTGAATAGCGCCCAGATCATGGGTTTGATCGAGGTGAATGGTTGCACCCTGTTCAGAAAACGAAATAAGTGCCTTCTCTCCCCACTGAGGCTGGGCAGATTCTTGGCTAATAAATACAGACATCTGTGTAGACATGGTTACTCCTTGTCTTTATCGTGGCATTGCTTGGCCACGTCGAATAATGAACGTTCGGATGTTAGCATTTTGTCAGGTAAAAATGTCAAATTGATAAAAAAACGGACCATTTGGCCCGTTTCTTTTGCTCAAAACTGTTAACTTGGCTTTATTTCCAAGCTCGTGGTTTCCATCTTAATGGCTGCGCATATCTGAATGATTGCCGATCAATGGCGGCCACGCTGATGGTTTCCAGAATCAAGGCTTGAGCTTAATCGCGCTCATCCATCCAGCACAGGATAACGGCTTCCAGAATCTTTTCATTTGAGTGGTTAGGCTCATCATCAAAATCTTCCAGATCCAGAATCCACTGATGCAAGTCAGTAAAGCGTACTGTTTGCGGATCAATGTCCGGATACAGGTCGCACAGTTCAATCGCGATGTCGCGTGAGTCGGTCCATTTCATAGCATCGTTCCTAGGATAAAACGCCCCGCATCCGTGAGGAAGCAGGGCCGATTAAGTTAAATTAATGATCTTCGCTGGCGTGGTTGAGCGAGTACTTAGGAATCTCGACCACCAGGTCTTCATCCGCAACCCGGGCCTGACAGCTCAGACGAGATTCCGGCTCCAGACCCCATGCTTTATCCAGCATATCATCTTCCAGCTCGTCACTCTCTTCCAGTGAATCAAAACCTTCACGAACAATACAGTGGCAAGTGGTACACGCACATGATTTCTCACACGCATGGTCAATACTGATACCGTTTTTTAGTGCCACATCCAGAATGGTTTCTCCTGGTTGCGCTTCTAACACTGCGCCTTCAGGACAAAGGGATTCATGAGGCAAAACAATAATCTTTGGCATGGTTATAATCTCTTTAAATCTCGTCAACAGAATGACCGGCCAGTGCCGCACGAATGGATTTATCCATACGACGTGAGGCAAAATCCTGACTGGCTTTGTCGGTATCTTTAATTCCCTGCTCAATCGCATCAGCATTATCGCCATTGCGCAGTTCAATCAGGCTTTCAATTGCCTGCAGCAGTGCCTGACGCTCTTGCTCATTGAGCAGGTCATCACCGTCTGCCTGCAGCGCTGAAATCAGACCTTCAATCACGCGGTCCGCTTCAACACGTTGCTCAACCAGAGCACGGGCCTGCATATCATCTTTGGCATGGGCCATCGAATCTTTCAGCATGTCCGCCACTTCATTATCGCTCAGACCGTAAGACGGTTTGACCTGAATTTCGGAGTGCACGCCAGTACTTTTTTCCATCGCCGTCACAGACAGCAGGCCATCGGCATCGACCTGGTAGGTGACGCGAATGTGCGCCGCACCGGCTGCCATCGGCGGAATGCCTTTCAGCGAGAAACGCGCCAGAGAACGACAATCGTCGACCAGTTCACGTTCACCCTGCACCACGTGCACGCTCATTGCGGTCTGGCCGTCTTTGAAGGTGGTAAATTCCTGCGCGCGGGCGACAGGGATTGTGGTGTTACGCGGAATGATTTTTTCCACCAGGCCACCCATGGTTTCAATACCGAGGGACAGCGGAATCACATCCAGCAGCAGCATCTCTGAATCCGGTTTGTTACCGGCCAGGATATCGGCCTGAATCGCAGCGCCAATCGCCACCACTTCATCCGGGTTAATGCTGGTCAGCGGGGTACGGCCAAAGAATTCGCCCACCATGTCACGCACATAAGGCGTGCGGGTTGAACCACCGACCATCACCACTTCCAGCACTTCATCAGCGCTGACATCTGCATCTTTCAATGCGCGGCGGCAAGACAGCAGGGTCTTTTTCACCAAAGGCTGAATCAGTTCGTTGAGCGTTTCGCGGCTTAACGTACCACTCCACCCCAGTACCGATACTTCGGTCTCTGCGCTGTCGGTCAGGGCAATTTTCGCTGCGGTCGCGGCGTTCAGCAGGCTGCGGTAATTTTCCGCGCTCAGTTTGCCGGTCTGGCCGCTCATCTGTTGCAGGTGGTCCGCAATCAGGTGGTCAAAGTCATCACCGCCCAGGGCAGAATCGCCACCGGTCGCCAGTACTTCAAACACCCCTTTCGACAGGCGCAGAATGGAAATATCAAAGGTACCACCGCCCAGATCGTAAACCGCAATCACGCCTTCCTGACCGGAGTCCAGGCCGTAGGCAATTGCAGCAGCGGTTGGTTCATTGAGCAGGCGCAGTACATGCAGACCAGCCAGGCTGGCGGCATCTTTGGTGCCGACACGCTGGGCATCATCAAAATACGCAGGGACAGTGATCACCACGCCCGCCAGTTTCACCACCCAGGGTGTGCTCGGCGCGCTGGCCTAACGCTTTCAGAATATCAGCAGAAACCTGAATCGGGTTTTTGTCACCGCGTGCGGTTTGCATCACAGGTAAGCCATTATCACTGGCTTTGAAGTGGTATGGCAGGTTGCTGTAACGCTGCTGGATATCCTGCAATGAACGGCCCAGCAGACGTTTCACCGAAATAATGGTGTTTTCCGGATCTGCCTGCGCTTTATCTCGTGCGTCGTAACCCACACAAATCTCGTCGCCAGCGTAGTTGACTACGGATGGCAGAATGCTTCTGCCCTGCTGGTCGACCAAGGTAGACGCTGTCCCACTTCGAACCGAAGCAACCAGCGAGTTGGTGGTTCCCAGGTCAATGCCCGCCGCCAGCTTGTGCTGGTGCGGTGCTGAGCTTTGGCCGGGTTCTGCAATCTGAAGTAATGCCATGGATGGGTCCTTTTATTTGAATTAGCCGAGCAGTTTGTCTTCGACTCGTTCTATTTCATTTTTTAATTTGGCAATAAATTTGAGCTTACGAACGGTGTCAGCAGCGACATCCCATTGCATCTCATTCAGCTCCTGTTCTACCTGAGCTAAATGCTGTTTGTACATGCGGCTCACTTTCGCATCGAAATCAAACAGGGCACTTTCCGGATCTGCGCTGTGTTCAACCGCTTCAAGTTCCTCACGCAGTTCCATCTGTTCCATCAGGAACATCGGATCCTGCAGCGTCTGCTGCTCGCCACGTAACTCTACCCCGTTGAGTGACAACAGGTATTCGGCGCGGTTAATTGGGCTTTTTAACACTTGATGGGCGTCATTAATCTGCGCCGCTTTCTGTACCGCCATCAAACGGTCGCGCTCAGAGGCGGTGGCAAAGTTATCCGGGTGGAAACGTCTCTGCAACTCGCGAAACTGAGAAGAAAGAAGGCTACCATCCAGATCAAACTGAGTTGGTAGCCCAAATAATTCAAAGTAATTCATGTAAAACCGGTCCCTATGGTCGAGCTCTGGCCGTACTAAACGTCCGCCAAAACACCGATATGATGCCCCGGTCAGAACCAGTCAGTAACGGATGATGCGCTCAGGGCTTGGGGGATGCCATCGACATCACACCTGGCCAGTCAAACGAACGTCATCATCAGACAATGACTCAACTCACCGGGAGACAACCGTTAAACGTTGAAGCTTTCACCGCAACCACATTCACTTTTCGAATTTGGGTTGTCAAATTCAAAGCCTTCGTTTAACCCTTCTTTCTTGTAATCAAGCTGAGTGCCGTCGAGATAAACCAGGCTCTTCGCATCGATGATCACTTTCACTCCGTGATCTTCGAACACCTCATCTTCCTCGTTGAGTTCGTCAACGAACTCCAACACGTAAGCCATACCAGAGCAGCCCGTCGTTTTTACGCCCAAACGTAATCCAATGCCCTTGCCACGATTGTCAAGGAAGGATCTCACTCGGTTTGCTGCGGTTTCTGTTAGGGTAATGGCCATGTTACAACCTTTGACTGTCAATGAATAAAGGGGGGGAGCAGCACCCTGCTCCCACATAAATTACTGATCGTGTTTTTTCTTGTAATCCGCAACGGCGGCTTTGATCGCGTCTTCTGCCAGAATTGAACAGTGAACTTTCACTGGTGGCAATTCCAGTTCTTCTGCGATTTCAGCGTTCTTAATAGCAGCCGCTTCATCGATAGATTTACCTTTAACCCACTCTGTTACCAGTGAGCTGGACGCGATAGCACTACCGCAACCGTAGGTTTTGAATTTTGCATCTTCGATGATGCCTTCCGGTGATACTTTGATTTGCAGACGCATTACGTCGCCACAAGCCGGAGCACCAACCATGCCGCTGCCGATTGATGGGTCTTCTTTGTCAAATGAACCAACGTTACGTGGGTTCTCGTAGTGATCAATTACTTTTTCGCTGTATGCCATGATAGTTACCTCAAATCCTCTATATCCCTGGAACGATTAGTGGTGAGCCCATTCAACGGTACTCAGGTCCACACCCTCTTTATACATATCCCATAGAGGAGACATGTCGCGTAGTTTGTTGACTGCTACACGAATCAGTTCGACTGCGTAGTCTACTTCTTCTTCCGTCGTAAAACGACCGAATGAGAAACGAATTGAGCTGTGAGCCAGTTCGTCATTCAGACCCAGCGCACGCAGTACGTACGATGGTTCCAGACTGGCTGATGTACACGCACTGCCTGAAGATACTGCGATGTCTTTCAGTGCCATCAGCAGTGATTCACCTTCAACAAACGCAAAGCTGATGTTGAGGTTGTGCGGAACACGCTGTTCCAGGTCACCGTTGATGGTCACGGCTTCCATATCTTTCAGGCCATCCAGCATGCGGTTACGCAGTGCCAGAGCGTGATCGTAATCTTTCTGCATGTCTTGCTTAGCGATGTGGAACGCTTCGCCCATACCAACAATCTGGTGAGTCGCCAGAGTACCTGAACGGAAACCACGCTCGTGACCGCCGCCGTGCATTTGCGCTTCCAGACGGATACGCGGCTTACGACGCACGTACAGCGCACCGATACCTTTCGGGCCGTAGATTTTGTGTGCAGACAGAGAAATCAGGTCAGCTTTCACTTCCTGAACATCGATAGGCAATTTGCCTGCTGACTGGGCTGCGTCAACGTGGAACACGATTTTACGTGCACGGCACAGTTCACCAATCGCGGCGATATCCTGGATAACACCGATTTCGTTGTTCACGTGCATGATAGAAACCAGAACGGTGTCGTCACGCATCGCAGCTTCCAGCTTAGCCAGGTCGATCAGACCATTTGACTCAGGCTCGAAGTAAGTCACCTCAAAGCCTTCACGCTCAAGCTGACGAGTGGTATCCAGAACCGCTTTGTGTTCGGTTTTGCAGGTGATGATGTGCTTGCCTTTCTTGCTGTAGAAGTGGGCAGCACCTTTAATCGCCAGGTTGTCAGATTCAGTCGCACCAGACGTGAATACGATTTCACGCGGGTCTGCATTCAGAAGATCGGCAATTTGCTCACGTGCGGCATCTACCGCTTCTTCTGCCTGCCAGCCATAACGGTGAGAGCGCGATGCCGGGTTACCGAAGTTGCCGTCCATCGTCATGCACTGAACCATCTTTTCAGCAACACGTGGGTCTACAGGTGTTGTTGCTGAATAGTCTAAATAAATAGGCAGTTTCATTTTTTACTCCAATGTAAACATTGCCGCTATGAGCGAACGTTAATACCAACGGGTGCCGCACCGATAGTGACGGTATTTGATTTCTTCTGGGAAACCCCTTGGTTAACCGCTAGACCAATATCCTGGCGGTCTGAAATCTCTAAAACTTCGTTATCAATCATCAACTCACCCAGAGTGATGTTGTTGAGGAAGTCGCTGATGCGTGAGCTTAGGTCACGCCACAATGTGTGGGTCAAACAACGGGTTCCACCCTGGCAATCACCTTTGCCGTTACACTTGGTTGCATCCACGGATTCATCAACCGCTGCAATCACAGTACCGATTGAAATCGTGTTGGCATTCGCGCCGAGGCGGTAACCGCCACCAGGTCCGCGTACACTGGCCACCAAGCCTGCTTTACGTAGCTTAGAAAACAACTGTTCTAAGTAAGAAAGCGAAATACCCTGACGTTCTGAAATGTCCGCCAGTGGCACTGGGTTCTGTTGCGAATGCAGAGCCACATCTAACATGGCCGTTACTGCATATCTTCCTTTAGATGTAAGTCTCATATCACACCGTATCCACATTGTTTCTGTGGTTAGGAGTGTTCCATACCTGACCAATATGGTCAAGTATTTATTTGACTAAATTACTCGGGTATTTAACCCTACCATTGATATGGCCAATAATGTCAGCCGTTACTGATTATCGCGCTTATTTTTCTCAACGGCAGTTAATATACCACGCAATATATTCAGTTCCTGCTCCTCAGGTCGCGCACGGCTAAACAAGCGACGTAACTTGTTCATCACTTGGCCTGGTTTGTCGGCGGAAATGAACTGGGTATCAATCAACACCTTTTCAAGGTGGCTGTAGAACATTTCCAACTGGTTATGACGTGGGTATTCCACTTCCTGCGCCGGTGCAAACTGCGCCTGCTGCTGGTTAAGATACGCAACGCGGATCTCGTAGCACAGCGTCTGGACGGCCATCGCCAGGTTGAGCGAACTGTATTCCGGATTGGCCGGAATCGCGACGTGATAATGGCACTTTTGCAGCTCTTCGTTGGTCAGGCCAGTCCGTTCACGACCAAATACGATCGCAACTTTGTGATGCAGGCCTTCCTGGGCGAATTTTTCGCCACATTCACGCGGGTCGAGCATCGGCCATTCCAGCGTACGCGAGCGCGCACTGGTGCCCACCACCAGGCCGCAGTCATCCACCGCCTGTTCCAGCGAGGTCACAATCTGCGCGTTGAGAGCAATATCACTGGCACCGGCGGCCAGTGCGATGGCCTGAGCATCGACTTCACATTGCGGATCCACCAGAACCATTTGCTTCAGCCCCATGACTTTCATAGCACGAGCTGCGGAACCGATATTGCCAGAATGCGACGTTCCGACTAAAACCACCTTAACATTGTCTAACATTGCGTTATTACACCCCTAAAATTAGCGCGCCCGAATATTAACATAAACCTGAGTAAAATGGTCAGACCCTTTCCCGCCTTGGTCGTTAAGCGCACAAAAAATAACCACTTCCCTTTTGGTAAAGTTTTGGTATACTGCCGCCCGCTTTTTCGTTCTTTAACATCCGTTGGGAAAACCGTATGCATCCTATGCTAAACATTGCTATTCGCGCTGCGCGAAAAGCAGGCAACCATATTGCCAAATCTCTAGAAAATGCTGAGAAAATCGAATCAACTCAGAAAGGCACGAACGACTTTGTTACTAACGTAGACAAAGAAGCAGAAGCAATCATCATTGCGACTATTCAAAGCTCTTACCCTGAGCACTGCATCGTTGCCGAAGAAGGCGGTCTTATCGAAGGTAAAGATAAAGACGTACAATGGATCATCGACCCACTGGATGGCACCACTAACTTCATGAAAGGTTTACCTCACTTCGCGGTATCTATCGCCGTACGTTTTAAAGGTAAAACTGAAGTTGCTTGTGTTTATGACCCAATGCAGAACGAACTGTTTACCGCGCAACGTGGTTCAGGCGCACAACTGAACAACGCGCGTATCCGCGTTCAACCAGTGAAAGATCTGCAAGGCACTATCCTGGCAACTGGCTTCCCGTTCAAACAGAAACAGCACTCAGAATCTTACCTGAAAATCCTGTCAGCTCTGTTCGTTGAGTGTGCAGACTTCCGTCGTACCGGCTCTGCAGCACTGGACCTGTGCTACCTGGCGGCTAACCGTGTTGACGGTTACTTCGAGCTGGGCCTGAAACCTTGGGACATGGCAGCAGGTGAACTAATCGCCCGTGAAGCTGGCGCAATCCTGACTGACTTTGCCGGCGGTACTGATTACATGAAATCAGGCAACATCGTTGGTTCAAGCCCACGTGGTGTGAAAGCGATTCTTAAGCACATCCGTGAAAACGGCAACAGCGCTATCCTGAAATAAGGCGCTGGTCAGCCCGCGCTGACTGCTGTAAAAACTGAACACCGCGCGGTGTTCAGGCAAGACAAATAACAAAGCCCTGGCAGTGCCAGGGCTTTTTTCGTTTCAGGCGAATGGTAGCAAATGGATATCGCCATAAGCCTCGCACAATCACTCTCAGCGGTTGAGAAACGTCGAGCAAATCCTGCGTCGTGCCCACTTCCCCCAGCATAGGGAACACCGCGGCAATGCTGTGCGCGTGGTTATCGAGATTAAGATCGGTCATGGCATCGCTGCACAGGGTGACATTATAACCCAGCTCAAACGCCTGACGCGCGGTCGATTCAACCCCGATGCTGGTCGCAATACCAATCACCACCACCTGAGTTACCCCCTGAGCTTGCAGCTGCTGATGCAGTTCAGTATTGATCAGCGCGCCCCAGTTCTTTTTGGTCACCAGGATTTCATCCTCGCTGCGCGGCAGTTCATCCACCAGCGTGCTCCAGTTATCCGGCAGCGAACCATGTGACCCCAGACCGCGGTCAGAACGACCCGGCGCTGCACCGGCCACATTGACCAACACGACTGGTTGCTGGTGCTGATGAAACGCGCTGATCAGCTGCGCTGCGTTCTCCAGCACACCCGGAACGGTCTGCTGCGGTGGCAGCGCAACAATGCCGTGTTGTAAATCAATCACGATCAGCGCGGTCTTATTATCAATTTGAGTGATAGCCATGATCTCTCCTATTTTGGTTATCTATCCGCCGGGCCGTTTTTTCATCCCGGCGCGGCCAATTTGCAGGCCTGAAAAGAAAAAAGCCACTGACAAGTCAGTGGCTTTCGTAATGTTATGGCAGCTCGTCCAGGTCAGCGCCCTCTTTTTCCACTTGTTGTGGCATGAGGTGCTCACGGGTTATGCCCAGTTTCAGCGCCAGGGCTGAAGCCACATAAATCGACGAGTAAGTACCGACTGTGATACCCAGCAGCAGTGCGGTCGCAAAACCGTGGATATTGGCACCGCCCTGTACGAACAGCGCAATCACCACAAACAGCGTGGTACCTGAAGTGATCAGAGTACGACTCAGAGTCTGGGTAATCGAGATATCCATAACCTCAGGGGGTTCACCTTTACGCAGTTTACGGAAGTTCTCACGGATGCGGTCAAACACGACTATGGTATCGTTGAGTGAGTAACCGACCACGGTCAGCAGCGCTGCCACGATAGTCAGGTCAACTTCAATCTGCATCACAGAGAACACGCCCAGCGTAATGATAACGTCGTGTGCCAGTGCCAGTACCGCACCTGCCGCCAGACGCCACTCAAAACGCATTGATACGTAAATCAGGATACAGATCAGCGAGACCAGAATCGCCAGGCCGCCTGCTTCGGTTAGTTCATCACCGACGTTAGGGCCGACAAACTCGATACGACGCATTTCAACGTTCTCACCCGTGCCCTGCTTGATGGCATCGATGATCTGGTTACCCAGAGTTTCACCGGCAACATTGTCACGCGGACGCAGACGGACCATGACCTCACGCGCTGAACCGAAGTTCTGCACCGTCGCATCACCAAAGCCTTTGGCTTCAAGTGAAGTACGGATCTGCTCCAGATTAGCCGGCTGCTCAAAGCCCACTTCAATCAGCGTACCGCCGGTGAAGTCCAGGCCCCAGTTGAGCCACTTGGTCGATAGAGTGAAGATCGATGCACCGATCATCAGCAGTGAAAACACAAACGTCACTTTCGACCAGCGCATAAAGCCGATCGTATGGTCTGCTTTCATTAATTGAAACATAATACTTCCCGGCCTCAGATCGACAGTTTCTTGATGCGTTTACCGCCGTACGCCAGGTTGACGATACAACGCGTGCCGATGATGGCTGTAAACATGGAGGTCAGAATACCGATTGACAGTGTCACCGCGAAACCTTTGATCGCACCGGTACCCACAGCAAACAGAATGATGGCTGTGATCAACGTGGTGATGTTGGCATCCGCAATGGTACTGAACGCGTTAGCGTAACCCTGGTGAATCGCCTGCTGCGGATTACGTCCGTCGCGCAGCTCTTCACGAATACGTTCAAAGATCAGTACGTTGGCGTCCACAGCCATACCGACGGTCAGAACGATACCGGCAATGCCCGGCAGCGTCATGGTTGCACCCGGAATCATCGACATAATACCGATGATCAGCACCAGGTTAGCCGCCAGCGCCATGTTGGCAATCAGACCAAACTTACGGTAGTACAGCAGCGTAAACAGCATGACCGCGACCATACCCCAGATACATGCCTGAATACCCATATCGATGTTCTGCTGACCCATTGACGGGCCAATAGTACGTTCTTCAACGATAGAGATAGGCGCGATCAGAGCACCTGCACGCAGCAGCAGCGCCAGGTTATGAGCTTCGGAGACCGAGTCGATACCTGTGATGCGGAAGTTACGGCCCAGGGCAGACTGAATGGTTGCCTGGTTGATGACTTCTTCATGCTTGGTCAGAATGACCTTGCCTTCCGGCGTCTTCTTACCGCTGTCTTTGTACTCGGCAAACACGGTCGCCATCAGCTTACCGATGTTTTTCTTCGAGAAACGCCGCCATCTTGCTGCCGCCTTCACTATCGAGTGAAATATTCACCTGAGGACGGCCGTATTCATCCGCGCTGGAGCTTGCATCCGTGATGCTTGAACCACCCAGAATGACACGTTTTTTCAGCACAACCGGACGACCTGAGCGATCGGTTTTCACCTCACTGCCCGGTGGTACACGGCCTGCAGCCGCCGCTGACAGATCAACACTGTCGTCGACTTCGCGGAATTCCAGCGTCGCCGTAGCACCGAGGATTTCTTTGGCACGTGCCGTGTCCTGAACACCCGGCAGTTCAACCACGATGCGCGTTGCACCCTGACGCTGAACCAGTGGCTCAGCCACACCCAGTTCGTTCACACGGTTACGTAAAATAGTGATGTTCTGTTCTACGGCGTAATTACGGATTTCCTGCAGACGCGTTTCAGTAAAGGTTGCAGTCAGAGTGTAATCACCTTCCGCATCAGAAGACACAAACGTCATGTCGCGATGTAAAGGCGTCAGTACACGACGGGCCTCATCCACCTGTTCAGCACTACGCAGGATAATTTCAACCGAATCGGACTGAGGACGAATCGCGCGATAACGAATTTTTTCTTCGCGCAGCTCGCTACGGAACGCTTCTTCTTGTTGGCCGACCAGCTTTTCCATCGCAGCGTCCATGTCCACTTCCATCAGGAAGTGCACACCACCACGCAGGTCAAGACCCAGCTTCATTGGCGCCGCACCGATAGACTCCAGCCAACCAGGGGTTGCCGGTGCCAGGTTTAACGCTACGATCTTATCACTGCCAAGCGCTTCGCCAATGACGTCACGGGCACTGATTTGAGTATCGGTGTCTTTGAATCGAACCAGAATAGATCCATTTTCGAGAGCAATGGATTGATGAGAGAGATGCGCTGCATCGAGCGCTTTAGTGACAGCATCCAGCGTTGACATATCTACAGAGGCGCCACGCGCCCCTGTAACTTGAATAGCCGGATCTTCACCGTAGATATTTGGAAGTGCGTATAATGCGGAGATGGCAATAGCAAACACTACCATCAGGTACTTCCACAATGGATAACGGTTTAACACAGCGAGGATCCTCTAGCTGTTTTATAGAGATTTCAGCGTACCTTTAGGCAGCACTGCAGTAACGAAGTCTTTTTTGATCACAACTTCATTGTTTGCGTTCAGTTCAATCGACACGTAGTCGTTGTCTTCAGCGATCTTGGTGATTTTACCCACCAGGCCACCGCTGGTCAGAACTTCATCACCTTTTGACATGGAAGCCATCAGATTCTTATGCTCTTTTACGCGCTTTGACTGTGGGCGGTAGATCATGAAGTAAAAGATCACCGCGAACATGCCAAGCATGATCAGCATTTCAAAACCACCACCTTGTGGGGAACCTTCACCTGCTGCATGTGCTACAGAAATTAAACTCATTGAGAAACGTCCTCTAAGTTATTGTTGTTTAATTGTGGATTTTATTGGGCTGCACCAGGTTAAATTCAAGCTATTCAGCGCATAAATCTAACCTGGCGCACGAAATCACGCTTTTTCCGTTTGCAGCGGTGGCACTTCGCGGTTACGACGAGCGTAAAACTCAGTGACAAACTGCTCAAAGCGGTCTTCTTCAATCGCGCTGCGAATGCTCTCCATCAGGCGTTGGTAGTAACGCAGGTTATGGATAGTATTCAGGCGTGCACCCAGGATTTCGTTACAACGGTCCAGGTGGTGCAGGTACGATTTAGAATAATTTTTGCAAGTGTAACAGTCACAGTGCGGATCGAGCGGTGAAGTATCTGTTTTATGTGATGCATTACGGATCTTGATCACACCGCCGGTCACAAACAGGTGACCATTACGCGCGTTACGGGTTGGCATCACGCAGTCAAACATGTCGATACCACGACGCACGCCTTCCACCAGGTCTTCCGGTTTACCCACGCCCATCAGGTAACGCGGCTTATCTTCCGGCAGTTGCGGACAGGTATGCTCCAGCACGCGGTGCATGTCTTCTTTTGGTTCGCCAACGGCCAGGCCGCCAACCGCATAACCGTCAAACCCGATCTCGGTCAGGCCTTTCACCGACACATCACGCAGATCTTCATACACACCGCCCTGCACAATGCCGAACAGTGAGTTGGTGTTTTCCAGTTTATCGAAGTGGTCACGTGAACGCTGTGCCCAGCGCAGTGACATTTCCATCGATTTTTTCGCTTCGTCGTGGGTCGCCGGGTATGGCGTACACTCGTCGAAAATCATCACGATGTCTGAACCCAGGTCTTTCTGGATTTCCATCGATTTTTCCGCATCCATAAAGATCTTGTCGCCGTTAACCGGGTTACGGAAATGCACCCCTTCTTCGGTGATCTTACGGATATCGCCCAGGCTGAATACCTGGAAGCCGCCTGAGTCGGTCAGGATCGGACCTTGCCAGTTCATGAAATCGTGCAAATCTCCGTGCATTTTCATCACTTCCTGACCCGGGCGCAGCCACAGGTGGAAAGTGTTGCCCAGCAGAATCTCAGCCCCCGTCGCCGCCACTTCTTCCGGTGTCATGCCTTTAACCGTACCGTAAGTGCCCACGGGCATAAATGCCGGAGTTTGTACTGTGCCACGCTCAAAGGTCAGTTGACCACGACGAGCGGTGCCATTAGTTTTTTTCAGTTCGAACTTTAACTTCACAAAGCCTCCAAATGTCAGAGAAACAGTCTGACGGATTTACATCGCCCGGATAAGAGTCCTGACGACGATAGATTAAATAAGGTTTATTGCGTTTTGACGCCGGCGCCTGATTACGCCGTACGTTTACGAATAAACATCGCATCACCATAACTGAAGAAGCGATACTGTTGCTGCACGGCATGATGGTAAGCCGCCATGGTGTGCTCATAACCGGCAAACGCACTCACCAGCATGATGAGGGTCGATTCCGGCAGATGGAAATTGGTGATCAGACAATCCACCAGCTGGTATTCATAACCCGGGTAGATAAAGATCTCAGTATCGCCGAAGAACGGCACCAGCTCAGTGCCGTTTTTCAGTGCATCCTGAGCCGCACTCTCCAGTGAACGTACTGACGTGGTGCCGACAGCAATGATGCGCCCGCCACGTGCTTTAGTTGCAGCAATGGCATCCACCACTTCCTGCGGTACTTCCACATATTCGGCGTGCATGTGGTGATCGTTGATATTCTCAACCCGCACCGGCTGGAAGGTACCTGCACCGACGTGCAGCGTAACGTAAGCCAGTTCGACACCTTTAGCCGCAATTTGTTCAAGCAACGCCTGGTCAAAGTGCAGACCGGCCGTCGGCGCGGCTACCGCACCCGGCTTCTGGTTGTACACCGTCTGGTAGCGCTCTTTATCGGCATCCTCATCCGGACGGTCGATATAAGGCGGCAGCGGCATATGACCAATCTGGTTAAGAATGTCCAGCACCACAGTGTCCGCGGTGAAACGAATCTCGAACAACGCATCGTGGCGCGCTTCCATCACCGCATGAAACTCGTCGTTTTCACCCAGATACAGTTCAGTACCTGGTTTCGGCGGTTTCGAGCAGCGCACGTGGGCCAGAATCGAGTGCTCATCGAGCATACGCTCCACCAGCACTTCCAGCTTACCGCCGGAGGCTTTGCGGCCAAACATACGCGCCGGAATCACCCGGGTATTGTTGAAAACTAATAAATCGCCCGGTTGCACACAGTTGAGCACATCTTTAAAAGTGCCATCAACCAGCTCACCGGAGTTACCGTCTAGCTGCAGCAGACGGCTGGCGGTACGTTCCGCCATCGGATAGCGAGCAATCAGCTCGTCCGGTAGTTCAAAATCAAAATCTGAAACTTGCATGACTTTCTGTTGATTCTCTCGGCTTTCGCCATTATCGGATGGGTGCGACGGTTTAATTCGCGGCGCGGCAGTATACCTCAAGATGAGAGATTCATCGACATTTGCGTGTTTGGGTTTGCAGTTTTTGCCTCGGTTGATTGTGCCGGATAGCAGCCCGATTTGGAAAGCGCCCGATTGTAATCAAACATGACACTTGCCGTTGCCGCGCGCTGCAACAGATAACAAAAACCGACTGAACTCTCAGATATTTATCCGGGCAAAAACTATAGTTAGGGAAAAAGACCAATACAATAATCGGCGGACATCATCCGTCGCCAAGTTAACTGCCAGGCCAAGCCAGCAGTCAAGCCAGAGGTTCCCGCAGACATTGCTGAATGCACTGCGATTGCCAAGTACCGCTGCCACTGCCTACACGAGAACAGGAGTCGGTTATGATCAAGGTTGAAGATATGATGACGCGCAACCCGCATACTCTGGAGCGCACCCACACTCTCGCCGATGCCAAAAACATGATGGAAGCGCTCGATATTCGCCATATTCCTGTGGTCGATATCAACCGCCAGCTGCTGGGCATTGTCACCCAGCGCGATATTCTCGCCGCTCAGGAGTCCAGCCTGCATAAAAGCCCGCTTGAGCAGGAAGAGATTCAGCAAACCCCGCTCTATCAAGTGATGCACACCAGCGTGATGAACGTGGCGCCGCAGGCCGGGCTGAAAGAGAGCGCCATCTATATGCAAAAGCATAAAGTCGGCTGTCTGCCGGTGGTCGCGAAAGGCGAACTGGTCGGCATCATCACCGACAGTGACTTTGTCACCATTGCGATTAATTTGCTCGAACTGACCGAAGAGGTCGAACCGGAAGAGCTAGAGCCGGAGACTGACTTCGACGACAGCGAGCTGTAAAACCGACTCCATCCGATCGATTGGAATAGATTGGATTGGAATAGATTGTCATTGCGTCGCGAGCAAAGCTTGCGACGAAAAGCATCGCCGCAAAATCATGCCGCCTGGCTTAAAAAATTTACGTAAAAATCTGACCTAAAAAGCTGATATAGAAAGCTGATGTAGAAAAGAAAGAGCGGCCGGGGCCGCTCATTAGGTGGATGGTGACAGTGATGGTGCTTGTAATGGTGATGAAGCAGTGCCCGTCCGGCACTGCTCACCGATCAGAACTGATCTTCTTCGGTTGAACCGGTCAGAGCCGTCACAGACGACTGACCGCCCTGAATGGTATTGGTCATCTTATCGAAGTAACCGGTACCCACTTCCTGCTGGTGCGCCACAAAGGTGTAGCCTTTTTCTGCCGCCTGGAACTCGCGGCGCTGCACCATTTCCACGTAGTGACGCATACCTTCACCCTGAGCATAAGCATGAGCCAGTTCAAACATGTTGAACCACATGTTGTGGATGCCCGCCAGAGTGATGAACTGGTATTTGTAACCCATGTCTGCCAGCTCCTGCTGGAAGCGGGCGATGGTGTCTGCATCGAGGTTTTTCTCCCAGTTAAACGATGGCGAGCAGTTGTAGGCCAGCAACTGATCCGGGTACTGGGCGTGAATCGCTTCGGCAAACTTACGCGCTTCTTCCAGATCCGGTTTGGCGGTTTCACACCACACCAGGTCCGCGTACGGCGCGTAAGCCAGACCACGTGCAATCGCCTGATCAATGCCGGCACGTACGCGGTAGAAACCTTCTGCGGTGCGCTCACCGACAATAAAGTCCGCATCATACGGGTCGCAATCTGAGGTCAAAAGATCCGCGGCGTTCGCATCGGTACGGGCAATCACCAGCGTGGTAGTCCCCGCCACGTCAGCAGCCAGACGCGCCGCAACCAGTTTCTGCACCGCTTCCTGGGTCGGCACCAGAACTTTACCGCCCATGTGACCGCATTTTTTCACTGACGCGAGCTGGTCTTCAAAGTGCACCCCGGCCGCGCCGGACTCAATCATCGACTTCATCAGCTCATACGCATTGAGCACGCCGCCAAAACCGGCTTCTGCATCGGCGACAATCGGCAGGAAGTAGTCAATCCCGCCCTCATCCTGCGGCGACTGACCGGATGACCACTGGATCTGGTCCGCACGGCGAAAGGCGTTGTTAATGCGCTTAACCACACTCGGCACAGAGTCAACCGGATAGAGCGACTGGTCCGGATACATGGTGCTGGCGGTGTTGTTGTCTGCCGCGACCTGCCAGCCGGACAGATAAATCGCTTCAATCCCCGCTTTAGCCTGCTGCACCGCCTGACCACCGGTCAGCGCGCCCAGACAGTTCACATAGCCTTTTTTAGCGTTGCCATTGACCAGTGACCACAGTTTGTCAGCACCACGCTGCGCGATAGTGTTGGCCGGCGTCATGGAACCGCGCAGGTTCACCACCTCTTCCGCACTGTAGGTGCGTTTGACGTTTTTCCAGCGTGGATTGGTTGCCCAGTCTTTTTCCAAAGCTTCGATTTGTTGGCGGCGAGTCAGTGTCATAATCATTCCCTCTTGTTATACGCTTGTGGCGCATGGTCATCCTTTTCGCTATCAGTACATCGCGCTCTGATATTGATGAGACGTTCACGTTATTGATTGTTGTTAAAATTCTTATTCATTGTCCGTTAAAATAACGACTCTGCTCGGCGCGAATGCGCGCCGGGCGGTATCCCGGGTCAATCCAGATAGTCATACCCGGGTATGGTCAGGAAATTACTCAGTTCATCACTGGTGGTCAGGCTTTCCATCAGCTCGGCAGCCTGCTCAAAACGGCCGGCCTGAAAACGTGCCTCGCCGATTTCCGCTCTGACCACCTCAATCTCCTCGGCAAGGTAATCGCGGAACAGCTGTTTGGTCACGACCTGGCCGTTATCAAGCGCTTTGCCGTGCTGAATCCACTGCCAGATAGAGGCGCGGGAAATCTCAGCGGTGGCGGCATCTTCCATCAGGCCGTAAATCGGTACACAGCCGTTGCCGGAGATCCACGCTTCGATGTACTGCAGAGCCACTCGGATGTTGTGGCGCATGCCCTGCTCACTGCGCGGCCCTTCACAGGGCTCAAGCAGGTCCGCTGCATGAATCGGAGCATCGGCCATCCGGCTGACGTCAAGCTGGTTACTGCGCTCGCCCAGTACCTGACTGAACACTTCCATCGCGGTATCAGCCAGGCCAGGATGCGCAACCCAGGTGCCGTCATGACCATTGGTGGCTTCGAGCATTTTGTCAGTGCGGATTTTCTCCAGTACCCGCGCATTTTCCTGCGGGTCTTTGGCCGGAATAAACGCCGCCATTCCTCCCATGGCAAACGCGCCGCGTTTGTGACAGGTGTAAACCAGCAGGCGCGAATAAGCGCTCAGGAACGGCTTGTCCATGGTGACCACCTGACGGTCCGGCAAGACACGATCCGGATGCTTTTTCAATGTTTTGATGTAGCTGAAAATGTAATCCCAGCGGCCGCAGTTCAGACCGACAATGTGCTCTTTGAGCGCGAACAGGATTTCGTCCATCTGGAATACCGCCGGCAGAGTTTCAATCAGCACAGTCGCCTTGATAGTGCCGGTATCCAACCCGAAATAGGACTCGGTAAAATGGAAGACTTCACTCCACCATTTGGCTTCCTGATGCGCCTGCAGCTTAGGCAGATAAAAATACGGACCGCTGCCTTTTTTCAGTAACGTCTGATAGTTATTGTAAAAATAGAGCGCAAAATCGAACAGCGCGCCGGGGATCACCATGCCGTCAAACTGGACGTGTTTCTCTTTAAGGTGCAGGCCGCGCACCCGGCAGATAAGTACCGCCGGATTGTCCTTAAGCTGGTAACTCTTACCGTTGTCCGGATTGGTGTAGCTGATGGTGCCATTCACCGCATCACGCAGATTGATCTGACCGTCGAGTAACTTATCCCAGGCCGGCGACATCGAATCTTCAAAATCAGCCATAAACACTTTAACGTTGGCATTCAGGGCGTTGATGACCATTTTGCGCTCGGTCGGTCCGGTAATTTCCACCCGGCGATCCTGCAGATCGTGCGGAATCCCAAGGATCTTCCAGCTGCCTTCGCGAATATCCTGCGTCTCCGTAACAAAATCCGGCAGCGCCCCTGCATCAATCTTGCGCTGACGCTGCTCGCGTTCAGCAAGCAGTCCATCAACCTGAGGTGCAAAGCGGGCACACAGATCAGACAGAAACGCCTGGACTGGGGTTGAGAAGATCTCTGCCTGGATCTGAGTCACATGGCCGGTCACATTGAGCCGGGTAAGATTGTCGCCTGATTGATGACCGGCGGTATGCTGAGTCCTGGCGCTATCTTGAGTACGGGCAGAGCCTTGTTCTGGCGTTTGTGCAAGCATGAGTCCTTCCTTAGAATTGTTAACAAGAAACATTTGTAAGTTTTGAACTACAAATGACAACTTGCGCCTCTTGGCAGTGAGTATCTTCCTTGACCTCTGTCAACGCTAAGCCGCATTAAATGTTGCGCTGCGAAGGCTGAGGTTTAAGTGCTAAAAACTTAATTAAAATCTACTCCAACAAGGGGGTTACGAAAACCCCCTCAAGCCACCAAACCTGAAATTCGAAGTTTTATTCCGCTGCTGATTTAGGGGTATCTCAGCAGGTAAATCCGTAACTAATTACGTAATAAAATTACAGTGAAATTGAGCCTGTTAAAAAGTGTCAAACAGCAGATGCAGAGGAAGGAAATATCGCCAGAGGTTGCACAGACGGGGCAACAGCAGAGTTAACCGAGCGGGTTTAAAACCGGTTACTAAGGAGTTTGTGTAAAATTTACTTTGTGAAGTTTTACGATTTTATGAAAGGTTCACTCAGAATGTTCTGTAAAATTTTACAATAAAAAAATCACCAACAGAGTTTAATACTAAAAAATGCGCCTATAGTAGCGCATTTTCACTAGTATTCTACCGAACTCCGGCGCTGGCTACGCTAATTGGCGACCAGAGAAGGCCTAAAGCAGCTCCGAAACGACATCCGCCAGTCGCTCAAAAGTGTGACTGCGAGACGAACTCGGGCGCCATACCAGACCAATTTCCCGCGATGCCTGCTGGCCGGGCGGGTCAATCACCACCAGATTCTGGTTATCAAGTAAACCGTGTTTGATCGCCATTTGCGGGATAAAGGTCGTCCCCAGCCCGTTCGCAACCATCTGGACCAGAGTATGCAAACTGGTGGCAGTAAACGGGTTGATCTTCTCTTTATCCGTCAGCTTACAGGCCGAAACCGCGTGCTCGGTCAGACAGTGTTCATTCTCGAGCAGAAAAACCGAATTATCCGGCAGGTCATCATATGTGATCGGCACCCGAATCGCGTCTGCCTGTTTGCGGCTGATCACCATGCGAAACGGATCCTGGCCGACCACGCGGCTTTCCATACTGCCGATATCAATCGGCAGCGCCAGCAGCAGCACATCCAGCTCGCCGTTACGCAGAGCGGTGAGCAGATTAGCGGTGGTATCTTCACGCAGCAACAGATGCAGCTGCGGATAGTGCACATTGACTTCCTGTACCAGATCGCCGAGTAAGAACGGGGCGATGGTCGGAATACAGCCGAGTTTGAGCTGCCCTTCCATTAAGTCGCCCTGACACTGTTTACCCAGATCCATCAGGTCCTGGCCACGCGCCAGCAGCTCACGCCCCTGTTTCACCACCTCTTCACCCGCCTGGGTAAACACCAACGGGCTTTTTTTATCTTTCTTTTCATACAATGGGCAGCCAATCAGCTCTTCGAGGTTCTGAATTCCTTTACTCAGTGTCGACTGACTGACAAAACACCGCTCGGCTGCATCACTGAAATGACGGGTCTCATGGAGCGTCACCAGATAATGCAGCTGCTTTAAACTGGGCCATTTATTCATCGTAAGTTTAGTCTTTGTTCTGTTTCTGTTTTTTTCGCCGGCAGATCTTTAGCTCATCGCTTTTTTCGATAAACTTAATCTATTTAATTCGCTTTTTTCTATACTACGATCTGTACTATAGTTTGTCTCGCAATTATACGGACTGGGTTAACTAATCTTGGTAACCCGGAACTAACCATTAATCTTAGGAGCAAAAAAATGGTACTAGTAGGTCGTCAAGCCCCTGATTTTACTGCTGCAGCAGTGCTAGGTAACGGTGAAATCGTTGATAACTTCAACTTCGCAGAATTCACTAAAGGTAAGAAAGCGGTTGTTTTCTTCTACCCACTAGACTTCACTTTCGTTTGCCCATCTGAGCTGATCGCATTCGACAAACGTTTCGAAGACTTCAAAGCTAAAGGCGTAGAAGTAATCGGCGTTTCTATCGATTCTCAGTTCTCTCACAACGCATGGCGTAACACTGCTATTGAGAATGGCGGTATCGGTGAAGTTCAATACCCACTGGTTGCTGACGTTAAGCACGAAATCGTTAAAGCTTACGATGTTGAGCACCCAGAAGCTGGCGTTGCTTTCCGTGGTTCTTTCCTGATCGACGAAGACGGCGTTGTACGTCACCAAGTTGTTAACGACCTGCCACTGGGCCGTAACATCGACGAAATGCTGCGCATGGTTGACGCTCTGAACTTCCACCAGACTCACGGTGAAGTATGTCCTGCACAGTGGGAAGAAGGTAAAGCTGGTATGAAAGATTCTCCAGCGGGCGTAGCTGCTTACCTGTCTGAGCACACTGCTGACCTGAACAAAAAATAATTAACCTCTTAAACGCCCGCGCTCAAACCGGGTTTGTGGTTGGATTATAAGTGATACAACTCGCCAATCAGTTTAAGAAGTAAAGTCTGTAAAGCCCTGCTCACCGAGCGGGGCTTTTTATTGGTTCATCGCGGCTTTCCGGGGAAAGCCGCTTTTATCTTTAAAAAAAGTAATCGAGATCTCGGTAGCCGTAGCCCATTCGTTTGATTAACTTTATCTTGTTGTTTATCCCTTCGAGCGTACAGGTATTGAGTGGGTAGCTTGCAGAAGCAACGATGCCATGAAGATACGGTTTGAGCTTTCTCGCGAAGTCCATAAGCGGCTTGATCCCGCTTTCTTGAACTTGCTCCCACCATACGTCCCATAAGTCTTCCGCTTCGCTTTCTGACTCGCACCTCCATAACTCTTTTAGCTGAGAGCCAAGTAAATACGTCACCATTAAGTCTTTGTTCATACTCAGTATCTCACTCAGATAGCTCTCCTGTTTACTGTCTAAATTACCTCTGTTTTTGAGGAGAACCCAGCGTGAACGTTTCACCCATTGGCGCGCTTTTTTGTCCTGGTTGAGTTGATTAGCTTGGTCAACTCTGACTCTATCCATCACTTCCCGACCAAATTTGGCGACCACATGGAATAAGTCGTACACAATGCGGGCGTTAGGACAATGTCGCTGCACTTCGAGGTCGAAAGCCGTATTCATATCCATTGCAACCGCTTCTATGTTCTGTCCATGCTCACCGAGTAATTCAAAGAAGGGACGGATATCTTTTCGGCTGCGTCCAACGCCTATCCAAAGCACTTGATGCGTCTTAGCATCCGCGATAACAGTGGCATAACGATGTCCCTTGAAGAGAGCAAACTCATCCATGACCAGCTGTCTCAGCTCTGCCCAGTTAACCTCTGGCACCGCATGTTGTAGCCGACGCTTATCTATCGCCTTAATCGTATGCCAATGAACCCCCGTCATCTGGGCGATATGCTTGATAGGAAGAAGAGGCAGCAACTGCTCAATGTAACGTCTTAAGCGGTTAGTCAGGCGAGCAAAAGGTTCAAGTCAAGAAATAGATTCGGTTTTGATACCGCAGTCAGGGCACTTGATACGCCTTGTTTGTAGGGATAGCTCGACGGGTACGCCGAGAATCGTCGCTTCCTTAATCGTGCGCCACTGATAATCATGTATGGCTTGAACATGTTGCCCACATGAACATCGAGCAGTCGTGCTGGGTTGGAGAGTAATCGTGATGAGAGAAGACGTTTGTACAGACTTTACGACATGAAAGCCTTCCCAGAACGATGATAGGAAAGTATGATTCGGCATGAAAACGGTAGTTTGTGTAAGGTTGTGTTTGGCGAGAGACTGTCCTGATTTCTGTGTAATTGTCTAAGCTTAAGCCTTAAAAGGCTAAGGATAGACATTATGGATAAGAAAGCACTGGAAGCATTTGCGCGTGAAGCCGCCAAATCAATCAAGACAGAATCCGATCTGGATGACTTCCGTAAAATGTTAACCAAGGTGACTGTTGAAACGGCGCTTAATGCTGAACTTGATGAGCACCTTGGTTATGAAAAACACGCGTCAAAACCCAGTACCAACTCCCGCAATGGGTACTCATCAAAGTCGATCATCACTGATGATGGTGACGTTCCAATTGAGGTGCCTCGCGACCGAGAGGCAAGCTTTGAACCCCAGTTAGTTCGTAAGCATCAGACCCGATTCCAATCCATGGATGACAAGATCTTAAGTCTGTATGCGAAAGGCATGACCACCCGAGAGATCGTCGCCACATTCAAAGAAATGTACGATGCAGATGTCTCCTCCACCTTGGTATCTAAGGTCACTGACGCCGTTCTGGAGCAAGTTATCGAGTGGCAATCTCGTCCTCTGGATGAAGTGTATCCCATTGTTTACCTTGACTGTATCGTGGTCAAAATTCGCCAGGACAAGCAAGTCATCAACAAGTCGGTTTATCTAGCACTCGGCGTCAATATGGAAGGTCAGAAAGAGCTACTCGGCATGTGGTTATCTGAAAACGAAGGGGCTAAGTTCTGGCTGAATGTGCTGACGGAGTTACAAAATCGGGGCGTCAAGGACATCCTCATCGCTTGTGTTGATGGGCTAAAAGGCTTCCCTGACGCCATCAACACCGCTTTCCCTAACACTCAAATCCAGCTCTGCATCGTCCATATGGTGCGAAACTCAATGAAATATGTGCCGTGGAAAGATTACAAGGCGGTTGCTGTGGATCTGAAGGCCATCTACCAATCGAAAACCGAAGATGAAGCCTTGCTAGCATTAGAGAAGTTCGCTGATAAATGGGACGCTAAGTACCCTCAAATCAGCCGCTCTTGGACAACTCACTGGGCTAATCTCAATACGCTGTTTAACTACCCTGAGGACATCAGGAAGGCGATTTACACGACTAACGCCATCGAGTCGTTGAACAGCGTGATTAGAAAAGCCATCAAAAAACGTAAGCTGTTCCCAACAGATGAATCGGCAAGAAAGGTCATCTTCTTAGCGATCCAGGATGCATCCAAGAGGTGGACAATGCCTATCAGAAACTGGCGACAGGCCCTGAACCGCTTTATGATTATGTTCGAAGACAGACTGCGTGATTATATGTAACCCCGACAATTACACAGAATTATTTACAGTCTCTTTGGCGATGTAACCTTATCACTTACTACCGTTTTTGTTTTAAGTTCCCGCCAATCCGCGATGAACCTTTTTATTGGCCTGCTCCCACGCTAAGGCTTCTCCTCGCACGATTACTTTTCGTCGCGCTATTACTTTTCCTCACGCTAAAGCTTTCCCTTGTGCTAAGGCTTTCCCTCACGCAATAGCTTCTCCTCCCCCCAATTGCGGAAATGCTTCACTACTCGCTTTACCCCTATTTCCTGTCCTCTGCCGTAGCGAACCTTGCTACACTCTGGGCTCTGTTTTCTGACTGGTCGCCAAGCTATGTCCTATCATCTCGAAGTCTGTATCGACACCATTGAATCGCTGCTGCACGCTCTGGCTGGCGGTGCTACCCGCATCGAACTCTGCTCATCACTGGCACTGGGGGGACTGACGCCAAGTTGGGGGTTGATGCGCCAGGCGGCAAAACTGTCTGCCGTACCTGTGTATGCCATGATCCGCCCGCGTCAGGGGGATTTTCTCTACAGCGCTGACGATATTGCCTGCATGCAACACGATATCACTGCGGCCCATCAAGCCGGACTGCAAGGCGTGGTGTTAGGGCTGCTGACTGAGCAGGGTGAAGTGGATAAGCAAGGCTGTCAGCCGCTGATTGAGCAGGCACACAGCCTTGGCCTTGGCGTGACCTTTCACCGCGCCTTTGACCAGTGCCAGGACGCGCAGCAAGCACTGGAGAGCATCATTGACTTGGGCTGTGAGCGGCTGCTTACCTCAGGTCAGGCGCCGACGGCGCTGCAAGGTGCCGACCTTATCGCCGAACTGGTCAGGCAGAGTAACGGACGGATTGCGATTATGGCAGGGGCTGGGGTCAATGCCGGCAATGTGCGGGCCCTGGCGCAGCACACCGGCGTGACTGAGCTGCACTTGTCCGGTAAAACCACCCGCGCCAGCAAAATGCGTTTTATCGCCGCGCAGAGCAAAATGGGCGCAGCGGCAGTGGATGACTTTGTCATACCGGTCACCGACCGTCAGGCGATTGCAGATACCGCATCAGCTCTCAAATCAGGAGCATAAGCCTGTTGATGCATTAGGTCGGTGCTAATATGCGCTTATCAAAGGAGTGAACTATGACCAAATTAAAAAGAAAAGTGTACGAGAAAGAGCTCGAGCGGCTGCAGGTTGAACTGGTTAAGCTGCAAGAGTGGGTCAAACATGAAAAGCTCAAAGTCGTGGTCATTTTTGAGGGCCGCGATGCGGCCGGTAAAGGCGGCGTGATCAAGCGTATTACCGAAAAGCTCAACCCGCGGGTGTGCCGGGTGGCCGCCCTGCCCGCGCCGACGGAAAAAGAGAAAACCCAGTGGTATTTTCAGCGCTATGTTGCCCATCTGCCGGCGGCTGGTGAAATCGTGCTGTTTGACCGCAGCTGGTATAACCGCGCCGGGGTAGAGAAAGTGATGGGATTTTGCAGCGGCGAAGAGTATGAAGAGTTTCTGCGCTCCTGCCCGGAATTCGAACGTATGTTGCAGCGCTCCGGGATTATTCTGCTCAAATACTGGTTCTCGGTCTCAGATGAAGAGCAGGAAAAGCGTTTTCTCGAGCGGATCAAAACCCCGATTAAACGCTGGAAGTTCAGTCCGATGGATCTGGAATCCCGTCACCGCTGGGCCGATTACTCCAAAGCGAAAGACAAGATGTTTGCCTACACCGATACCAAGCAGTGCCCGTGGTGGGTGGTGCCATCCGATGACAAGCGCAGTGCGCGCCTTAACTGCATCAGCCATCTGCTCAGCAGCATCGAATATCGCAGCATTGAATATCCGCCCATCCACCTGCCGGAAATCAACAAGGAAGGCTATGTCCGCTCGCCGATAGAAGAACAGACTCTGGTGCCGCTCAAGTATTAACCCGCTGCTGAAGTGCGCCGCTTCCTTCCGCCGGCGCCAGTTTTATATACGCACAGGTTTTTATATACGAGCAAGTTTTTATATACGTGCCGCTCTTTATTATACAATCAGTTCTAACGCAGTGCGTCATCGATGCCTTCATCGCCAAGATGGCGCACATCTTTGCCTTTGACGAAATAGATGATGTACTCACAGATGTTCTGGCAGCGGTCGCCGACCCGCTCAATGGAGCGCGCCGACCACATCACCTGCAGAATATGCGGGATGTTTTTCGGGTCTTCCATCATGTACGTCATCAGTTGACGAATCACCGCTTCGTACTCTTTGTCGAGCTTGTCATCCAGCTTATGCACCAGAGCCGCCGCTTCCACATCCATACGTGCAAACGCATCGAGTACCTGGTGCAGCATATCAATCGCCTGGCGACACAAGGGTTCGAGCGAGACATGAAACTGACTCTCTTTGGCATCCGGGCTCTCAATCGCCACATAGGCAATTTTAGTCGCCACGTCGCCGATTCGTTTCCAGGTCAGTGATGGTCTTAATGATAGCCATGATCAAGCGCAGATCTTTGGCCGTCGGCTGGCGCTTGGCAATAATGCGTGTGCACGCCTCATCAATCGACACTTCCATCGCATTGACTTTATGGTCATCGCGCACCACTTTGCGCGCCAAATCTTCATCACCTTTATTGAGCGCCTGCATGGCAAATGACAACTGCTGCTCAACCAGGCCTCCCATCGTCAGCACATGCGTGCGGATCGACTCCAGCTCCACGTTAAACTGTCCTGAGATATGACGACCTAATTGCATATTGATTCCTTTATCGATTAACCGTAGCGCCCAGTAATGTAGTCTTCAGTCTGTTTTTTCAATGGTGACGTAAAAATAGAATCGGTATCTGCGTACTCGATCAATTTTCCCATATGAATAAAAGCCGTATGGTCACTGACCCGCGCGGCCTGTTGCATGTTGTGAGTCACGATCACGACCGTGTACTTGGTTTTCAGCTCATGAATCAGCTCTTCGATGGTCAGGGTCGAAATCGGATCGAGCGCCGAAGTCGGTTCATCAAGCAGCAGTACTTCCGGCTCTATCGCAATCGCGCGTGCAATCACCAGACGCTGCTGCTGACCACCGGACAGCCCAAAAGCATTCTCATGCAGGCGTCCTTTAACCTCATCCCACAGAGCGGCAGCACGCAGCGCATGCTCAGCGGCATCATCCAGCGCGCGGCTGTTGCGAATCCCCTGCAGGCGCAAACCATACACCACATTCTCGTAAATCGACTTCGGAAACGGATTGGGGCGCTGAAACACCATACCGACCCGGCGGCGCAGAGTCGGTACATCCACCTCCGGCGAGTAAACATTCTTACCGTGCAGTTTGACTTCCCCTTCTACCCGGCAGCCTTCGACCAGATCGTTCATGCGGTTGATACAGCGCAGCAGTGTCGACTTACCACAGCCGGACGGACCGATAAACGCCGTCACCTGACCTTTGGGAATCCGCATTGAAATATCGTTCAATGCCCGGGTCTGTTTGTAAAACAGATTGAGGTCTTCGATCGCAATCGCAGTCTGTTTATCGGTTAAGTTGTTGACGTCGAGCGGCGCCTGGTAACCCAGCGCCTGATTGACAGAAAGCATTTAATCTTGTCCTAAAGTTCGGTATTTCTCGCGTAAGTTATTACGAATGCTGATCGCCGTGAGGTTGAGAGCCACGATCACTGTAACCAGCAAAAATGACGTCGCGTATACCAGCGGGCGCGCGGCTTCAATATTCGAAGTCTGAAAGCCGATGTCGTAAATATGAAAACCGAGGTGCATAAACTTACGCTCCAGATGCACAAACGGGAATTCCCCGTCCACCGGCAGGCTCGACGCCAGCTTCACCGCCCCGACCAGCATCAGGGGTGCTACTTCACCGGCAGCGCGCGCAATCGCCAGGATCAATCCTGTAATCATAGCAGGGCTGGCCATCGGCAGAACAATGCGCCAGATGGTTTCAAACTGAGTCGCGCCTAATGCCAGAGAGCCGTGCCGTACCGAGAGCGGAATCCGGGTCAGGCCTTCCTCGGTCGCCACAATCACCACCGGCAGCGTCAGCACGGCCAGAGTCAGGGCTGACCACAGCAGGCCAGGCGTCCCGAATGTCGGCGCCGGCAGGCGCTCGGCATAAAACAGCTGGTCGATAGAGGCACCTATGGTGTAAACAAAAAAACCAAGGCCAAACACACCGTACACAATGGACGGCACCCCGGCGAGGTTAATCACCGCGACCCGGATCAGGCGGGTAAAGGTATTGTCTTTAGCGTACTCATGCAGGTAAACCGCCGCCACTACACCGAGCGGCATCACGATGACCGACATGATCAGCACCAGAAAAACCGTGCCGAAAATGGCCGGAAAAACGCCACCTTCCGAGTTGGACTCGCGCGGGTCATCAGACAAAAACACCCACACCTGCTTGCCCCACTGCGCGATTTTTTCCACCAGAGTCATGTTATTCGGAAACCAGTAATCAAGAATCTGACTGAGCGGAATCCGCACCTTGAGACCATGCATATCTTCCATCAGCAGCGCCTGATGACTGAGCTGGGAGCGCAGGAAATCCAGGTGTTTTTCCGCCTCAACCAGCTTGGCATCCAGCGCTTGCTTGCGCTCACGATAACGAGCCAGATAGTCGTCCGTCAGTTTGCCGTTCAGTTCATGACGGCGCCGCTCAAGACGCAGGTTTTCGACCTGACTACCAATCTGGCGAATCTGGTCATTAATCACGCCGTCCATCTCGGTGCGCAGCCCATCTGCCTGCTCCAGCCCCTGGCTGAGCAAGGTCTCGATGTGCGGGCTGATGTTGCCATTGACCTGTTCAAAGCCAAGCGGCTTGCCGTAAAACTGGCCGTCATGGGCCCGCTCTATCACCATCCAGCCGGAAGGTTTGGTCGGCTCACTCAGCTTAAGCGCCAACATAGAGACAAAATCGCTGCCATACAGTTCACGGTTGGCAATTTTGATATTAAGCCGTGTCGCGCTGCCTGCTTCGATCACCTCGTCCGGCAGCTCGATGTCCATATCCTTCAAATGGCTGACCGGCACTGATTCGGATGCATACAACTGCCCCACCAAATGCTGGCCGTCTTGCGATTGCCATTGGTAAAGCGGCGCGGGCCAGAAATAGGTTAACCCTTTCCAGCCAATCAGCAGCAGCAAGCCGAGTACCGAAATCAGACTCAGACTGACCGCACCACCGGTTAACCAAATCCATGGGGCGCCGGATCTCATCCACTGCGAAATTTTCATTTACCACCCCATACTTGCATCTTTAATCGCCTGTCTTACTATGAGTTGCGCCTGTCTTGCTAAAAGTTGCGCCTGTCTTCCTGAGCGTTGCATCTGTGTTCCTGAGACGGGCATTTGTTCTTCTAAAAATTGCATCTGTCGTCTCACTACAAGGAACGGTATTTGGCACGTAGTCGCTGACGTACCCATTCCGCCAGCGAGTTGACCGCAAAAGTAAACATAAACAGCAGCAACGCCGCCAGGAACAAGATACGGAAGTGCGAGCTGCCCACTTCCGATTCCGGCAATTCAACCGCAATCGTGGCCGATAAGGTGCGCATGCCTTCGAGAATATTCCAGTCCAGGATTGGCGTATTACCGGTCGCCATCAGCACGATCATGGTCTCGCCCACCGCGCGTCCCAGCCCCATCATCACCGCCGAGAAAATACCCGGACTGGCGGTGAGCAGCACCACATGAATCAGGGTCTGCCACGGCGTCGCCCCCAGAGCCAGTGAACCGTCGGAGAGGTGTTTCGGTACGGAGAAAATCGCATCTTCCGCGATAGTGAAAATGGTCGGGATCACCGCAAAGCCCATGGCAAAACCGACCACCAGCGCATTACGCTGGTCAAAATCGATACCGTTCTGGGCCAGAAAAACCTGCACATCGCCGCCAAACAGCCAGCGCTCAATGTCTGTGCTGTACGACAAAATCACCACGCTGACCGCCAGCAGCACCGGGATCAGGATCAGCGCATGCCAGCCACCGGCCATTCTGCGCAGCCAGGTTTTGGGCAGAGAGGACCACAGCATACCAATCAGCAATGCAGATAAAGGCAGAAACAGCACCAGCGCAGCAATCGCACTGAGATTATTCTCCACAATCGGCGCAAACCACAGGCCGGCCAGAAAACCGATGATCACCGTCGGCAGCGCTTCCATCAGTTCAATACTCGGCTTAACCACCCGACGCATTTTCGGCGCCATAAAATAAGCAGTATAGATAGCGCCCAGCACCGCGATCGGCACCGCGAACAGCATGGCATACAAGGCCGCTTTAAAGGTACCGAACGCTATCGGTACCAGACTGAATTTGGCCTCGAAATCATCACTGGCTGATGTCGACTGCCACACATACTGCGGCTCAGGGTAGCTTTCGTACCACACTTTCTGCCACAGAGACGAAAATGACACTTCCGGATAACCGTTATCCACCTCAGCCACGCTGATGGTGCCGCGATCATAGGTCGCCAGATAACGTTCATTGGATGACATCGCCGCCAGCTTCGGCACCTGCTGATAGGCGCGGGCGAACACGACCAGTTTGTCACTGGTGGTGTAGTGACTCTGCACCGTACCGTTCTGATAAAAACTGTAAAAGCCCTTGCTGTAGGTATCAGGCAGAATAAAACGCAGCTGCTCGGCCAGTTTAAAATCGCGGATCTGGGTCAGGCGGCGTTCACCATCGCGTAACACGTCAAACCATTGAGTGACCAGTCCGTCCTGGTGGGAAACCAGCAGTGAGTACGCACCGGACAACAGGTTAATGGCACTGACAGCATGGGCGGCTTGGCCCTGGCTGAGATCAATCACCTCACGCACGCGGTAATTAACGCCGTCGCGCACGGCCACCGCCAGCTCAGAACCAGTGCGCAGATATAAGCTGCGTCCGTCTGGAGTCAGCTTCATCTCATCAAGCTGGTCAAACGGGGCTGTAAAGGTAAAGTCATGACGAATGGCCGGATTGCTCCGCTCAGCCCAATGCACCGAGACCTGGTTATCTGACTGATAAGTCGCAAAAAAGACCGTGCTGTCGCTGACCGCCAGCGCCAGCTGCTGAATATGAATTGACTCAGGCAACAGTGGCCAGTCCGTACCGAGCGGCAGCGCTTCCAGCTTAGGAATAAACAGACGCCCCTGCGCGGTGACGGTATTGGTAAAATGGGGACGAGCAACATAGACCCGGTTAGCCGCGTCCGTCACCGCAAACCAGCGCTTATCGGCCATACCGGCCGCAAACTGCACCGGTTTAAACGGCAGTGAACCGCGCCATAATGGCAGGCTGCGCTCATGATTGAGCGACCAGAATTCGGCTTTGCCCTGCGCGCTGAGAACAAACGCGTGCTCACCGTAATCATCCACCGCCAGCATTTTAGGCGCCGGGGTGTTAATGGGCTGACTGGCATAGCCGGTTTCCAGTTTCGCATCGGAAAACAGCGGCAGGACCACCAGCGCCAGATAGACAAAGATCAGAATCAGGGCGCCAAGCACACTGACACCACCACCAGTCACTGCAAGACGGACAAGACGATCCTTAATAATTCGTTTTTGATCCCGCTCTTTCAATGAAAACTCGGCCTGTGCCATGAATCCCTCTACCTCTGCCGCTCCGCTACACTAAAATGTCATCAAAATGCCATTGCACGCCCGAATACGAGCAGGTGTTAACCTGTCTGAAGGGGAACGCCTGAAGAGTGTGACTCTCAGCGGTGAAATCCGGCCCGGGTAACAGAGTGGCTGTAAACCTTATAGCGACCGGTTTGCGCAGTGCATTTATTGAAGATACTCAAGTACAAGATTATATGTCTGTTAAGTGACAATTATATTACAGATCACATTAAACAACTGAAAATAAAACAACTATAGAGAGTACGCACTTTTGCAATAAAAGTGTCATATTTAAAAACTAATTTGCAATGAATACCCCACGGTTAATAACTAAACAATCATTAAAAAGTCATTTTAACCAGACACAAAATCACCAGAACAAGTCAGTAGGTAAGTCATGAGCGCGGAAAAGTTGTATATCGATAAAGAATTAAGTTGGCTCTCTTTTAACGAGCGGGTGCTGCAGGAAGCAGCCGATAAGACCGTGCCGCTGGTTGAACGTATCCGTTTTCTGGGCATTTTCTCCAACAACCTGGATGAATTCTATAAAGTACGCTTCTCCGATGTAAAACGGCGCATTCTGATCAACCGTGAACGCGGCGGCAATGACTCCAATAAACATCTGCTCAGCCGTATGCAGAGTAAAGCATTCAAGCTCAATCAGGATTTCGACAACCTGTATAATGACATCATTCTTGAGATGGCACGGCGACGCATTTTCCTGGTCAACGAAACCCAGCTCGATGAAGCGCAGCAGCGCTGGATCACCAAGTACTTCCATAAAGAAGTGCTGCCTCACATCACTCCGCTGCTGATGAAAGATGACATCGATGTGCTGCAGTTCCTCAAAGATGAATACGCCTATATCGCCACCGACCTGAAAAAAGGCGATGAATCGCACTACGCGCTAATCGAAATTCCGACCGATCACCTGCCGCGTTTTGTTATGGTGCCGGAACAAAAAGGCAAGCGCCGCAAGACCATCATTCTGCTCGACAACATCATCCGTTACTGCCTGGACGATATTTTCCGCGGCTTTTTCGATTACGACTCGCTCAATGGCTATGCGATCAAAATGACCCGCGATGCGGAATACGATCTTAGTCATGAAGTGGAATACAGCCTGCTGGAACTGATGTCGGAAGGCCTTAACCAGCGCCTGACCGCGATGCCGGTGCGGTTTGTTTACGAACGCGATATGCCGGAGCAGATGCTTAACTTCCTGTGCGAAAAACTGCAGATTTCCCATTACGACAGTTTGCTGCCGGGCGGGCGCTATCACAACTTTAAAGACTTTATCGGCTTTCCGAACGTGGGACGTGACTATCTGGAAAACCGTCCGCTGCCGCCGATCAAGTGCGCCGATTTTGAAGGCTATCTGAACGCCTTTGACGCCATCAAAGCGCAGGACATCCTGCTGCACTACCCGTACCACAGCTTCGAGCACATTACCGAGCTGGTGCGTCAGGCATCCTTTGACCCGAAAGTGGTCAGCATTAAAATCAACATCTATCGTGTCGCGAAAGACTCACGTCTGATGAACTCACTGATTGACGCGGTCCATAACGGCAAAAATGTCGTTGTGGTGGTGGAGCTGCAGGCCCGTTTTGATGAAGAGGCCAACATCGAATGGTCGCGGGTGCTGACTGAAGCCGGCGTGCACGTGGTGTTTGGTACCCCGGGGATGAAAATCCACGCCAAGCTGCTACTGATCACCCGCCGCGAAGAGAATGAATTTGTCCGTTACGCCCATATCGGTACCGGTAACTTCCACGAAAAGACCGCGCGTATCTATACCGACTTTTCCCTGCTGACCGCCGACAAAGATCTCACTAACGAAGTGCGTAACGTGTTCGGCTACATTGAAAATCCGTTCCGCCCGGTGAATTTCAATCATCTGATTGTTTCGCCGCGTAATTCCCGCAACCAGTTGTACCGTCTGATCGATGAGGAAACCGCCAACGCCCAAGCGGGTAAAAAAGCGGCCATTACTCTCAAGGTCAATAACTTGGTCGATCCCGGTCTGGTCAACAAACTGTACGCCGCCAGCAGTGCCGGCGTGCAGATAAAGATGATCATTCGCGGCATGTGCTCTCTGGTGCCCGGCGTGGAAGGCATCAGCGATAACATTCGTATCATCAGTATTGTCGATCGCTTCCTGGAGCACCCGCGGGTACTGATCACACATAATGAAGGCAATCCAAAGGTTTATATCTCTTCTGCTGACTGGATGACACGTAATATTGATCACCGTATCGAAGTCACCGCACCAGTGCGTGACGAGCGGCTGAAACAGCGTATTATAGACATCATCAATCTACAGTTTACCGATACCGTCAAAGCACGGGTGATCGATAAAGAAATGAGTAACCGCTACGTTAACCGCGGTAACCGCAAGAAAGTTCGTTCACAACTGGCGATTTATGACTATCTTAAAAATGTAGAAAAACAAACACGTAAGCATAAGGGATCAGCAGATATCCATGACTCAGCCCAGCAGCACGTCTGACCACGCTAAATCTGAAAACACTAAGCCTGACAACGATCAGCCTAAAAGCGATCAGTCTAAAAACTTGGCACCTGAAAAGGATACGCCTGTCAACGACAGCGTGAATGACACCCGGCCTGAACAGGTGTCAGGTGATAGTTCTCTTCGCGATGGTACTTATCTTCGCGATGATAGTTCTGTTCGCGATGAGACCAGTACCCGTGAAATCGCCGCGATTGACTTAGGCTCGAACAGCTTTCACATGGTGGTGGCGAAAGTCGTTGATCAGGATTTACAGCTGATCAGCCGCCACAAACAGCGGGTCCGTCTCGCTTCAGGTCTGGATGAACAGCGCAATCTCGATAACGCCTCGATAGAGCGCGGACTCGAGTGTCTGGCGATGTTTGCCGAGCGTCTGCAGGGCATTGATGCCGACAATGTACGTATCGCCGCGACGCATACCCTGCGTCAGGCCAATAACGCGCATATTTTTCTGCAACGCGCGCAGGAAGTGCTGCCCTACCCGATCGAGATTATTCCCGGCACGGAAGAAGCACGCCTGATTTATCTGGGTGTGGCGCATACTCAGCCTCAGGCTGAATCGATGCTGGTGGTCGATATCGGCGGCGGCAGTACCGAAATGGTGATAGGCAAAGGCTTTGATGCCGAGCTGGTCAACAGTAAACAGATGGGCTGCGTCTCCTATACCGACCGCTATTTTTCTAATGGCAAACTGTCGAAGAAAAATTTTGCCCAGGCGATGCTGGCGGCCGAACAGAAACTGGAGTCGGTAGCCAGTAAGTACCGCAAACTGGGCTGGAAAATCGCTTTTGGTTCATCCGGTACCGTGAAAGCGATTCACGAAGTGCTGATCGGCCTCGGATTTGATGATGGCATCATTACCGAAGAGCGGCTGAGTAAACTGATCGACAAACTGTGTGACTGGAACTCGATTGACGACATTCAGCTCTCCGGCCTGACCGAGGACCGTAAACCTGTGTTTGCGGCCGGGGTCGCTATCCTGAGTGCGATTTTTCATGCGCTCAAGATCAAAGAGATGTTCTTCTCCGACGGCGCGCTGCGTGAAGGTTTGCTGTATGAGATGGAAGACAGGTTCAAATATTCTGATATCCGTCTGCGCACCACGGAAAACCTGGCGACGAAACATCTGGTTGATTTGGAACACGCAGCCAAGGTCAAAGGCCAGGCACGCGAATTTCTCGATCAGGTCGCCGCTGAACTGGGGCTGAAAAAGAATAACGAGCTGTTCGATTTGCTGGAATGGAGCGCCCTGCTGCATGAAGTCGGTCTGAGTATCAGCTTGCAGGCATTTCACCGCCACTCCGCCTACATTTTGCATCACACCAACATGCCTGGCTTTAACAGCGAGCAACAGCTGGTGCTGTCAACGCTGGCCCGTTTCCAGCGTAAAGCGTTAAAACTCAATGAAATGGCCGATTTTTCGCTGTTCAAGAAAAAGCATATCCTTGGCCTGATCCGGGTGCTGCGCCTGGCGATTGTGGTGAACGGCCAGCGCAATGAAGACCCGTTACCGGAGCTGAGCCTTGAAATCAAAGACGACGAATGGCAGCTCAAATGCGTGGAACAAGACTGGCTGGAGAACAACAAGCTGCTGCATGCTGACCTGCTCAGTGAACAGGAGTACTGGCACAGCGCCGGCTGGCAGCTAAGCTTCTGAGCCGCTCAGATTTTCACAGCAAACGCCACCGTTAACCAGACAAACAAAATGCAACAAGCCAGCACAATGCTGGCTTGTTTTATTAGTGGAGGATATATGCGGATCATGCACGCCCTGACTTATTCGATCCCGACCTTGTGCAACTCCTGATGAGCCAATTCGGGTGAGATAGGCAGATAGCCATCTTTGGCCACCATGTCCTGCCCCTGTCTGGAGAAGATAAAGCGGATAAATTCACGCTCCACCGGACTCAGCTCGCGGGTCGGATTCTTGTTGATATAAACGTAAAGATAGCGCGACAGAGGATAGTCACCGGACAAAATGTTCGCACGGGTCGGCTCAACATACTGGTCACCTTCTACCGCAATCGGCAGTAACTTAACCCCGGAGACCCGGTAACCGACCCCGGAATAACCTATGGTGTTGATGGTGGAAGCCACAGACTGCACCACCGAGGCCGAGCCCGGCTGTTCGTTGACGCTGCGTTTGAAATCCCCGCCGCACAGTGCATTTTGCTTAAAGTAGCCATACGTACCGGATACCGAGTTACGGCCGAACATCTGAATACCACGTTTTGCCCACTCATAAGGCAAACCAAGTTGCTCCCAGCGTTCGACCGACTCAGTCGCACCGCAGCGCAAAGTGGCGGAGAAAATACTGTCGAGCTGGGTGAAATTAAGTCCTTTGATTGGATTATCGCGATGCACAAAGATACCAATCGCATCAATCGCCACCCGCAGCGCGGTCGGTTTATAACCATAGGTGCGCTCAAACGCTTCGATTTCGCCGCTGCGCATCGGCCGGCTCATCGGGCCAAACTGGGCCGTACCTTCGGTCAGCGCCGGTGGCGCGGTGGCAGAGCCGGATGCCTGCACCTGACCAATCACATTGGGGTAAATCGATTTAAACTCTTCCACCCACAAGGTGGTCATCCCGGCTAAGGTATCGGAACCGACCGTAAGCAGGTTACCGGCCACGCCGGATGTTTTTTCATAGTCACTTAAGTCATAGTCACTTAAGCCATTATCACTTAAGGCCTCTGCCGACGCCGGGCCAAAACTGGCCGCCAGCAGCGCCAACAGAGTCATTTTTTTCCACATGGTTACTTCACCACCAGGCGTTTGGGCAGCACAAACGAGAACTGGCTGCCGACACCAACCTGGCTTTTAATTTCTAAATGAGAGTCATGATGCGACAAGGCATGTTTTACAATCGCCAGCCCTAAACCACTGCCGCCGGTATCACGTGAACGCGCTTTATCGACGCGGTAAAAACGCTCAGTCAGACGATGCAGGTGCTGCGGCTCGATACCGTCGCCTTTATCTTCCACTTCCAGACAGGCGCCCTGCGGGCTCTGATACCAGCGCACGTTAATTTCGGCGCCGGGCGGCGTGTATTTGACCGCGTTATACACCAGATTTGAGATCGCACTGCGTAACTGATCTTCGTCTGCCAGCACACGCAGCTTCTTGTCGACGTCAAAATGGAGCTGATGCTGATCATCACCGCTCAGGCTGACCGCTTCTTTTTCCAGAATCTCCAGAATCGAAGGGACATCAACCACTTCGTCCAGCTCATGAATCGGCGACGCTTCAATCTTGGACAAGGTCAGCAGCTGACTGACCAAGCTGTTCATGCGGTTGAGCTGCTCGGTCATCACGCCGTGCGCTTTCGGCCACATCGGACCGACCAGCATATCCGGATCTTCGGTCATCTCCAGGTAACCCTGCAGCACCGTCATCGGGGTGCGCAGCTCATGGGAAACGTTGGCAAAGAAGTTACGGCGCATGCCTTCCAGCTGCTTAAGCTGAGTGACATCACGCACCACCATCAGGTGCTCGCCTTCGGTATACGGCACAATCCGCAGTTCGAGCGAACGTTCCACATTGAGCGGCGAACGCATGTCGAGCGGCTCCGTGAAGTCGCCTTTTTGCAGATATTTGATGAAATCCGGGGTGCGAATCAGGTTAGAGATCGGCTGTCCGGCATCATCCGGCCAGCGAAAACCGAGCAAATGCTGAGCCAGACGGTTACACCAGACAATATTGCCTTCACCGCGAAACACCACGACAGCATCGGGCAGCGATTCCGCCCCGTTACGGAAACGGCGAATCAGGTTGGTCAGCTCTTTGCGTTTTTTGCGCTGGCGCTGCTGCAGGCGGTAAATGCCGTTAAACAGCGACTCCCAGTTGCCGGAAACCGGACGGCGGCGTGAGACGCTTTTCGTCCCATAGCCAGGCGGAAAGGCGCATCTGGTTATGCAAATGCCATACAAGCTGCAAAGCCGTGGCCGCTAACAGCAACCACGGCATGTATCCGAATATCCACCCGACCACAACCCAGGGCAGGTAAAAAAAAGCCAGCTCCCAGGCCAGCTTTTTCCAAGTTAAACGTTCAACCATAATGTCTTCATGCCGCATCCGATTCGGCGGAATCCAGGACCGGCGTCAGTCCCCTTACGCTTTGGTTGAGAAACGGTAGCCGGCGCCGCGCACTGTCTGGATCAGCTTATCGTGACCCGCTTCTTCCAGTGCTTTACGCAAACGGCGGATATGCACATCAACGGTACGGTCTTCCACGTAAACGTTCGTCCCCCAGACGTTGTTCAGCAGCTGCTCGCGGCTGTACACCCGTTCCTGGTGAGTCATAAAGAAATGCAGCATTTTGAATTCGGTCGGGCCCATATCCAATGCATCATCATTGGCTGTCACACGGTGCGATACCGGATCCAGTTTCAGACCCTGCACATCAATCACGTCTTCCAGTGCCGTTGGCGTCACACGGCGAATCACCGCTTTGAGACGAGCCACCAGCTCTTTAGGAGAGAAAGGTTTGGTAATGTAGTCATCAGCGCCGACTTCCAGGCCACGGACTTTATCTTCTTCTTCACCACGCGCAGTCAGCATCACAACCGGAATGTTGCGTGTCAGCTCTTCACGTTTCATATGCTTGATGAAGTTAATGCCGCTGCCACCAGGCAGCATCCAATCAAGCAGGACCAGATCAGGGAAGGGTTCAGCCAGTTTATTCACCGCAGTGTCATAGTCTTCGGCTTCCACTGCCTGATAACCTTTTTGTTCAAGCACGAAACACAGCATTTCACGAATCGGTGCTTCGTCTTCAACAACCAGAATCCTTCTAGACATAATTGAATAACCTTTTTATTTAATCAACGCTGTGCATTATGAGAAATGATTATGACACTTTTGTGACCTTTGCAAACAATTTTTAATATAACTTTCTTATCAAATTCATCGTTATATCAACCTGGTTTCGGGTGGCAATTTTTTGAATTCGCCGTGAGACATTGCCAGTGAGATGTCCTATGATGTCACGCTTTCGAACAAGGAAAAGAAATAGATATGTGGTTTAAAAACTGTATGGTCTATCGCGTTAACCGCGATATCAACTTCAATGCCGACCAGCTGGAACAGCAACTGGCAGAGTTTCGCTTCACCCCTTGTGGCAGCCAGGACAAACAGAAATTCGGCTGGGTACATGCGATGGGCAAACATGGCGACATGATGACTCACGTCAGTGAAGACCGCATTCTCATCTGTGCCAAGAAAGAAGAAAAAATGCTCCCGGCCTCAGTGATCAAAGACTCACTCAATGCCAAGGTTGAAGCAATGGAAGCCGAAGAAGGCCGCCCGTTGAAAAAGAAAGAAAAGGACAATATCAAAGACGATATCGTCATCGATCTGCTGCCACGCGCGTTCAGCCGCAGCCAGTACACCTTTGTGCTGATCATGCCGTCGCAAGGGCTGATTCTGGTCGACGCCAGCAGCTACAAAAAAGCCGAAGACGTGCTGGCGCTGCTGCGTAAAACCATGGGCAGCCTGCCGGTAGTTCCGGCTATTCCGGAAGTGGCGGTCGAAACCACCCTGACGCAATGGGTCAAAGACGGCAACCTGCCGCAAGGGTTCAACCTGCTGGATGAAGCCGAGCTGACATCGACTCTCGATGACGGCGCCGTCGTGCGTTGTAAAAAACAGGAACTGACCAGCGATGAGATTCTCAATCACATTGCAGCCAATAAAGTGGTGACCAAGCTGGCTGTCAACTGGCAGGATCGTCTGAGCTTTATCCTGGCCGAAGACTGCAGCATCAAACGCATCACCTTCAGCGATGAACTGAAAGATCAGAACGAAGACATTCCGCGTGAAGATCAGGCGGCGCGTTTCGATGCCGATTTCTCGCTGATGTGCGGCGAGTTTTCCGCCTTGCTGCCGAATCTGTTCGACGCGTTAGGCGGCCTGCCGCACGCCGACGCTTAAGCCCCTCCCCGAGTCAGGCCGGTCCGTTGTGACCGGCCTGACTTTTTTGAAGCTATCCGTGATTGAGACTGTCCGTTATCAACCTGTCATCTATCGGCTTATCAGGTATGAGCCCGGCAGCGTACACTGCGTGTTCAGCTGCTATTCTCATCTGCAATCTCAACTGGTCATGGCTCACATTTTGACGTAAAATTTGTGCCCCTTCCAATGCCATCAGGTGGCATTGGCCTGACTTGAGATCAGATTGAGATAAAGAAGCAATGACTACTGAGAAAACTTTCGTACCTGAACTGCTGTCACCGGCAGGTAGCCTGAAAAACATGCGTTACGCGTTCGCCTACGGTGCGGATGCTGTGTACGCCGGCCAGCCGCGTTACAGCCTGCGTGTACGTAACAACGAATTCAACCACGAGAACCTGCAAATCGGTATCGATGAAGCGCACGCCCAGGGCAAACGCTTTTACGTGGTATGTAACATCCAGCCGCACAACTCGAAGCTGAAAACCTTCATCCGCGATCTGAAACCTGTGGTTGATATGGGTCCGGACGCGCTGATCATGTCTGACCCGGGTCTGATCATGATGGTACGTGAAGCTTTCCCTGACATGGCGATTCACCTGTCAGTACAGGCGAACGCGGTAAACTGGGCCACGGTTAAATTCTGGGCAGCCAACGGCGTTGAGCGCGTTATCGTCTCTCGCGAGCTGTCTCTGGAAGAGATCGAAGAGATTCGTGAACACTGTCCGGAAACCGAGCTGGAAGTTTTCGTACACGGCGCACTGTGTATGGCTTACTCAGGTCGTTGCCTGCTGTCTGGCTACATCAACAAACGTGACCCGAACCAAGGCACCTGTACCAACGCCTGCCGTTGGGAATACAAAGTTGAGAAAGGCAAAGAAGACGAAGCGGGTCAAATCGTTGAACAATTCGATCCGAATGCCGCTCAGGCGATTGAAGTGCAGGAAGAGCGTCCGGAAACCACCATCGGCCGTGGTAAGCCAATTGATGACGTGGTTCTGCTGTCTGAAAGCCACCGTCCGGAAGAGAAGATGGCCGCTTATGAAGATGAGCACGGCACTTACATCATGAACTCCAAAGACCTGCGTGCGGTACAACACGTTGAGCGTCTGACCAAGATGGGTGTGCACTCACTGAAAATCGAAGGTCGTACTAAGTCATTCTACTACTGTGCACGTACTGCTCAGGTTTACCGCAAAGCGATCGATGATGCTGTGGCAGGTAAACCGTTCGATGAGAACCTGATGGGCACGCTGGAAAGCCTGGCGCACCGTGGTTACACCGAAGGCTTCCTGCGTCGTCACACGCATGACGCGTACCAGAACTACGACTACGGCTACTCTGTATCTGATGCACAGCAGTTCGTCGGTGAGTTCACCGGTAAACGCCGTGGCGACATGGTAGAAGTAGAAGTGAAGAACAAATTCATCCTGGGCGACAGCCTGGAGCTGATGACGCCAAAAGGTAACGTTGTTTTCACTCTGGAAGCGATGGAAAACCGTAAAGGCGAAGTAATTGACGATGCGAAAGGCAACGGCCACTTTGTCTATATTCCAGTTCCACAGGATATGGATCTGAACTACGCTCTACTGATGCGTAACCTTAACGCTGGTCAGGATACCCGTAACCCAACAGGCAAATAATATGGCCTTATTGATCACTGATAAGTGCATTAACTGTGATATGTGCGATCCGGAATGCCCGAACGGGGCCATCTCGATGGGCGACTCCATCTTTGAGATTGACCCGGATCTGTGTACCGAATGTAAAGGTCACTACGACAAGCCGACCTGTCAGTCGGTGTGTCCGATCACGAAATGCATCATTGTTGATCCGAACCACATTGAAACAGAAGAAGAGCTGTTAGAGAAATTCGTGATCATTCAGGGTCTGGCCTGACAGGTTGCGCCTCTTCACAGTGGCGCAACCCAGACAAAAAACGGTCTCAGCTGAGACCGTTTTTTTATGCGCTTTTTTCCGTCGCCCAACTGTAGTCATCAAGCTGAATCAACGGTGCCCGCGCCGCGTTGAGCACACAGATAAACGCAAGCAGCGCCGCAAGCAGATAGCCGGTCTGGAACGCGTCCGCAACCACATTCTGCGGCGTCGCCAGTAAGGTACTGATTGAGCTGCTGGCATCAAAACCGGGGATTTGCGAATAAATCAGGGTACCAAATACCGCCGTACCGACTGACGCGCCCAGCGAACGACACAGCGCCGCCATAGAGGTTATCCGCCCCAGACTGGCTTTACCGGCCACGGTCTGAATCAGCACCTGGGTCGATGGCATCACAGTGCCGAGACCAAGGCAGCATACAAAGCCGACCGCACTGACCGCATTCGGCCCCATATCCACCATGGCTAACGCCATAAACGCCAGCGTACTCAGGCTCATACCGCACACCGGAATCCATTTCGGCACCCCGCTGCGCGCAATCAGTTTGCCGGTGATAAATGAACCACTGATAATGCCGGCCGAAAGCGGGATCATCAGCAGCCCGGAAACGGGCCGCACTGACGCCCAGACCGATTTGCATGAAAATCGGCAGGAAAAAGACCAGCCCGAACAGACACGAAGCAAACAGGAAAGTCGAAATCAAAGGCACATGAATCTCTTTACGCACCAGCAAAGGTAAAGGCAAAAAAGAGTGACGAACCCGCTTCTGCTGCCATACAAAGCTCACTACTAACAGCATAAACACACCCAGTAGCAGCAGGCTGGTTTCTGATCCCCAGGCAAAGTAATGGCCACCGGCAGACAGCCAGTAAATGATCGTCGTCATCAGGGTCGGAAACAACAGCAGCCCCGCAAAGTCGATGCTGCTTGTGGCGCTTTTAACCTGACTCGACTGCAGACGCGATAAACGAAACAGCGCCAGCGCAACCAGCGGCAGATTAATCCAGAACAGCCATTGCCAGGAGAGATAAGTCACTATCACCCCGCCCAGCACCGGGCCACCGATACTCGACAGCGCAAACAGCGCCGAAAAGTAGCCCTGAAAACGCGCCCGCTGACGCGGTGCGACCAGTTCGCCAATCAATGCCTGTGACAGGCTCATCAGGCCGCCACTGCCCAAGCCCTGGATAATCCGCCCTGCGACCAGACCCGGCATGTTGACCGCCAGCGCACAAACCAGAGAGCCAAGTGCAAAGATGCTGAGCGCAATCCCGAGCATACGTTTACGACCATATTGATCACCCAGCCAGCCATAGATCGGCACTGAAGCCGCACCGGCCAGCATATAACCGACCGCAATCCAGGAAGAGAGTTGAATGTCACCCAGATCGCTGACGATGGCCGGAGTAGCCGTGGCCAGCAGAGTCTGATCCACCGCAGCCAGAAACATTGGCAGAAACACTGTGGCGAACAGGCTGAGAAAAGTCTTTTTATCAATAGGCTGAGACATAATTCGATTTTATGTAATAGATTGAATACTCATGCATCATACACTGAACCCGGCGCGAAAATGCCAGAGAAGTGTGGTCAGGACAAAAAAAAGGCCACAAAGTGGCCATCAGGAGTACAGGTGAAGAAACTGACCTTAAGGATAAAGCTCTTAAGGATAAAGCCCTTTGCCAAACATATTAAACAACCGTGCCACACCGCGGGTAAACAGCATTGGCTCAGTCAGCACAGTCAGACACAGGCAGTCCTGATCCTGCGCAGTTTGGGGGGAATGACGCACACTGCCATCGCGCAGAATGAAATCACCGGCGTCATAATGATCATCTTCATCTTTGAAACCGCCATGCAGCACCAGAGTCGATTCTGTGCCCAGATGGGTGTGCTGCGGAATACTCACGCCGGCACTGATATACATCAGATTCATGTGCGTGTTGTCATCACTGTGCAACGCCAGGCTGAACACCTTGCCGCCATAACTGCGCCATTTTGCCTCGGATGACACGAAACGCTTCAGCGCACGCGGCACAGTAATTTGCCGTCCGTTTACCGACACAACCGGCGCCTTGACCCGTGTCAGTTTGGGCCGCGCAGGCGCATCGCTGTTAATGATCTGCTCCAGCATCTGCTGCCAGTGAGCATCGGCTGTTGGCTCCGCGGGTACCACACTGGATATGGTTTCTAAGTTGGAGCTCGTTTCTAATTTGAGCAGTGCGTCTCCGCAGTGCTCTTCCAATTGCCGGGTTTGCTGGCGGCAGTGTGGACACATCTCCAGATGAGTGGCCACAGACACGCCATGAATGGCATCAATAGAGCCTTGGGCATAGGCTTCAAGTAATGAAAAATCTGGATGGTAGCTCATAACCGCTCCGCATCGATTGAAGTTCTGAGTTTTTCCACTGCCAGACGCAAGCGTGATTTGACCGTACCGAGCGGAATGTCAAACATGTCGGCCACTTGCTGATGAGGAATTTCCTCAAGGTAAACCGCACGTACCACTTTTTGCTGCGCTTCCGGCAGAGTGTCGAGAAATTTAAGCACCTGCTCTTTCAGCATTTCATGCTCCGGAGCGTAGTGCTCAACCAGGTCAGGCGGGCAGAAATCTCCCGGCCAGATATCGTCGGCAAGGACATGAGGCTCCTTACCTTTCTGTTTACGCATCAGGTCAAAACACAAATTACGTGCAATGGTGTAGACCCAAGTCGATAACGAACTTTTGGAGCCATCAAACAGATAGGCTTTGTGCCATACTGTGGTCATGGCTTCCTGAACCAGTTCAACGGCGACGTGCTCGTTACCCAGATGCTTGAAAACAAACTGTTTCAGCCGCGGAGAAAAATAATGAAAGATAAGCGCGAAAGCTTCCTTATCGCGTTGTTTAACTTTCTCCATGCACCGGGTCCAGTCCTGGCGGCTGAAGGTTTGTGGATTCACATTTGTCATGAGATGTCCTGTCCTTAGCGGCCTGAAATTCAGGCCTTCCTGCACCTAACGCACATTATACGTGCTGATCATCCATTCAGATCACAGCAAAGCTGTAAGGCACTCACCTTTCATTATAGCGCCAGCTTTTACTGCCAGTACCCAATACTGACAGTGCTCAATACTGACAGTGCTGATGGCAGCCTGTCGCGTCGCGAGGAATCTAGTCGTCGTACGCTTCGATGGCCTGATTCAGGAATGCCAGCGCGCTGTGGCAGGTTTCCTGCTGCGCCAGTTCATCAAACTGGCCGTTGGACAGTGGCAGCAGTTCGAGCCAGCGCTGACTGACCCAGCTGGCATCATCAAAAAAGCGGTGGTCGTACAAACTGCCAATCTGCGGAAATTCCTGATACAGCTTTTGCAGGTGCTGACTGAGAAAAACTTCGCGATCCGGCATCTGCTGGGTTGGCCAGTTTCGGCAGCCATTCCACTTTCGCGCGGCGTAACCCATCGTGCTCAACCCGGATTTTGCGCGTCACGAAGCGTTTTATCCCCACCACGGTAATCCCGAGCAGGCCATCATCGAGCGTTTCGAAGTCGACAATTTTCACCCATGTACCAAATTCGGAAAGAGGATTTGCTTTTCCTTTGCTTTTGCTATCGAACAAACAGATCCCGAATCCACTGGCGGTTTTGCTGCATTCCGCCACCATACGTTTGTACCTTGGCTCAAAAATACGCAATTTCATCTTACCTTCGGGTAAAACAATTGAACTGAGCGGAAATAACATTATCTCTTCCATCGGGATTTCCTGCCTATCTGTTATGGATCTGCTAACCAAATGTGTTTGCTGTGCATACGCAATTTGCAAAACTCCAGATCACTGACTACACGTTTAGGTTATTCAATAAGCTTAATATCCCTCAACCCAAACGTTTGCGTGATAAAAATCACAAATAAAATGCAAATTCCTGTAACACAGAAAAGTTCCGTAAATAAAATGCAATACTGTGATCTTGATCACCAAAGAAGCCAAATTTTGCACGCTGTATCACTTTTAATTGAGATTTTAGTCGCTATCATTCCCGCCAATTGGAAGAGGCAGTGATTAATTATTCTTCTGAATCAATACAAACATAGAGAGTCCCCCTTATGCGCAAATTACTTTTAGCTCTTGGTCTACTGGCAGCGTCAGCTGCACCAGCTATGGCAGCTGACTACTCAGATGGCGACATCCACAAAAACGACTACAAATGGTTCCAGTTCAACATCATGGGTGCGTTTAATGAGAAAGGCGCTGCAGATGAAGACTCAAGCCACGATTACCTGGAAATGGAATTTGGCGGTCGTTCAGGAATTTTCGATCTTTACGGCTACATCGATATCTTCAACCTGACTACAGATACAAGCAGCGACAAGTACGGTCGTGATAAAATCTTTATGAAATTCGCGCCACGTGTTTCTCTGGACGCTCTGACTGGTAAAGACCTGTCTTTCGGTCCGGTACAGGAGCTATACCTGGCTTCTCTGATCCAATGGGATGGCGGTAGTGACGGTCTGAACACTCAAAACATCGGTCTGGGTTCAGACGTGATGGTTCCATGGTTTGGTAAAGTAGGCGTAAACCTGTACAAAACTTACGATTCAGCTAAGAAAGACTGGAACGGTTACCACTTTGCAACTAACTGGTTCAAACCTTTCTACTTCTTCGAGAACGGTACTTTCATCGCATACCAGGGTTACATCGATTACCAATTTGGCATGAAGAGCCAATACAACACGTCTAGCACTGGCTTTGACATGTTCAACGGTATCTACTGGCACTCAGACCGCTTCGCAGTGGGTTACGGCCTGAAGCTGTTCAACGACGTTTACGGTTTTGAAAACGGCGAAGGTCTGCCATGGGATGCGTCTGCAACTGCAGATTCAACCGGTATCGGCCATTACGTAGCAGTGACTTACAAGTTCTAAGCACATCCTGCTTAAGCTTTGAGAGGGCGCCAATCGGCGCCCTTTTTTATTGCTTTCGTTCTGCGGAGCATTATCCTTAGCGCAAACCCTTTAGCGAAGTTGTTTGCATGAATATAGTGATTGTCGGTCCCGGCGCAATTGGCAGCCTGTGGGCGACGCATCTGCACCAAGCCGGGCATCAGGTGGCGCTGTGGGGCACTCAAAACGCCACACACTGGTCACTGCAATGTGATGAGCAGCCTAAGCTCAGTTTTAGCTACAATCAGCCAGACACGCTACGCAGCGCGGATTTGTTACTGATCACAGTGAAAGCCTGGCAAGTCGCATCCGCTTTACCAGCCCTGCTTGAGCAGATTGCTGATGAGACCATCCTGCTGTTTATGCATAACGGCATGGGGGCGCTGGAAGCACTCAGTGATCGCCTTACACCTTACCCGGTGCTGCTATCAACCACCACGCACGGCGCGCTGAAACCTGCGCCGGATAAGGTCCTGCATACCGGACAAGGGCAAACTCAAATCGGGCCCTTTAATGCGCAGGGGGAGCGCTGCGGGTTTGTCTGTGATGTGCTGCAGCATGCCCTGCCTCAGGTAAGCTGGAACCAACACATTGAGCACGCCCTGTGGCAGAAACTCGCCATTAACTGTGCGATTAACCCGCTGACAGCGCTTGAGCAAATCAGCAATGGAGAACTGGCCGACCCGCGCTATCGCGCCCGACTGGATGCCATCATCGCTGAAGTCGCTGCAGTGATGCGCGCGGAACATATTCCCGTCGATGAACGCGCACTGCGCGCCAGCGTCGATCAGGTGATTGCTGCCACAGCACGTAATCGCTCTTCAATGCATCAGGACGTTGTCCATCAGCGCCAAACCGAGATAGACTTTATCAACGGATACGTGGTGCGCAAAGCGCAGCAGCATGGTCTGGCCGTACCGGTCAACCAGCAACTGTATCAACACATTCAATCCTTACAACAAAGTTGGACCCAAGCATGACAAAACGCATTCTGATCCCTATCGCTCCGGGCACGGAAGAGATGGAAGCCGTCACTCTGATTGATATTCTGGTCCGGGCCGGTTATCAGGTTGTGGTGGCCAGCGCGGATTTCGACGGTCACCTCACCATGCGCGCGTCCCGTGGCGTGACACTGACTGCCGACTGCAAACTGGTCGACGTCGCCGATGATGAATTTGATGCGGTGGTACTGGCCGGTGGTGTCGGTGGCGCAGAAGTGTTCCGTGACAGCACTGTGCTGGTCGAAATCATCCGACAACAAAAATATGATGGCCGCCTGGTTGCTGCGATCTGCGCTGCGCCAGCCGTGGTGCTGCAACACCATGATCTCTATCCGGGGGCGCTGATGACCTGTCATCCCAATTTCCAGCAGTGTATTCCGGCCGATTTGTGGCGTAACCGCCGCGTGACCTTTGACGTCAACAACAACCTGCTGACCAGTCAGGGCCCGGGCACCGCGCTCGAATTTGCGGTGGAAATCATTGTCCAGCTGTCCGGTAAAGAAACTGGCACGTGAGGTCGCTGTACCTCTGGTTGCCCTGCCTCAGCTCAACTATGAAAAACTGGGTATCGAATAACATGCTGGATATTGCCGCGGTTCGCGCCCAGTTTCCGGCGCTCAAGCAAACCATCAATGACCAGGCGCTGGTCTACCTCGACAGCGCCGCGACCACGCAAAAGCCGCAAGTGGTGATTGATGCCATCAGCCGCTATTACAGCGCGCAAAACGCCAATGTACATCGCGGCAGCCACAGCCTGACCGCGCATGCCACCAGCCAGTTTGAGGCCGCGCGTGAACGCGTCGCCCGTTTTATCAGCGCGCCAAGCAGTAACAGCATTATCTGGACCCGGGGCGCAACCGAAGCGCTCAACCTGATTGCCCAGACATACGCCCGTTCAACCCTGCAACCCGGCGATGAAATCCTGGTCAGCGAAACGGAGCATCACGCCAATATCGTGCCGTGGCAGATCGTGGCGCAGCAGACCGGCGCTAAGGTGGTCAAAATTCCAATGACCGCCAATGGCGAGTTTGGTCTGGATGCTTTCCACCACTTGCTGTCTGCCAAGTGCAAGATTGTCGCCCTGGCGCACATCACCAATGTCACCGGCACCCGACAGCCGATTGAAGCTGTGATTAACGCCGCCCATCAGGTAGGCGCTGTGGTGGTGGTCGATGGCGCGCAAGGCATAGTGCATGAAGAGGTCGATGTGGCCGCGCTGGATGCCGACTTTTATGTTTTTTCCGGTCACAAACTTTACGCTCCGGCCGGGATTGGCGTGCTGTATGGCAAACTGGCGCTGCTGGAAGCGATGCCACCCTGGCACGGCGGCGGAAAAATGGTCGAGAAAGTCTCGTTTGACGGCACCACCTTTGCCGCGCTGCCGGGTAAATTTGAAGCCGGTACGCCGAATGTGGCGGGTGCGATTGCACTGGCGACAGCCATCGACTGGTACTGCGGTTTTGAGCGCGCTGAGGTTGAAGCGCATCTGCATCAGTTACAGCACACGACCTATCAGGCGCTGCTGCAACTGGAGGATATTAAGGTACTGGGTTACCAGCCTGATTCCAGCATTCTCAGCATCGTGATGGACGGCGTCCATCATCAGGATCTGGCCACTCTGCTCGATCAACAGGGCATTGCAGTCCGTGCCGGTCACCACTGCGCTCATCCGTTGATGGATGCTTTCGCTGTCAAAGGGACAGTGCGGATTTCGTTCGGGATTTATAACTCGATGGAAGAAGTGCAACGCTTAATCGCCGCGATAGAAAAAGCGGTCGATATGCTGTAATTGAGAGGATAAAGGTTTTAGGGTTTTAGGATCTTCGGTCCAAGGTCCTAGGTCCTAGGTCCTAGAAACTGGGGCCTGGGATCTTAAAACCCTGGAAATTTACCTTACTGACAGATGTTTAATCTGCTCAACAATCGCTTTCAGGCCATTGCCGCGCGACGGGCTGAGATGGGCGATCAGGCCCAGTTGGGCAAAGTAATCATCGATATCAAACGCCTGAATCTGGGCACTGGTTTTGCCTTGATAGGCCGCCATCACCAACGCGATCAGGCCGCGCACAATGCGCGCATCCGAATCGGCGCAAAAATACCACACATCGTCCTTCTGAGCCGCCAGCAACCAGACCTGACTTTCACAGCCAGCGACCGTCACTTGCTCGCTCTTTAGTTCATCCGGCATCTGGGGCAGCTTTTTACCCCACTGAATCACCTGACGATAGCGATCTTCCCAGCCTTTCAGCTGCTGCATCACCGCCAGTACATCAGCGCTGTGAATTTCGCTGCCAAATGGCGAATCCGGAAAATCAGACCAAGAATAATCAGACATAGAGGCTCCGTTACGCGCTGTGTTTCTGAATCAGTTTTTCGATAATGCGCGACACTGCGACAAAGCCAAAGGTCGCCGTGACTACAGTCGCCGCGCCAAAGCCGCTGGCACAGTCCATACGTTTAGGGCCTTCCGCACTGGATTTGACCGCGCACACACTGCCATCAGCCTGCGGATACTTAAGGTGCTCAGTAGAGAAACACACAATCAATACCGAATTTACGCGCCGGATTGATCGGGAAATTATGAAAACGGCGCAGACGGTCTTTGATCTTTTTCGCCAGCGGATCCTGAATCGTCTTGGTCAGGTCAGCGACTTTAATCTGGGTCGGATCGGTCTGACCGCCGGCCCCACCGGTCGTAATCACCTTGATTTTATTGCTGCGGCAGTAGGCCAGCAGAGCGGCTTTGGCTTTAACGCTGTCGATCGCATCCAGCACATAGTCGTACTCTTTGCTCAGGTACTCATGCTGGTTATCGGCGGTAATAAAGTCATCAATCAGGTTCACTTTACATTCCGGGTTGATCAGTCTGACCCGCTCGGCCATCACTTCGATTTTGCTCTGACCGACCGTACCGCTCATGGCATGAATCTGACGGTTGATGTTAGTGACACACACATCGTCCATATCGATTAGAGTCAGTTCACCAATCCCGGAGCGCGCCAGCGCTTCCACCGCCCAAGAGCCCACACCACCAATACCAATCACACACACATGGGCCGCACGCAGAATTTCCACTTCGCTGTTGCCGTATAAACGACGTGTGCCGCCAAAACGCTGGTTGTAATTGTCAGAGGCCGGGGTATCGAGTTCGCGCATACTAATCATCCACAACAGGAAATGTCCGGATTACAACATGAGCGGCGACATTTACGCACCGTCAGTGAGCACCGGATCATCCGCAATCAAAGGGTTCAAAAAAGAAAGAGTGCGATTTATACGCACTCTTTAACCAAAAGTCTAGCCGGGCAAGCCCGCCGATGGCCTATTGTAACTTCTCTGGCGGCGTAGCCCAAGGTGCTTGTGTCGGACTGTTTTCCAGCCCCAGTTTCCACACCCGGCCAAAGTGTTTGTAATGACCGGCTTCGGTCCCCGCACGAGGCCCCATGCCATGGTAAAGATCCAGGTGATTCTGCTTCACCGCACCGCCGGTATCAAGCACAATCAGCAGACGCAACTGATGAGTACCGGACCAGCTGCCATCGGCATTCAGCAGCGGTACTTCGGCCAGGATCGGCGTACCCATCGGCAACAGCGAGCGGTCGCCGGCCACCGATGCCATCGGCAGCAGCGGGATGCCCGCGCTCCCGGTCACCGGCGCCGCAGCACGCGGGGCAAAGAAGACGTAAGAAGGATTTTGCTCCAGCAGCTCTTTAACGGTGGCGTCATCGTTGGCCAGCACCCAGTCTTTAATCGCTTTGAGTGACATCTTGTCGCGTTCAACCAGGCCGCGTTCAATCAGAATCCGGCCGATACTGACGTACGCTTTGTTATTCTTACCGGCGTAGGCAAAGTACTCCAGCGTATCGTCATCGCCGAAATGGACAAAGCCACTGCCCTGCACTTCCATAATAAACGGATCAATCCGGTTGGCCGCATAGCCTAACTCCAGCCCCTGACCTTGCAGTGCACCGCCGTAGATCTGCTCCCGGGTCGGGCAGTCTGAGCTGCAGTCCGGTTTGGCGTAGACCGGAAAATGGAATTCTTCATTCGGCGTGTGGCGCAGTTCGATGACCGGCGAAAAATAACCGGTGAACAGCACATTGCCTTTCTTATCACCGCCGCCCATCTGCGCAGCCTGAATACCAAACTGAGCCAGCGTCTGCGGATCGCCGCTTTGCATCGCCCACTCACTCAGGTGTTCGTAGAGCGGGCCGTACATTGCCGCCATCGAAGGCGAGTTGGTTACCACCGCCGCACTCTGCTTGGCAAACTCGGTAAAATCACGTGGCGTGTTGGAGTGCACCTCAGCGACCTGATTCAGCGGCTGAGGAAATTCAGGATCAAGGTACTGTTGCGCGCGATCGGTCGGCTGGGCACAGCCGACGAGCAGCGCCACTGGCAGTGCCAGAGAAACATAGGAAAATAAACGTTTTGTCACTGGAATAAGTCCATTTGCTGAGTTGAGCAAAAGGATGACAAACTCCGCTGACAAGCGCAATTAAGGAATGGTTACTGAAGATGTTTTTTGTCTTTTTCTGACAATCGGAAGGTCGGATTATAATGCGCTGACGAAACCCGGGTCATTTCGGTTTGCTCTTCATTACGCATCTGCCACTGATACGCCTGGCCACCAACCTGATAGTGCAAGGTATGCCCGTCATAATCATAGCGGGTGGTCACTACCCGGCCATCGACTAACAACGCCTGCGGACGAATTTCAATTTTTTGCGCCAGGTACGGCGCGACATCTTTTTCAATCCACACGCCGTAAAGCGTGCTTGTCGGCGGCTGAGTCAGCGCAGCCAGCTGGCTGAACAAGTTGCCGTACAGCATCAGTACCAGCAGAGTCCCTGCCGCCGCGATACTCAATAAGCTGCGTTCAATGGCTTTACGCTTAACGGATCGCAATGCGGCCAACACAGGGGCAAGAGCCTCACTATTTATCATGCTGTTTCGTTCCGATTATCATAGTGTTCTATTCTGATTATCATATTTTACCGTGCTCTTTATCCTGCTTTGCTATTCTGATCAGATCTTGGTGCAACTCTTTGCATTACAAAGTGGTAGTCTGAATGACTGAATACGGCTTTAAAGGCCGCGCTTGTACCGGCTGGCAGAGCCGGTCCGACTCAGCGCTGTCATATCAAGATGATATTTTGAGCTGAAATCGAAAAAAAACTTGTTTACAGGTGAATAAAAAGTCATTATTCAAACATAATTAAACAACCAACTTGAGTGTCAGGCCGTGAAAATTCGTAGTACCGCCCTTGTGAAAGGGTTCAGACAATCCGCACCCTATGTCAACGCTCACCGTGGCAAAATCATGGTGGTCATGGTGGGTGGTGAAGCGATTGCTGATAAAAACTTCACTAATATCATCAGCGACCTGGCACTGCTGCACAGCCTGGGTGTCAAGATCGTGCTTGTGCATGGCGCCCGCCCGCAGATCAACCAAATCCTCGAAGCGAATAATCACACCACGCCATACCACAAAGGTATCCGTATCACCGACGAAGAAGCACTCGGCCTGGTTATGCAGGCTGCCGGTCAGTTGCAACTGGCGATCACCGCCCGCCTGTCGATGAGCCTCAACAATACTCCGATGGCCGGCACTCAGCTCAATGTCGCCAGTGGTAACTTTGTCATCTCCCAGCCGCTTGGCGTGGATGACGGCATCGATTACTGCCACAGCGGTCGTATCCGTCGCATCGATATCGACGGGATTAACCGTACTCTGGATCAAGGCTCGATTGTGCTGCTGGGTCCGATTGCCAGCTCTGTCACCGGTGAGTGTTTTAACCTGCTCTCAGAAGAAGTGGCGACCCAAGTGGCGATAAGATTAAAAGCGGATAAGCTGATTGGCTTCTGCTCGGAGCAGGGCATCATCGATGAGAAAGGCAACTCGATCGCAGAACTGTTTCCGGCTGAAGTGGAAAAACTGGTCCAGCGTCTGGAGTCAGAAAGCAATCCGTCTAGCGATGACTCAACCGGAACCCTGCGCTTTTTACGTGCCGCGGTTTCCGTCTGCCGTGCCGGTGTGCCGCGCAGCCATTTGATCAGTTACAAAGAAGATGGCGCGCTGATCCAGGAGCTGTTCTCGTTTGATGGTATCGGTACCCAAATCGTGATGGCGAGTGCCGAGCAGGTCCGTCAGGCTCAGATTGACGACATCGGCGGCATTTTTGATCTGATTCGCCCGCTGGAAGAACAAGGCATCCTGGTGCGGCGTTCCCGTGAGCAGTTAGAACAAGAAATTCATAAGTTTACCATTATCGATAAAGACAGCCTCTTGATTGGCTGCGCTGCGCTTTATCCATATCAGGAAGAGAGCATGGCCGAAATGGCCTGCGTGGCTATCCATCCTGAGTACCGTGATGGTAACCGAGGCCTGCTGCTGCTCAATCACATGAAACATCAGGCCAAGCAGATGGGCATCCAGCGTTTATTTGTCCTCACGACCCACAGCTTACACTGGTTCCGTGAGCAAGGTTTTACCGAAGTCGGGGTGGAAAGTCTGCCGATGGCCAAGCAGAGCCTGTACAACTATCAGCGGCGTTCAAAAATCTTAATTTTAAACCTGAAATAAAACATTCATCTAGATTACTGCTATAAAAGCAGTATATAGTTCTAATAAGGCAAAACATAAAAAGATGCAATCCGTTGCATCTTTTTGTCTATAAAATCAACGCTTTTCAAGCCTGCCTTAACTGTGTAAAATTCGCCCAAACGTGACAGGCATCACCTTTTAGTTCAGGTAACCGATGCTTCACGTTGTACTCCAATCACTTCGATTTGAATACCTGGCTTTGAAGCCTGCAGCTTAAGTGAAGCGGAGTCTCAGGATTATCAGCTAAGCGACAACGCTTAGTACGCGCATGGATTGCTTTTATCACTCAACCAGTCGTTAAGAGCAACTTAATATGAAAACCGTTATTTGTAACTCACTGCAAAGCTTTTGGGATATGGCCGATAACGAGTTCCTGGAAGGGTTGGACGTGCATTGCGTTTTCCCGGTAAGCGAGCAACTTCGGACGTTTATCCTTGAATCTAAACAACGCTACAAGATTCGTACTATTACTTTTACCAAAGCGTTTATCTGACGCGGTAAAGGTGTCTCACTGACTCAATGTAGCCATCAAAGACAGATTCACTGACTCGAAAGTAAACAGGCAGCCCAAGGGCTGCCTGTTTGTATTTCAAAGCACGTTGTTTTGCAAAGCACGAAAAAGAAAAATTCAGCACGCGCTTAAACGCTGCACTAAACCACTGGCGCGCTGGGTTTTGAGCTTAATCGCCCGCTTCATCACGCCCATATCACAGTACAGTGCCAGGCGCTGCTTAGCGCGGGTGATGCCGGTATAAACCAGTTTCACGGGTCAGGATCGGGCTGAATTCCGGCGGCACAATCATCAGAGTAAAATCAAATTCACTGCCCTGGGATTTATGAATCGTCATGGCAAACGCGGTTTCATGCTGTGGTACCCGGCTTGGCAAGACCGCTTTCACACTGCCGTCCGGCAGCTCAAAATAGACTTTCAGCCGCTGCTGCTCGTCCTGCTCATCGCGCAGGCAGATACCGATATCGCCGTTATACAACCCCAGAGCATGATCGTTACGGGTCACCATCACCGGGCGGCCGCTGTACCAGAGCTCATCCTGGGTTTTAATCAGTTTGCGTGCAGCCAGAGCTCGTTCAATCCGCAGGTTAAGCCCGCTGACGCCAAAGTCGCCTTCGCGCAGCGCGCACAATAAGCGGGTGCGGCTGAACAGAGTCAGGACCTCGCGCGCTTTATCGGCCATCGACTCCGCTGCGCGGTCGGATTCAGCTGCCTGCAACGGCTGACGCAGGCGCTGCAGATACGGGGCATAACCGGTTACCAACGACTGCAACATCTGATTGTAATGGTCACTGCTGAGGGCAAAATGGGTAATGTCGGCAAAATCTTGCTGCCACACCCGGTCAATCCACACTGCCTGACCGCTGTTGACTGCTTTGGCCAGCTGACCGATCCCCGAGCGGGCATCAAAGCGATAACTCTTTTGCAGCATACATAAACTATCGCTGACCTCCGCGCGGGCACCTGCGGCAATCTCATCCTGACGCGGGTTGAGCGCCGCCGGCATAAATCCGGTTAAGCGCGCCAGCATCTGGCTTTGCTCGGCACTGTAACCCTGCTGCAGAAATGAGCAGATATCACCCAGCACCGCACCGGCTTCCACCGAGGCAAGCTGATCTTTATCGCCCAGCAGGATCAGACGGGCGTGCGCCGGCAGCGCGTCGACTAATTTGACCATCATAGGCAAATCGACCATTGAGGCTTCATCCACCACCAGCACATCAAGATGCAGCCGGTTACCAGCATGATGACGAAATTCCGCGCTGTCCGGGATCGCGCCCAGCAACCGGTGAATGGTGCTCGATTCAGTCGGGATCAAGGCTTTCAGCTCCGGCTCCACCGCAAGGCCGGCCACGGCTTTCCCGATGGACTCGGTCAGCCGCGCAGCAGCCTTACCGGTCGGAGCCACCAGCTTGATAGCCGGAATATGGCCCTGCTGCTGCGACTGACTGATCAGCGCCGCAAGCAGTTTGGTCACCGTGGTGGTTTTACCGGTGCCCGGGCCGCCGGAAATCACCGCAAAACGGCGCGTCAGCGCAATCGCCGCCGCCACTTTCTGCCAGTTGAGACAGTGTGCCTGCGGCACCAGATTGTCCAGCGCGCTCAGTTCAGCCAGGCGCGGCGCCCCTTGCAGCAAGGCATCAATCGCATCCCAATCCAGCGCCCCCTCATCGACCACATCCAGCAGGTCGCACACCAGACGCTGACGCGCGACCTGATTGAGTTCCGGACTGAGCGCCTGATGCAAAAAGCGGTAGTCACGGGCAAACAGATTATCCAGCCGCAGACGCAGGTTATCGACCTCCGCAGGCTTTAGGATCATGGGTGTCCCAAAGCTCTGTAAGCGCTGCGCCAGGGTCACTTCATAGTGCCAGTAACGATGCAGATACAGTCGTTCACCGTCGTACATCAGCGGCACCGCTTCGCCCTGCTCGCCAATCAAACTGCATTGTTCAACCAGCTCGGCCCAGTCACAGGCCAGCCACACTTGATTGAGCGGCAGCGCCGCGTCACCAAACAAGCCGAGCCGGGCGGCGAGATCCAGGGCATTGCCCTGCTCATCACGCAGCGGCAGACAGATATGACCGCGCCCAAGCTCTGCGCTTACCGCTGCCGCCATCATCAGCAGCACACTGCGCTGATTTTGGCTGAGCTGTCCGGCCGGGCACTGCGCGGCAATAAAGCGCGCGAACTGGTAATCAAGCTGACGCAGCGAACCCTGCTGGCTCAGCTGCTGTAAGGTGGTTTGCACCTCATCAAAGGTCATCATAAATCAAGCTCCATCTGCCCGGCAGAGGTGGTTCGGGTTTGCGGCTCGACTCCGCGAATCAAATCATCTAAATCTTCCAGCATGGCCTGACTCGGTCTGGCGCTGAAAATACCGTGTTCCGATGGACCGTCCATACCACGCAAAAACAGGTAATAAACCCCGCCGAAATGACGCTGGTAATCGTAATCGGCAATCCGGCTGCGCAGAAAACGGTGCAGCGCCAGAGCATACAACTGGTACTGCAAATCGTAACGGTGCTCAGCCATGGCCTGCTGCAGACGCGCGCCATGATACGCGGCCACATCATCGCCGAGATGGTTGGATTTCCAGTCCAGCACGTAATACTTGCCCTGATGCTCAAACACCAGGTCAATAAAGCCTTTTAGCATGCCCTGCACGGTATAGAAGCCGAGGTCACCGGCCTGGGCCGACAGCGGATCGTGACGCTGCACTACCCGGTTAAGCGCCGGTGCGCTCAGCACTTCGATCGGCAGTAAAAATTCCATTTCGGTCAGACGCTGCTCGGGCGATTTCTGATTGAGACGCAGCGCTTTGCCATCCAGCGGCGTGCTGAGCACAGTATCGACCAGTTGCTGCAACACCGGCAGCCACTCGCTGTCGACCTGCTCGCGCTCCATCAGGTCGGTAATAGCCCGGGTATTGAGTTCACTGTCGGCCGGCTGGGTAAACTCCACATCCTCAAACAGCGAATGCAGGAAAGTCCCCGGCTGAGCGCCGCGCGGGAAAGTGAAAATCGAGCGCTCCGGCTCCGGCAGCCCTTCCTCATCATGTTCGTCAGCTGAATCGACATCGAAACCGCCGATTTCCAGCGTGGCATCATGGCTGTGACCGCCCTGTTTAACCAGACCGGAATAGCTGGTGATACGCCATAAGCGGTCAATCTCGCGTCTCAGCGTACGCGCGCTCAGCTCAGGCACCTTCTCCTCGCGGGCAACAAACGCCTGCGGCGGCAGCTCCGGCGGCTCACACGAAGCGACACAAGCCAGCGCATCGACCTGTTGCTGCACGCTGCTGCGCAGTAAATCCAGACCACCCTGCTCGCCATTTTGCAGCAGGTAACCCATCGCGCTGTGGTGTACCCCGGTCGGCTCTTTGCTGGAACGGCCATTGCGCAGCGGGGCCAGACCGATAAAACAGCCGTACACCGCGCGAGTCAGCGCCACATAAATCAGGCGCAGATCTTCCGCCAGACGCTCCTTGTCAGCCTGCTGCAGCGAAGCGTCTTGCGCGGTGATATCCAGCAGGGTCTCACCGCTGGCCGCATCGTAATATTTCCCTTCACTCGCTTCACGGTAACTGAGCACAAACGGCAGGAACACCAACTCATACTCCAGACCTTTCGATTTGTGAATGGTGACGATCTGAACCAGGTTCCGCTCCGACTCAAGGCGCTGAATCGCCTCATCACTGCCGCCCAGCCCCTGCTCGGCATCGACAATCGACTGCGCCAGCCAGCGCAGCAGACCATGGTCACTGTCAATCTCCTGCGTCGCCTGCTGCAACAATTCACTCAGATGCATAAAGTCTATTAGTAAGCGCTCACCATCACTTTCTTCCAGCCAGCGTTCGGCGATGTGGCGCAGGCTGAGCACACTGCGCAGCATCGGCAGCACGCCGCGATCAAGCCATAACTGGCGATACTGCTTAAACTCGTTAACCGCGTTTTCCCATTCGTTTTCATCGTTGTTGAGCGCATCCAGCTGCTCGGCATTAAGAGCAAACAGAGGCGAAGCCAGCGCCGCGCGCATCGCGCGATCGTTGTCCGGGGTCAGCACCGCCTGCAGCAAACGCTGCAGATCCGCCGCCACCGCACTGCTAAACACACTGTCACGGTTGGACAGGTAGACGCTGGCAATGCCCTGTCTGGCCAGTGCCTCTTTGATCATCCGCCCTTCATTACCGGTGCGCACCAGCACCGCAATGTGCCCGGCTTCAATCTCTGCGCCGTCACTGAACTGCGCCGCGCCCTGCTGAGCGGCGCTGAGAATATGCTGGATCTGGCTCGCAGTAGCCGCAGCCATAGCGTCAAAATAACTGCCCTTCGTGACCGGCGCTTCGGCCTCAAGATGCCAGTAATTGAGCGCCGGCTGCGCCTGACCATTGAGTAACCAGGCACGCTGCGCGGCTTTCGGACTCGGCTGCACCGGCAAAAACGGAATGTCGTCGTCGTAAATAAACGGGCTGTCGGGGCGTTCAAACACCTGATTGACCGCGGCCACCATATCGGCGCTCGAGCGCCAGTTGGTGCCGAGCGTGTAGTGAGCACTCACCTGATTACGAGCACGGATATAGGTAAAGATGTCCGCGCCGCGAAAAGCGTAAATCGCCTGTTTCGGGTCACCGATCATAAACAGGCCGCACTGCGGATGGTCGAGATAAATGCGGCTGAAAATACTGTATTGCAGCGGGTCGGTATCCTGGAACTCATCGATCATCGCCACCGGATACAGGGTGCGGATACGGGCCGCCAGCGTCCCTTCCTCATCACCGTCCAGCGAGGCCGATAATTGAGTCAGCAGATCATCAAACGACAACCACTGTTTGCTCGCTTTGGCCTTGGCCAGCATGGTTCGGCAATGAGTAATCGCATGAGCCAGCAGCGGCGCTTCCAGCGTCACCGGCTGAGCGAGGAAATTTTCGATAGCCGCAAACAGCTCATGCTGCGGCACTGCGCCGGAAGGCGTTTTCTCAGCCAGTACATTCTGGGCAAAGCGGCTTAAATGCTCCGGAAACCTCATAACCGCTGGTCGGCTGCGCAGCCCAGTGCGACACGGTTTCAATCCATTGGGGCAGGGATTTTTTGGTATAGCTGCGTTTGTTGATGCCGGAAGCGGCAATACAGTCATGAATCTCATCCTGCGCCGCGCGCCACTGGGTTTTCAGCGTCTCGATGCGCTGCAGATTGTCCTGATGCAGGGCCGCAAGATCGCCGTCCATCACCGGCGTGGTCAGTTTGAGCGGCGAACCGGTCAGATAGCCACCGATTTTCTCCAGCAAGGCCGCCGGTGATGCCCACAGGCGGCGCACTTCTGCGGCCAGATGCAGCGGCAGCGGATAAAACTGGCGCCGCCAGTAATCGGCCACGACCTGAGCTTTGAGATGGCTTTCATCGGTCACGAATTCATTATTAAAGCGGCTGCCCGACTCAAACGCATTCTGGGTCAGCATGCGCTGACAAAAACCATGGATGGTATACACCGCGGCTTCATCCATCTGCCGCTCCGCATTGAGCAGCAGACTGGCCGCCTGCCGGTGATCGCTCACTTCCTCAAGCAAAGGGGCAATCACAGGATCGCTGCTCACCCCGCGGCTGAATGCCAGACGCGCATCGTGAATACGGGCCCGGATCCGGTCGCGCAGCTCTGCGGTGGCCGCTTCGGTAAAGGTCACCACCAGGATCTGGTCCACCGTCAGCGGCGCCGCGTGCCGGGTCGCTTCGTCCAGTCCGTCAAATCCGGCGTCATGCCCGTGCCCCAGCAACAAACGCAGATAGAGACCGGCGATGGTAAAAGTTTTACCGGTCCCGGCTGATGCTTCAATCAAACGGGCACCATGCAAAGGAAAACGCATGGTTTCCAGCGGCGTTGCCGTGATGTGGGAAGTGACACTCATGGTCAGGTGCATCCTCAGTTTATGATTGACGACCCATTTCCGCTGCCGAGTAAACAGAGGATTATGTGATCCGAATTATAAAAATGTATGTATTTGTGTAAATTTTTGTTTTAGCGCAGGGTAATGGGATCTTACTCACGATACGCACCAAGTTGGCACACTATACTGCACCCCATTGATGCAGTGCACCAGGTATAGTCCGGTGAAGCTCGCACTAACCGAATACTTTCTCTAAACGAATAATGGTCCCTCTGACCTGTGGCCGTACAGCGAACGCCCTACACTATAATGATTTTCTGGCGGCCACCCACTCTTCCCCATTACACTCTGTCCGCACTGTCTGTCAGTTGCAGTCTTGGCGCCTGAAACACCAGGCTTGCCAGCATACGTACCTGCTGCGCCAGCTCCTCATTCCACTGCGGCCATAAGCGTGCAATGTAAGCATTGTTGCCTTCGCCGTGAGTCATAAAACCGTCGTTAAACGTTTCCGCCATCTTCTTCAGTGATTTCTCTTCATCATCCACCCACTGACCGCGGCTGAAACCGGCATCGATACCAGCCTGCACTGTTTTAGGGAAATAAGGCAGCGGCTCGGTCATGCCCTGATAGAACAAGCGTACTAATTCGTTGAGCTGCGCAATAGCCAGACTGCGGCTCTGCTCGGCCGACTCTCCCAACACCGGCAGCACCTGATGCACCACACCCTCTTTACGATCGTAGCCAATCAGATGAGTGGTCACCCTGTGCCCCATGGCAGCAGCAGCCAGATGATCGATCCAGGCCGCGAGAATGTCCTGCGAGCGAATCGAACCACTGCGATAACGCACCAGTCCCGACTGGTAACAGCGGGTCAGCCAGCCGGTTAACTGCACCGGGCGCGATTCGCCCAGCGCATCCAGAGTGAGATTGATTTCGTGGTCATCGAGCGGTGCCTGACACAGGTAATGGATTTTTTCCACCAGCTCTTCCGCCTGCACCCGGTTGGTTTCAAATTCCAGCTCACCAAAGGCGCCGACCGGCAGTTTGCCCTCAGCGCGCTGCTGCTGATTAAACTCAGTAAGAACCGCCTGACGCGCCTCTTCACCGCCAGCCGTGAGCAGATTTTCCAGCAGCGCATCACGCAGCTGATAACTGGCCAGCCCGCCCAGAGCAAACGGCTCATCATCTTCCATCACCGGCAGCGGCGGTTCAAACACCACTTTAAGACGGCGGTTAAAGAAGTACTGCACCGGCAAACGCCAGAAGCGCTGCAGCTCCACCAGATCCAGCTCGAGCGGATAGGCCACATCCAACAAATAATCCTCCAGCGCGCGCTGGAATTGCCCGCCCGGCTGGCCCTGCCGCAATGCGGCCGGTAACCATTCGCGGGCATAACTGCCGACCTCCGACAAAAACGCCTGCGGGCTGAACGGCACCATGGCATGGCTGAAATGGATCTGCTCGACCAGACGCAGGCCCGATTCATCACAAGGCAGCGCGCTGTCACTGGCCAGGCAGTAATTCTGCTGGCAATACTCCAGCAGTTCACTGACCAGCACCGACGGCACGCGCTCGGTGTTATCCTGAATCGAACGGCCGACATAGCTGATGTACAACGTGTGCTGAGCCGATAGCATCGCCTCCAGAAACAGATAGCGGTCATCGTCACGGCGCGAACGATCGCCGGGACGGGTACGGCCATTCATCAAATCGAAACCTTCCGGCGGCATCGAACGCGGATAAACGCCGTCATTCATGCCAAGCAGACACACCACGCCAAACGGAATCGAACGCATCGGCATCAGGGTACAGAAGTTAACCTGACCGGCGAGAAAGCGCTGGCTGACCCGGGTGCCGGACAGTTTGTCATGCAGATATTGGCTGATAATAGCCGGCGCGATATCCTGCTGATAGCCGGCATCACTGAGCTGCTCTTTCAGCGCCGCCAGGGTATCGCGAATCGATTTAAGCGCCATCTCCCCTTCCAGCTCTACTAAGAAGCAGTCGTCGAGCAGCGCCGACAGCAGCTCACGCCAGGCATCAATCGACTGGGTCTTGCCCAGTTCGCTGCGGTAATGGCTGATGGTGTCAATAAAGTGCGCCAGCTTACCGGCCAGCTCAGCACTCATGCCCTGCACTTCATTGTACGGCGCCAGTGTCTGCGCGCCGTTATCAAACAGGCCGACCGAGGCTGGCATTGCATAGCCGAGCAGCATACGAGCAATGCCGAACTGCCAGGTATTCTGCCCGGTCGGCGGTAATTCAAATTCGCTCGCGGTGCTGTCATTAAGCCCCCAGCGGATACCGGACTCTTCCACCCAGCGCTTAGCAACCTCGAACTCGCTGGTATCGAGAGCAAAACGCGCCATCATGGCGGGCGTCTCGAGCAGCTCAAGCAGCTCAGAAGCCAGGCAACGTGACTGAGGCAGATTGACCAGCTGCATGAAGGCATTGAGGATCGGGCTCTCCTGATCGGCAGTGCGATCCGAAATCGAGTAAGGAATAAAGCGCTCACCGGGTGCGTTACCAAACACCGCCTGAATGTAAGGGCTGTAGGCGTTGATATCGGCCACCATCACAATCACGTCGCGCGGTTTGAGAGCCGGGTCGCGATCAAACATCGCCAGCAGCTCATCGTGCAGCACTTCCACTTCGCGCATAGGGCTGTGGCAGGCGTGCAGGGTCAGCGAGCGGTCACCGGCTGGTACCTGCGCTTTATGCGCGCTGCTCTCCAGCAGGCGGTCATCCTGGTGCTCTTCAAGATGAAGAATATCGGCCTGCAGCTGATGCAGCAGCGTGTCACGCGCCACATCAATGAAGAGTTCGTGCTCTTCATTCTCGCTCTGCGCCAAAAGATACAGATTGTCACGCCCCAGCTTCCCAAGCGACGCGAGCAGACTGTTACCGACCGCCTGCGCGGTGTGCAGCTCAGTTTGCAGCGAATCATCCTGCCGCGGAGCATCCTGCGGATAATCGTTCTCTGGGTACTCGTCATCTGAGCTATCACCCTCGGAATAGTCATCCAGACTGCCTTTGAGCGGTGAGACTTCCGCGCTGACTTCGACCCGGTCACCATTAAGCGCCAGCTGCTTACGGCGCTGGTTTTCGACCCGGGCGAGGTATTTACGATCGCGGATGTCGCCCCAGTAGTGCTGGCAAGGGTTAGTGAACATCAGATGGACATCGATGTGCTCCCCGAGCGCCTTGAGTGCATCCATATAGCGTGGCGGCAGCGCCGAAATGCCGAAGATAAACAGCCGCTTGGGCAGTTTATTCAACCACTCCTGACTGAGCCCCGGCGCGGCCAGCGCATCAATAAAGCTCTGATACAGATTGGCCCGGTGATAATGCGACTGGCCCTGAGCCAGCGTGTAGTCGTAGAGCGCTTTCCACAGCAGCGGCTGCCATGGGTGTTCACCATCGATTTCGGCCACATCCAGCCCCGCTTCCCAGCTGGCAATCCAGTCCGGACGGTACACCAGATAACCATCGAAGATATCGGCGATTTTTTCCGCCAGCTGATACAGCTTGGACTGGTCGAGGTCATCCTGCAGATAACGGCGCAGCGGGGTAAATTCGTCCTGGCCGAGCATACCCGGCAACAGCTCCATCAGCTTCCAGGTCATCGCCTCTTTGTTAAAGGCACTACGTTTCGGTACATCCGGCAACACATGGGTAAACATCTCCCAGATGAAGGTCGCCGGCAGCGGAAAATCAATATTGGCGGCCACGCCCAGCTCCTGCGCCAGGGCCATTTTCAGCCACTGTGACATCCCCGGGCTCTGCACCAGAATCTGCTCTTTGGCAAAGGGGTTGGCCAGCGGATCATTCTTAATCAGATGCACCAGCAGGATTTTCAGCGTATCAACTTTATTGGAGTGGTAAACGGTAAACACAAGGCACTCACGCAGCTCTAACCATAATAAGGTTCAGATTATCATAAGCATCGGTCACTGTACGGGATGGAATGCTCAAAGGGTTAAGCATTACGCAATTTGCCGTGCTTGTGACCGGTCAGATATACTGAACCCATTCAGATTCCCGTTTAGAACGACTAAACCTTTGAACCACTAAACGTTTGAATCACTAAACGTTTGAAATCTTAAACCGTTGAAATACTAAACCTATGGCTGCCAATATTTCGCTCAAGCAACTGCGGGTCTTTACCACCGTGACCCAGTATAAAACCCTGACCGCCGCCAGCGAGATGCTGTTTCTCTCCAAGGCGGCGGTCAGCATGGCGTTATCAGAACTGGAAAAGCAGCTCGGCCATGCCCTGTTTGACCGGGTCAACAACCGTCTGATCCTTAATCAGGAAGGACAAAAACTGCTGCCGCTGGCCGATGAACTGCTCAGCCGCGCCCGAGATCTCGATCAGCTGTTTAACGATAGCCAGACTCTGTCCGGCCAGCTGCGTATCGGCGCCAGTGATACGATTGGCAATCAGGTCGCGCCTTACCTGCTCAGTGCATTCCGGCACGAGTTTGACCACCATTCGCAAAGCCTGTTCATTGGCAACTCAGCTCTGATTTGCGAGAAACTGGTCGACTACGAGCTGGATATTGCGCTGATTGAGGGTAAAACCCTGCATCCGCAACTGATGTCGACCCAGTTCAGTCAGGATGAAATGTGCATCGTCTGCGCGCCGCATCATCCGCTCGCCCGTCAGGACAAAGTGCTGCTGCGCGATTTCGAGCAGAGTGACTGGGTGCTGCGTGAAGCCGGCTCCGGTTCACGCGAGTTTTTCCTGCGCGCGGTCGCGCCGCGTATCGAGCAATGGCATGAAGCGTTTGAACTCAATACCACCGAAGCGCTGATCAACAGTGTCTCGGCCGGGCTCGGCTTTGGCTGCCTGTCACGCCTTGCCGCCAAAAGCGCCATCAATGACGGCCGCGTCAAGGTGCTCAATGTACCGCTCGACATGAAGCGCCGCTTCTGGCTGCTGGTGCACAAAGAGAAATACCAGAGTCCGCTGCTGCAACGCTTCATCGAATTCTGTCATCACTGGCAAGCCTGATCCCGATGTCTGCTGCAGACTGAATAGACGCCACAGTTTTCGCTGCGTGGCTGGACTTCTGATTGCAAAAACTGTATAAAAAGCCAGTAATTTATTAGCAAAATGTAGAGGATGAACCATGGCTGTCATCGTTAAGTACGTGGTGGAACGCAACGGAGAAGAGAAAATGACTTTTACCTCGAAAGCCGAAGCTGACGCATATGACAAAATGCTGGACATGGCGGACGAGCTGTTCGAGCTGCTGGGTAAAAGTGAACTGGTAGAAGACGAAAGCAAACAGGAAGAGCTGGCCATGTATCTGGCCCAGAACAAAGAAGAAGTTCTGTACGCCCTGGGCGCCAAACGTAAACCGACACCAAAGAAACCTAAAGCTGTCAAAGACGATCAAGCTGTCGACGACGCCGCTTAATCCAATCCCAAACCGCTGTTGTTGTTATCCGGAACAAGTCGTTGCTTTGCGGCTTAAGCGGATAAACCGGCAGCGGTTTTTCTATTTTAATCATCCCCGAACGACTTGCAGTTACAGCCAACACCGCTGCAGCTTCAAGCAGGCAGGGTATAATTCCATCTAAAGAGATATATCTTTCATCAGACAAAAAGTATCGTTCTACGGACGGATCCCCGCTTAGCACTTTCCTCGCCGGGTGACTCTCTTTATGATGAGCTTAATCGTTTTCAGCGAATCATTTTTAAACAGGCAGCAGCGCTCAACCTGCTGCTCAACGGATTACTTATTATAAAGTTTATGGAGACCAACATGGCAAACTTTGCACTTGGCTTTGGCAGCGCGACCAAAAACCGCGACGGTAAAATCATTGAAGCTTTCTTCCCTGCCCCAATTCTGAACCCAAGCGACAAGCTGATTGCTGACGTAGCGGCTGTTGCAGGCTACAGCGAAGGTAACCAGGCAATCGAAATCAGCGCAGAGCAGAGTGCACAACTGGCACAAGCTTTCGCAGCTAACGAGCAGGCAGCAAACGCATCATTTGCGGAAAAAGCAGCGGCTTCAGCTCAGCCACTGGTACTGGTTGTACTGGCAGCAGACGAGCAACCACAGAGCGTGGCAGAAGGTTTCCTGAAACTGCAACTGATCTCAAACCGTCTGGTTCAGCCACACGGCATCATCCTGGATGGCATCTTCGGTCTGCTGCACAACATCGCATGGACCAACGAAGGTCCGATCGACCTGCCAGAACTGGCTGATCGTCAAATCGAAGCGCGCCTGGCAGGCCGTGCTCTGAGCGTCGATTGTGTAGACAAATTCCCTAAAATGGTGGATTACGTGGTACCAACGGGTATCCGTATTGCTGACACGTCTCGTGTCCGTCTTGGCGCACACGTGGGCGAAGGTACTACAGTTATGCACGAAGGCTTCATCAACTTCAACGCCGGCACCACAGGTGTGAGCATGGTTGAAGGCCGTATCTCTGCCGGCGTACTGGTTGGTAACGGTTCGGACATCGGCGGTGGTGCTTCTATCATGGGTACTCTGTCTGGCGGCGGTAAAGTCGTGGTTTCTATCGGTGAAAACTCACTGCTGGGCGCAAACTCTGGTCTGGGCTTCCCGCTGGGTGACCGTTGTACGGTTGAATCTGGTCTGTATGTAACAGCAGGTACTAAGGTACGCATGCTGGACAACCAGGGTAAAGAAGTGGAAATCGTTAAAGCACGTGATCTGGCTGGTGTTTCTGACCTGCTGTTCCGTCGCAACTCTCAAACCGGTCAGGTTGAGTGTCTGGCGAACAAATCTGCGGTTGAGCTGAACAGCGAGCTGCACAGCAACAACTAAGGATCACTCCTTAATGATTAATGAGGCTGGCCATAGTGCCGGCCTTTTGTTTGTCCGCTCTTCCGGCTTACTTAGGTCTGTCTTTCATTTAGTTTGCCCTTCCTTTGGTTTGCCCTTCATCTGCGCAGCTTGCTGAAAATTGGCGTTTTTCTCTCAATCGGTTATCATTAGCCATGTTCCGATACAAAATGGAACTCACAACTGTTGCTTCGTATAACCCCACTGATAAGGTGTGGGGGTCTCTACCAGAATCCGTAAAATTCTGATTACGAAGAGTTAAGCGCATGATCGCTTTTCTCTTTGTATGGCCCGACACCACCGCCCAAGGCGAAAAGCGATTAATCTCTGCCCCGTTATCTCAGTAGCGCCCGCGCGACTCAGATGCACTGCAGATAAACTTTTTGATCAATGCCAACCGGAATCACGGGATGATGAATCATGAGAGATGAATCACCGGTTTCGCTTGGTGTGAGGCCGACATATGAAAGAATTTATTCAGCAACTTCCAAAAGTAGAACTTCACCTCCACATCGAAGGTTCACTTGAACCTGAACTGATGTTCAAACTCGCTCAGCGTAACCAAATCGACATTCCGTTTGCTTCCCCCGAAGAAGTGCGCGCCGCCTACCAGTTTTCTAACCTGCAATCTTTCCTCGATATCTATTATCAGGGCGCCAATGTGCTGATCCACGAGCAGGACTTTTTCGATCTGACCTGGGAATACCTGCTGTGTTGCCAGCAGGATAACGTGATGCACACCGAGATCTTTTTCGATCCGCAGACACACACCGCGCGCGGCATTGCGTTTGAAACCGTACTGAATGGCATCGTCGCCGCTCTCAATAAAGCTGAGCAGGAACTCGGTATTACCAGTCAGATCATCATGTGCTTCCTGCGCCACCTGAGTGAAGAAGAAGCGCTGCAGACCCTGGAACTGGCTGTGCCGTATAAGGACAAAATTGTCGGTGTCGGTCTGGACTCCTCTGAGCAGGGTCACCCGCCGGAGAAATTCAGCCGCGTGTTTGCCAAAGCACGTGAAGCCGGTTTTATTGCCGTCGCTCACGCCGGCGAAGAGGGCCCGGCGCTCAATATCCGCAATGCCATTGATCTGCTCGGCGTACAACGGGTCGATCACGGCGTACGCTGCGTTGAAGATGCGGCGCTGGTGGAAGAGTTGAAACAGACCCGTATGCCGCTGACCGTGTGTCCGCTTTCCAATCTGAAGCTGAAAGTATTCCAGCACATGGCTGAGCACAACATCGTCGAAACTGCTGCGCCAGGGGCTGTGTGTCACCATTAACTCGGACGACCCGGCCTACTTTGGCGGCTACATGACCGACAACTTCATGGCAGTATCGGATGCACACACAATGACCCATCAGGAGCTGGCCCAGTTCACCCGCAATGCGATTGAAGCCAGCTTTATCTCCGAGGCGGAGAAAGCACGCATGAACGCGCAGGTTGACAGCGTATTGGCACGCTTTAGCGCCTGAATCAGGCACTGAGTCATACTCTGAGCGATATTCTGAGTGATAACCACCCACATCATCAAGCTGCGCATTTCGCGCAGCTTTTTTTACCTCAGCACCCGACTCCTGTGCGTTTTACCCCGGATGACCATCAACGCGTGGCGTCAGCAACATCGGACCAAAACGCACAATAAACAGACCGAACGCCGCTATCCACAGCAAGGCACTGAGATTCACCCACCACATTAAATGCGCAGGCAACAGCGCAACACCTAGACTGCGTACCAGAGCGGCAAGCAGCAGCGCGCCAAACGCCAGGCTCATATCCGGCCCCTGATAAATGGCTCGTCCTGTATGTCCCATCGACACCCGGGCAACCATAGCCAGAATCAGGCCGGCCAGCGCACCGATAGCCAGCAGGTGCAGCATATTGTGCGCAAACAACGGATGCCCGATTGCGCCCCGTAACAGCAGACTAAGCGGTATGCACAGATAAGCCGCATGCAGCGACCACACCAGGGGTTCTCTCAGCGTGCGCCAGGGCTGCCAGCGCCACCAGCGCAGTAACTGAGCCGCTCCGGCTAAAAGCATCAGCGGACGCGCGACACTGTCTGCCGTTAACGGGAAAAAGCTCACAATAAACAGCGCCAGCAACGGCGCATTAGCGAGCCATTCCAGCCACACTTTCGGCTTTGCTTGCTCCAGCTGGAAACGACGCGCGGTAAAAAACGGGATCACCCGCCCGCCCATCACCGCCAGCAGCAAGGTAAACCACCACAGCATCGCCTGCCACACTGCCGCGGCCGAAAACGGTGCCACGCCTTTGATGGTGGCATAGCTGGCAAAGTTAGCGCCAATCGCAAGGGCAAGTAACGGAATAAAAAACTGATTGCTCCAGCCGCGGGCACGCACCAGACGAATCCCGACCTCATAGGCAGTCAGAGCCAGAAACAGCGCTTCAATACTGGCCGTCAGCCACAGCGGCAATGGAGTCCAGAGCAGAACACGCACCAACAGCCACAGCCCGGCCACCAGCGCCAGGCGCCAACCTTTTGTTGCGGGAATCGAGGTCCAGTTCTGCACGGCAGTGAGCAGAAAGCCCGCTACGATCGCCATCGCAAAGCCGAACAGCATTTCATGCACATGCCACCACAACGCAGGCACCGCCAGCCATTGCGGCTGACCATGTTGAAACATGACAACCCAGGCGCCGACCGCGATCACAGCATAGACACACCCCAGCAAAAACAACGGCCGAAAACCCGAGCGTAAAATCGCCGGAATTCGCTCCTCGGCCTGTCTGTCGACAATATTCAGCATATTGGCTCCTTCGCCAGCAATTGATTAGATTCTGCTGCAATGAACTGCACGATTTGAGCCAAGATATTAATGATTAATAATCAATGAATTATAAAAAATCAGGTCAAATTAACCCAACAAAAAAGGAGTCATAATGACTCCTTTAAATCTTTTTAACCTAGTAACAGCTTCCTAGTGACAGCTTAAGGGTTAACTTATGATTCGCGCCGGCTGATAACCACACAGGCAATCTGTTTTTGCTTACCAAAGCCGAGGATCTGCGACAGGGCTTTTTTACCGACCGGTACATAGCCGGAGGCCACTGCATGATCTTCCGATTCTGCATGCGGATCATGGAAAAAGAAAAACTTCTCACTCATCCCGCTCAGCACTATCCAGTGCGGCTCTTTCTTACCGTCAAAACGATAGGTACTGATCAGCAGCAGCACACAAGATCCCTGATTCACCCACTCTTCAAGCTGAGCCTGAGTTGGCGGAGCATCAATGGTTTCAACATCTTCCTCCAGCAACTGGCGGCAAAAATCCTGATGAACCAGTTCAATCACCTCTTTTTTGTTCGCGTCACGTACACTGTCGATAAACGGTGTGCTGCGCGACTGATTCCACAACTCAACATGAAATCCGCGCCGTGCCGCCGCCAGAGCCAGCCCTTGTCCGCTGCACCCGCCGTGCCCGGCAGCCATGAAAATCGTGGTCGCTTCGCGCCACAACTGCATTTCTTTCACCCGGCTTGGCTCGAAGCTTTCATCCAGGCAGGAAAAACTCATCAGCAGACAGGCAGCACCGCAGGTAAAAGGCGTGGTCTGAACATATAAAGGCATCGGTAGCAGAACTTTCGGACCATGTGGCGCCAAACGCTTTTGCATGCGACGCCCATCACAGAAATCGTCATAGTAATGTATCAATAGCTTCAAAGTTTTATAGCCCATTTTTTCATATAATTTAATGGCTGCTATATTGTCTTCACGAACTTCTAGCCGTAATGTAGTAGAGCCTTGATCAAGAGCGGCACGCTCGCATTGCTCAACTAAAGTCTGAGCAATCCTCCGTCCTCTGAAATCAGGTTTTACGGCAATCGAATACAACCTTGATAGCTGTGTACCTTGATGAAACAACAACAATGCATATCCAGCCAGTTCCTCACCGGCATCAGCCACCAACATGATTGCCTGGTCGGAGTGCAAAAAGCGCTTCATTTGACGCGGAGAAATTTTATCTCCTTCAAACAGCTGTTGTTCTAACGCATTGAGCGCAGAGAGATCAGAGTCTTTCGCATGACGAAAGTCCATACGATGTCCTTACTGGGTTGACAGGATAGTAGTTGGCAAGATTGCGACATAATCATACACCTATTGCTATAGGAAAAAACGAAAGATGGCAAACCTTTTAATCGTGACCGATCAGGCCAGTGACTGGCAACAGTACTTCCCTTCAGAACAAGTGATCAGCGTCGATCAATACCTGGACGCAGACTGGAAAAACAACCACCGCAGCCTGCAGGTTGTTAACCTGTGTCGCGATTATGACTACATGAGTACCGGCTACTACTGCTCGCTGATGGCAGAAGCCCGTGGCCACCGCGTGATTCCGCGCGTAATGGCGATTAATGATATTAATCAGCCATTTTTGCTTTCATCCGGACTGCTGAAACTCAATAAACTGTGTAAAAACACCGAGACTATCGCGTGTAAAATTTACTTCGGTCGTACGCCGGAAACCCGGCCTGGACAAACTGGCTCGTCACCTGTTTGAGCAGTTCATGGTGCCGGTGATTGAACTGGAAATGACCAAGGGTCAGGGCCAGTGGCAAATCAGCAAAATCGCGCCGTTCCCGTTCCAGGACCTCAAAGATCCTGAGCAGGATTTCTTTATCGAGTCGCTGGAACTGTTCTCGACCAAGGTATGGCGCAAACCGAAACAAGAGAAGAAATATCGCTACGACATCGCCATGCTGGTCGATGAAGAAGAGAAAATGCCGCCATCAGATGCTTCGGCACTGAAGCGTTTTCGCCGCGCTGCGAACCGCTTAGGTATGAACCTGGAAAACATTTCGCCGGACGACTTGTCGCGCCTGGGCGAATTTGACGGCCTGTTTATCCGCGCAACCACCAACATCAGTAACTACACCTATCGCTTTGCCAAAACGGCTGAAAAAATGGGCCTGGTGGTGATGGACGACTCAGAATCGATCATGAAATGTACCAACAAGGTATTTCTGACCGAACTTCTGCAACGCAATAATGTGCCGGCACCGAAAAGCGTGATCCTGCAAAGCTTTGACCAGGACTGGCAGGCCCATCTGCAGCAACATCTTGAGTTCCCTATGGTGCTGAAGATTCCTGATGGCGCATTCTCACGTGGTGTGGTGAAAGTGCGTAACGAACAGGAACTGGAGAAGGAAGCCGCGGCGCTGTTTGAAAAGAGCGCGCTGATTCTGGCACAGGCCTTTATGCCCACCGACTACGACTGGCGTATCGGTGTGATGAACCGCCAGCCAATCTTTGCCTGTAAGTATATGATGAGCCGCGGCCACTGGCAGATTTACCAACACCACAACAGCGGCCGTGTTTCATCAGGCGGTTTCGAAACCCTCGACCTGAAACAGGTACCGAAACAGGTTGTCGACGTGGCAGTCAAAGCCGCAAACTTGATTGGTGGTGGCCTGTATGGTGTTGACTTAAAAGAAATTGACGGCCAGGTGTATGTCATCGAGGTCAACGATAACCCGAGCATTGATCACCACGTTGAAGACGCCTTCCTGGGCGATCTGCTGTACGACCGGGTGATGACTGAGTTTTTACGCCGCATTCAGATGCGTGGTTTCTAAGCTTGGCAGGCCGCTTGTGGCCTGCTGAACTTTCTCACAAAAAGGACCGATATGAATTTTCTCATCGATCACTGGCACTTCACTGAATCAAAAGTTATTCAGCCCACTCAGACACCCGACAGCATAGAAGCGGATCACTGGTATCACTGCCAGCGTGATGCGCCGGGAGTAAGAGAGTGGCTGATCGACAACGCCATTCCGGCTTCGATCATCGACAGTCTGCTGGCCGAAGATACCCGGCCGCTGTTTGAGCAGTATGATGAGCAGAACTTTCTGCTCATTCTGCGCGGCGTCAATCTGAACGAAAACGCCGACCCGGCCGACATGCTCAGTGTGCGCATCCTGTGTTACAACGGTGCACTGATTTCGAGCCGCAAGATCCCGTCCAAAACCATCAATGCCATTCGCACTGCACTCAGCGAAGGGCGCGGACCAAAGACACTGGCCGAACTGGTGCTGGGCGTGATTGACGGACTGAGCCGCAACATCGACTTTTATCTCGATCTGGTGGAAGAAAAGATCACCGATTTTGATGACCAGCTGGAGCTGACCGAAGAACTGATGACCACGCACAAAGCTCTGTTGAAAATCAAACGCTTCATTAAGCCACAGCAATACGCGATTGACGATTATCAGAACTCGAGTGTGCCACTGGCCGGCCATAAACAGTTGCGATTACGCCATAGTGTCAACACCATCACCCGCATCAACGAAACGCTCGATTTTTACCTGAGTGAACTGGAAATCATCAAAGGGGAACTGCGTCAGTACCATGCGGAAAAAATGAACCAGAACACCTATCTGTTCTCTGTGATTGCGGCGATTTTCCTGCCAACCAGTTTCCTTACCGGCCTGCTCGGTGTTAACGTAGGTGGTATTCCCGGAACAGAATCACCGATTGCATTCGGCCTGTTTCTGTGCCGGACTGGTACTGATCTTCGGACTGGAATTCTGGATATTGCGTCGTCTGCAGTTCTTTGGCGGCAAGTAACCACAGAATAAGCGAAGTTCGCTGAGTAAGCGCATGTCACTAAGCAGTAGGAACAGTTTATGTATATTTTCGGCTACGGCAGCCTGATGAATTCAGCCTCACGGCAACTGACCGGTAATACCGGTCAGGCATTACCCGCGATTGTGCACGGCTTAGTGCGCCACTGGGGAAAAATTGACGACAGTTATGTCATCTCGCCTTTAGTGGTCAATCCGGGCCAGGGCGAAGTGAATGGCGTACTGCTTGAGATTGATGATGCCGCACTGGTGGAATTTGATCGCCGCGAACGTGGCTATCAGCGCATTGCTCTGAGCGCCGATCAAATTGCAACTGATCACGCCTTTGATCGCAGCCAACCCATCTGGGTCTACATCAAAGATGATCATCAGCCGCCATGTGTTAACAGTCCTATCGTCCAGACTTATGTCGATACCGTACTGGCCGGTTGCCTGGAAGTGTCCGAAAACTTCGCGCGCCATTTTGTCGAGCACACACTTGGCTGGCATCATCCGCTGGAAAACGATCGCCATGCCCCGAAATACGGTAATCTGGCCGGAGTAAAGCAGGCTCACCATCCGCTGATCGATGCCCTGCTGGCTGACGTGCGCTAGATACTCAGCACAGAATCCATCAGTTACACAAAGGCCCTCTGCGCGCAGAGGGCCTTTTTCATCTCTGGTAGCACGCTAACGCGCTATATATACCCAAACTATTTGAAGCTGTAGGTAGGCGGCAAATGAGTGAATCCCCATGAGCATAGATACACTATGTGATTGGGGTGAACGAATACAGCCAACACCGCTACAGCTCCAAATAGGAAGGGGATAGCTATGCCAGTTGGAACTGATAAACCGTCGTGAAGTTATATTCCTGCTCCGGTAACAAGATACAGCTTTGCTGGTCCCATTCCGGATGGTTAGGTGAGTCTGGCAGAAACTGAGTTTCCAAGGCCACACCCTGATAACTCTGATACTCATTGCCATTACGGCCCGGCGTACCTTGCAGCCAGTTGCCGCTGTACAGCTGCAGCGCGGGCTTAGCGGTAAAGACCTGCAGCACCACTTGCTGGTCATCTGAAGTCAGGGTCGCGGCACACTGCCCGCTGCGACATTCATCATTGAGCCAGTAGCTGTGGTCATAGCCTTTCGACACTTGCTGCTGATCATCTTTAAGCAGATCCTGACCAATGGTTTTCGCCTGCTGGAAATCAAACCCGCTACCCTGCACCGGCGCTAATTGCCCCAGCGGAATCGCAGTATCATCAATCGGCAGATACTCAGATGCCGCAATCGACAATGTATGCCCCAGTACATCACAGCCGGACTCAGCCCCCATCAGGTTGAAATAAGCATGATTGGTCAGGTTAACCGGGGTTGGCTTATCGGTCGTGGCCTGGTAGGTAATACTGACCTGGTTATCCTCACCCAGTTTCATAGCGCACCGACGCACTGACATGACCAGGAAAACCCTGCTCACCATCTTCTGATTCAATGGTAAAGCAGGCGAAGTTGTCACCTTGGCTGTCCAGCGTCCAGCGACGATGGCTCCAGCCCGGAGCACCACCATGCAAACAGTTTTTACCCTGACTGGCCACAACCTGAACATCTTCACCCTGATAGCAGTAACGCGCATTAGCAATCCGGTTGGCATAACGCCCGACCGAAGCGCCCATAAATGCACCCTGCGCTACAAAGTTAGCCATAGTGTCGACACCGAGCAGCACTTCGCGGCTTTCTTGAGCCAGCGGCAAGCGGCAGCTGAGCCAGGTAGCGCCGACATCCATCAGCACAATACTCATCCCGTGACGATTGGTCAGCTCCACCAGCTGCGCCAGACGGCCATCACTAAACACCTGCTGTGTCATAGATTCAAACAACGAACTTTTCACCACATCCTCTCTTTTGGTTACGGAAGCGGCAAAACACTCAGCGTGCAGGCTTCCTTATCGGATCAATAACCCCAGTCTAACAACTAACCCATTGGGTTGACTGTGAGTTAGTCCGCACTAGTGAAAACGTTCTCACTAGTGTTAACTAAACCAATCTCCATCAATGATAAGACTGCCTAACAACTGAAAGCTGTCGTGTAATTGTCATCTCACTGCGCTATTTTCTTACAACTTTGCCGTTGAGGAGCAAGTAGTAAGGAATTACATTTTCCTCAGTTAATCCAACGAGTGTAAGCAGCAGGCGGTTATGTTCGAGATATTTAAAATTTTCTTTGCCTTAGGATGGGTTAGTTTTGGCGGCCCGGCAGCACATATCGGTTATTTTCGCCAAACCTTTGTCGAAGAGCGCGCATGGCTGAGTGACGAAGAATACGCACAGCTGGTTGCGCTCAGCCAGTTTTTACCAGGTCCGGGATCCAGCCAGGTGGGTTTTGCGCTCGGTTACCAGCGTGGCGGCCTGAGCGGTGCATGCGCGGCTTTTATCGGCTTTACCTTGCCTTCGGTGCTGCTGATGCTGGCCGTTGCCCTGCTGAGCAGCCAATTTCTCCAGCAGCCGCTATTTCAGCATATCGTGCATGGATTGAAACTGCTGGCGGTTATGGTTGTGGCGGATGCCACCTGGGGTATGTTTAAAAATTTTTGTCAGCACAAACTCACCTTGTCACTCTGCTTAGTCACCGCGATTGTTCTGCTCGTCATCCCTTCGTTGAGCAGCCAAATGTTGGTGCTGATCATCGGTGCCTTAATTGGGGCCCTTTATCTGAAACAGCCAACAAGCACAGCTAAAGCCAGCAGATTTTCGCTGTCATGGCCGCCTTTAGTCGCTTTTCTCGCCCTGTTTTTTGCTTTACCTCTGCTCGCGCCACTATCATCCTACTGGCAAACATTAGATCAGTTTTATCAGGCCGGCAGTCTGGTATTTGGCGGCGGCCATGTCGTGCTGCCTCTGCTGCAAAATTCTCTGGCAGATAACCTCACAACCGACACCTTTTTGACCGGCTACGCTGCCGCGCAGGCCGTTCCTGGCCCTATGTTTACTCTGGCGACCTTCCTGGGCTTTGTCCTCCATCCTGAAACTCCTGTGGTCGGTGCTCTGCTGGCAACCCTGGCGATTTTCCTGCCAGGGTTCCTGCTGCTGTTGGGCGTGATTAAGAACTGGCAAGCACTGTCGAACGTTCCTGCCATCGCCGGGGCATTGAAAGGGGTTAATGCCTGTGTGGTTGGTCTGCTGCTTGCGGCGCTTTATCAGCCGGTATTTACCAGCGCAGTCGCAGATGCTTACGATCTGGCTTGTCTGCTGATCGGTTTTATCCTGTTAAAAGTCGCTCGCGCCCCTATCTTGGTACTCGTGCTGTTCTTTGCGCTTGCTGGCATTCTGCTGGGATTCATTTATCCCCTTCCAACTTGAAGCTGCAGCGACTCCAAGTTGTTTGGGGAAAGGTCAATAATTAGTGCAAATTGTTGGCTCACCATTGGTCGTTTCCTTACTCGATCACCTAAACTTAACTGTTAGCAGAAAGGGGATCTATGAGGAGGCGTACCGATGGAAACACACAGCAAAACCAGCGAACACAGTTACTTTCCGACTGCTGGTACTTTGAATAACCAGTTAGCCGATATCCACCAGAGGTTAAGGGTGGCTGAGCCGGAGATCGACCGTATTTCGTTTGCTTTGTACGATGCAGAAAGCGGTAATTTAAAGACTTATGCCGACAGTACGTTTCATGGTTATGAACTGATGCATTATGAGTTTCCGCTGGAAGCACTGTCCGCCCTCAAACAGTGCTCGCTCTCCGGAGAAACCGCGCTATCTGAATGATATTCCAAACGAGTTAGTCCCTAACTACCCGCACACCAAATGGCTGATTGAACAAGGTTTCCATTCTTCCCTGGCTGTCCCGGCTTATCATGGCGATGAGTTCATCGGCTTTATCTTTCTCAACTCGTGTCAGAAAGACTATTTCAATGAAGTCCGTAAAGTCTCTCTCAAACCTTACATTGAGATCATCCGCTTTATTGTCTCTTCTGAATACGATCTGGTTCATGCCCTGCTCAATTCCGCCAATGACATCAACGCCAGCTCGCCAGAACACTTTCAGGAATCCCATGAACATCGGGAGCGCATCAGCCGCTTCGCTAAAGTGATTGCCCTGGAGGTTGCCCCTATTTATGACCTCGATGACGAGATGATCGAAACCATCAGCCAGTTCTCTAAATGCCATGATATCGGTAAATTGGCGGTACCACCCAGTGTGCTCAACAAACCGAACTCCCTAGCAGATGAAGAGCGAGAACAACTCAATGACCACGTTGAAAAAGGGGTCGAGATCATCAATCACATCATTGACGACATGGGGGCCCCCAACCATCCATGTGTGTCGGTATTGAAAGAGATCGTCGCCTATCATCACGAGTTTTTAGACGGCAGTGGCTATCCCTACGGTTTGACCCAGGATGATATCCCGATATCGGCTCGCATTATTTCTGTCGCTAATATTTTTGATGCGCTGACCAGTCACCACCCGTATAAACAGGCCTGGTCCGTTCCTTTTGCCTTGCTGGAGCTGGAAAAAATGGTGGTTGTCGGCAAACTAGACAAACACTGTGTGAATGCACTGCGCGGCCATCAGGACTATCTGAAAAAAGTGATTGAAGCCTACCCAGAACCGGATCCGATCGATAAACTTTAACAGAGGCTACAAACAATAAGCGGAACCCTGAGGTTCCGCTTATTGTTTAGAGGTACAGATGAGTTCAGTTACTGAACCTTGACTCGTGTGCTGTCACTCGAATTAGCACGCACCTCAAGTAACGCACGCTCCAGATTTTCATTTGCCACCTTGTAGTAGGAAGGCTTTTTGTCGATTGCTTGTTGCAGGAACGGAATCGCATCTTCAGGTTTGCCCTGCAACATTAAAAAATAGCCGACATTGTTGAGCGCTTCCGGTGCATCCATAAAACGCATAAACACGTTAAGCGCACGCTGAGCTTCACCTTCGGCCAGATAAATCAACGCCAGATTGTTCTGCGCTCTCTGGTTACTGCTGTCCTGCTCTAAAGCAGCCTGAGTATAACGTTTAGCCGGCGCATACTCTCCGCTCATGTAGTACGAGTAGCCCATGTTCATCAGCGCCTTACTCGATTTAGGCTCGATTTGCAGTGCATGTCGATAGAAACCTTTCGCCACATCATGGCTGGCTTTGACATCATATAAAATGCCCAATCCCATGTAAGCCAACGCCGGTGACTTATCATCACTGCTCAACTTATCGATCTGTTCAACAGAAACGTTGGAACTATCCAGTTTATTGCGGCTTGCCAAGCGTAGTTGGTCGGCATTGATGGCACGTAAAAAGTAACTTTCCCCCTGCTTGGTATCGCCTTGCTTGGTGTAATTGGAGCCCAACTGTTCCAAAACCTGAATATTATTTGGGTTTGCCTCCAGAGCGAGCAGATAAGCTTGCTCGGACAAATCCAGGTTGCCACGTGATTGGTGAATCCGACCGACGGTATACAAGGTTTTGTCACGATATTGCGTGTCAGGGAAATCCAGAGAAACGCAGGTACTCATACAGAGCTAAGTCGGTATTATTGTTTTTCAGCGCATAGTCGCCACGTTTGATCGCTTCAGTTTCAGTCATCGGCGCGGCGTCAGAACTTAGCGTTTCGACCGGACGACCATCGTAAAGGGCGTTGTCGAAAGGTTTAGGTTGGGGGGATTGGTTAGCACAACCCGCTAGAATACTTACGCAAAGAGCAACAACTTTATATCTCATAAACCTCTCCTCTACGAACTAAAATAGACTAACAAGAAAAGAATGGTAGGGCCGACAGCAACAATAAAGAAACATGGCCATATAAAAAGTAACAGCGGAAAGATCATCTTTGTTGGGATTTTAGCAGCGATCTCTTCGACTTCTTGATTACGTTTGTCACGAAAGTCTTCAGTATAATCACGCAATGTTTGAGCCAGACTACCGCCAATCCGAGATGCGTGCGCTAACATGCTTACTAATCCGCTAATCTCTGTGATACCTGTCCGTTCAACTAGTTGAGCTAACGCCTGAGGAACTTCCACACCCGCCTTAATTTTAGCGCAAACAGTATCAAGTTCATCCGCCAACTCTGGGTGAGAAATCACCAATTCATCCGCAACTCTGCGCAAGGCAGCATTAAAGCCCAAACCAGACTCAGTACACACCACCAACAAATCGAGAGCATCAGCTATGCCCCCTCTAATCTTTGATTTTCTTTTCTTAACTAAATGCCTTAAAACAACATTGGGACCAAAAAGACCAACAGCGATAGAGGTAACAATAATTAACAGGAGATTCTCAGTATTGGGGAATAAAAAAAACACCAATGCACTCAGGGCGACTGCCGCTAATGTAAGAGCTGTTTTTACTGCATAGTAAACATTTAGCGCACTAGCGCTATGAAAACCTGCGTGCATTAATTGGTGACGAACACTATCTCTTTCCTTGATATCTTTGGGAGAAAACATAGGAGATATAGATTCAAGTGTATTACTGATTTTACTATTTTTAATCTTATTTAAACTGGGAGAACCAACCTGATTCTCTTGTCTTATTTCACTCAATTGGCGTTTAATCTTGGTCCTACGACCAGAGATAAGCAAAGCTACTGAAAAAAATAGCAACATAGTTGAAATCATTATCAGAGCAAATAAAATGTTTCTCTGTGAAAGTTGAATGGAAGACAACACAGCCATAATATTTTCCATATCACACCTCAAAGTTTATTATCTTTCTCATCCATAAAGCACCAAAAAAAAGACTAACTACACCATAGGTAATTAAATTAATCCCTCTCGGATCTTCATACAATGGAGCTAAAAATTCAGGCTTAAATAGTGACATAGCAATAAATAATACAAATGGTGATAATACCAATATCCAGGCAGACATACGGCTTTCCGCTGAAATAGTCTTTATTTTTCGCATTAGCTTAAAACGAGAACGTAATACTTTGCACACTTTGTCCAAATTTTCGGATAAATTACCACCGGTTTCCTTCTGTAACAGTACGGCGCTGGAAAATGCCAGCATTGACACAGTAGGAGTTTCTGTCAGCCATTTGCATAATTGCTAATCGCATATCATAGCCGTAATTAAGTAAATTGAACGTGTTTCTAAATTCAACGCCTATAGGTAATGGCATCTCATCTCCGACCTCTTTGAAGGCCTGACTCACTGGCTGACCTGCCTGTAACATACGGCGAATGATATCAATCGCGTCAGGTAATTGTTCTTCAAATTTAGCGAGTCGATCTGAAATTTTCTTATGCACGAAAAGATGTACTGCAACCCAAACAAAAGCAACAGCGGCTAAACACAAATACCAAATCTGATTAAGTATCAATAATACGAAACCAGCCCCAACACTTAAAAGCGTAGTCACCGCTAACGTCTGGGACAATGACCAGTCAAGACCTGATAATTCAAGATTTTTCTTAAACGATGCTAGTAATGGAATCTGTATTAACTTACGGTCAAGAGGTGTTAAACTTTTTAGATAATGCTCCTGTAGTAAAGAACGACTTTCTGCATCGAGGTTAGCCTGGCTCTCTTTCAAACGACTCGCTAATTGCTTATGTTTTGCTTTGTTACCAGCAGCTGGTAGTAATAATGCTTGTGAAATAATCACCACGGCAAAAAATAGCAAAACTAAAAACATGGTTAAATCTTGCATAGAGACCTCCTGTTTCTAACGGTGTGCCTCGCTAAAAATTTCATGCGGCAAATGGAAACCTCTTTTCGACAATGAATCATGGCACTGTGGCACGACACCAGTTGCAGTGTAATAACCAAGTACATTGCCATTTTCATCCATTCCAAGGCGCTGAAATTTAAAAATCTCCGACATAGTAATAATATCGCCCTCCATGCCATTAATTTCAGTAATGCTAACCATACGGCGTTTACCGTCTTCCTGACGCTCCATCTGCACCACTAAATGAATCGCTGAAGCAATTTGTGCTCGCAAGTTCTTTGTAGAAATATTCCATCCCGCCATAGAAAACATATTTTCAACCCGACTGAGTGCATCGCGTGGAGTATTGGCGTGTATCGTTGCAAGTGAACCATCATGGCCGGTATTCATTGCAGCCAGCATATCAACCGCTTCACTACCACGAACTTCCCCCAAGACTATTCTGTCAGGACGCATACGCAACGAGTTCTTAACCAGTTCCCTCTGGGTAATTTCACCTTTTCCTTCTAGGTTGGCCGGACGAGTTTCCAAACGCACAACGTGAGGTTGCTGCAACTGTAGCTCAGCCGAATCTTCAATCGTGATGATTCGATCTTCTGTGGGGATAAATCCGGAGAAAATATTCAGCGTGGTGGTTTTACCTGAACCAGTACCCCCAGAGATTAGTACGTTAAGTTCACCTTTAACGGCAGCTTCTACAAAACAGGCCATCGGCTCTGATATAGAGTTAAAAGCCAAAAGGTTGTCCATTGTTAACTTATCAACCGCGAAGCGGCGAATTGATACGGAAGGGCCGTCCAGCGCTAGAGGAGGAATGATAGCATTAACCCGAGAGCCATCAGCTAAGCGCGCATCAACCATAGGAGAGGCTTCATCTATTCGACGACCAACCTGACTGACAATGCGATCAATAATATTACGCAGATGGCGATCGTCCAAAAAGGTGTAGGGGGTTCTTTCCAGTTTACCGCGTCGTTCCACATAAACACTTTTAGCGCCATTAACCAAAATGTCTGACACTGTAGGATCATTGAGGAGAGGCTCTAACGGCCCTAAGCCAAACACCTCATCTTCGATCTGCTTAATAACACGTTTACGTCCTTCTGCACTTAGTGCATGTGTCTGATCATCTGCCATCAATTGTACTATAGCATCATGTAAGTCTTTCTTTGCGCGCTCCTTTTCCAAACTCGATAGCAGTGCTAAGTCTAAAGTTTCAAGCAAACGTTTATGATAAAAATGTTTGATGGACAGCTCTTGCTCTAGTTGCTTACGCGCATCGTCTATTTCTCGATTTTTTAATTCCGCTTCGCGAACTTTGCGCTCCAACTGGTTCTCATTTTTATATTCAGATCCACTTGTTCGCTCAGACACATCGGTAACAATCGCTGAATCCGATAAAGACTGATCTTGAAATTCCGTATTGATATTTTTTCTCTTGAAGAACATATAGCCTCCGAAGAATCATGAAAACAATCGCTTTATCCAGCCTTTGTGCTCGATAGTTTCAGGCGCGAGAGTCTGAGAAAGTTCGATAATCGATTTAGTAATTGAACTGTTTTTCTTCAGCTCAACAAATGGTTTACCCAGATTGGCACTCTCAATAGCGACTTTAAAATCGTTGGGAATACTATGAGTCTCCATACCAGGTAATGTTTGTTGAATATCTTTTAATTTTATCGATTGATTTTTTTCATATCGATTGATAATTAATTCGATTTGATCTTTTGACAGACCATATTCCATCATTAAAGACTTAACGATCCGCGAGGCATTTTTTATTCCCACTAAGTTTTGCTGAGTCACCATAAAGACTTTAGCGGCTTGAGATAGCACCGGTGAGAACATTCTATCAACACCCATCGACAAATCTATAAACACATAAGGATAGAACTCACGCAAAGTTGGAATTAACTTTCCTAACTGCATCGCTTTATCAAAGTTTTCATTGTGATTTTCATGCTTAAAACTCAAAACATGTAATCCCGACGGATGCTTTGAGACTAAACTCTGCAAAGACATCTCATCCAAGTCAGCAACATTAGCAATCGCATCATTGATACTGTAGGTCGGATTAATGTTGAGATAATCCATAATGACACCGAAGTGAATATCTAAATCGAGCAGTAACACTTTATGATCACATTGCATTGCAACTTCTACAGCAGTATTTAAAGCGATAGTAGTTGCCCCAGACCCACCTTTTGTATTAAGAAACACAAACAACTGACCTAATTTTCGTGCAGATATTTTTTCTTCCGCACTATTTTTCAAAAGTGGAACTAAATCAGATAAAGTAGCCTGATCAGAGACAAAATCAGTCGCGCCGATGCGTAATGCTATTTTAAGCGCGCCACTATCATTTTCATCACCAAACACAACCAGTGATGTGTTAGAACCATCGTCAGCTTCCAGGCTGTCATAGTTTTGCATTTCAACAATTTTTTGCGCCCAGTTAGGCCCGGTTTCAACAAAAATCAAATCCGGTGGGTTAAAACTCTTAAAGCTGTCTTGTTTCACACTATGCAAAGAAAATGCATTAAAAGTGATGTTTCGACACAACGACAACTCTTCACTGAGGTGAATTTTAAAACGATCGCTGGAGTATAAAATCCAAATAGTTAAATTGGTCTTTAAACGAATATTTTCGCTCTCACCACGAGATAAATGCACTGTTTCACCCATGCCCCCTCCTTAACAATCCGTCTTAGCGTCTGGATCGTCGACTCTTAATACTCCCAAAGATTCAGCAGGCAGTGTCGTCTGAAAATCCGGTACAGTAATAACCCCATTATCACTTAGAAAGCCCAGAGCGCCAGAAAACCCGTAATCGTAATTGATAATTCTGGATCTGACATAACGAATACTGATATGTCCGGTAACAGGATCACCAATCACATCTCCATCTTCATCAAGATAATTAATCTCTATGTTATCAACAGAAAAATCTTTCGGCGTCCATTCACTAAACACTAAAGTCTTAATCTCACTATCATTGACAACACAGACCGCGGCAATACGTGCCGAGCGCCGACTGATATCATTGAGTGTCTGTAATGAATAAACAAATACCGCAATTTCAAAAATTGAAAATAAAATAATTAACAGAACAGTGGCCACAATCGTGAATTCAATCACTGTTAAACCATGCTGTGTTCTTAGTTTTCTCCTCATTGCGCCACCCTCATCACAGCAGAAGCCGTCAAAGTCACATCAGATAACAGGTCGTTTAACCATGGACCAACCAGCGGCTGATAAGGATATGTGCCAGTCACAACAACATAGTCATCGCCCGTACTATAGGTTACAGTCACGGTCATCGCCTCAAGTATTGGCTGCGTTGTATCGTCCACTACGTTTCTGTGGACTCCCATACATAACCGCTTGCTTAATCTCCTCATCGGAAGCAATATTTTCCGCCTTCGCGGTACCGTAAACTTCAGTGACAGCCATGCGAGCACCATTTTGTACTGCTTTACTCAGAATGTTGTAACGGATGAAGGCATTGCCAAACTCAGCGATGGCTGCCAGTATCAACAACAATACGGGTAAAACAATCAACAACTCAATCGAGGCTAATCCTTTAATATTTTTCACGCGCATCGTTTTCATTTATGAATCCTCATTTAAAGGATCTTTGTATAAAACGATACGATAAGAGCCACCAGTATTACTTTCACCATCGTTATGGCTGTTTTGCACCGTACAGTCGTACATGTACTCACCCACAATGGAGTCTTTACCGCTATTGTTATCAGGCGCTTTCTCAACCAGGAAAAAACAACCGACGGCAACCACAGAGAAATCCTGGCTGCCAGAACTCGGAGAAGTGCAATCGACAATCGGCACTGCAATTTCTCTCCGTCCATTGTGTAAATCGTTGGCTAAATACTCATCATGGGTAATGTTTTCAGTAGTTACTCCATCAGAAGTAAATTCGCTACTACTTGTTCCGCCTTTGTATTCGCCAAATCTGGTATTGATACCTTGCCCGACAGGACCAATCGTATTACCTGGCTTAGTCGTCACAATGTCATTTTTACCAACGCAGCCTTGGAAGTTGCCCGCCAATTGATTACGAATATGGTTGTCTTGTGCATTTTTCGATTCGCTGTCATCCACTTCCAAATCTAATAACTGAAAATTACCCGGCCCCATCTCAGAGTTGTTTTCGCTTAGTTTGATTTCATAATTGACCCCGTCTTCAAAACCTGCGGTCTCTTGATTCGTAGCATCATTAGCACAGATAGCCATCGGCACGACATTACAGGTATCGCCCCCAGCACTGGGGCCGGCAACAGCGCTAGCACTAATCGCTTTGGTGTCAGTGAATAATTGGATGAAAAAACTTTGCAATGTCAGGTCACTGACAGCCACACGCACATAGCAATCACCTCCCAGCACACAGCTACCGCCGGTAAAGCGAGAGTCGTTATTGAAAGTCACTGCGATATTCGCATCCGGCACCGTCACTTCAGTATTTCCGGAAGACTGCGCCATCTTAGTCAATGCATCTTTTGCTGCCTGGCTGGCCGCATTCTGAACCGCGTTTCTGGTCAACGCCACTTTTATTTAAAACAACGGCTGCAGCCAAAGCAGCTGCGTCCACTCCGTTTTGTAGTTTCGTCCGATTCATAAACGCATGATTAATATCAATGGCTAGTGCAGCCGCACCAAGCATAGCCAACAATGCAATGGTAACAATCACAACCACCACACCTTGTTGGCGCTGGCTTCCTTTGTGTCCTGGAGCCGAACGTTTAGGTTTAACTTGAGTTTTCATAGCACCCTCTCCGGGTTAAAAACCAGTAATGATCTGACTGGTCGATGATCCTTTTAGGTCTTCACTTTTTTTACCCGTGTAGATACTGTAGGCATCTTCCATACGCTCGCCATTACCATCGGGAATAATTACCATATTCTCTTGAGTCGCATTCGGGTTGTAGGTTTGCAAAGTTTTGATTTGAGCAACATGTCCGCCTAGTTTTTGCACCCCAACATGATTCTGGTTAGCGCATCCACTCATGACCAACGTGATCCCCATACCGATCAGTAGCGTCATTTTCATACTGTTATCTCCCTATAACCCGTGGCCGAATGAGCCTTCTGATCCACCTTTACCTGCAGTGACAGCAGAGTCATAGGAGGAAGAGGCTCGAGTGCGTTTTACATCCCCGGGTGAAGCCAGATACGCTCCCTGACCGAGTAAGTAGTACTTCATATCAGTAGGCTCAACAAAGGCATCCGTAGGTAGCGTTACTTTAGAGCGATCAATCGGTTTAGCTAATCTTGGAGTCACCAGAATGACCAGTTCAGTTTCACCAGAGATATATTCCTGACTGTTAAAAAGCTGCCCCAATAATGGAATATCACCCAAACCAGGCATTTTAGAAATAGAGTCACGCACGTTCTCACTCAGCAAACCGGCAATACCGATAGTTTGTCCGTCCGCCAATTCAAGAGTAGAGGAAGCGCTTCGACGGGTAATGGGCGGAATAAAGTAAGCAGCATTAGAACCTGTAGGTGTGAAGGTCAAAGTGGTTGAACTGGCAATTTCACTGACATCCACTGCCATATTGAGGTTAATTTTTTTATCGCTCAGTACAGTGGGGATAAATTTCAGTCCGACACCATAGGGTTTATATTCAATGGTAATACCATCGTCATCAGGCACAGGGATAGGAAATTCGCCACCCGCCAGAAACTCAGCTTTAGCGCCACTTAATGCCGTCAAATTTGGTTCAGCTAACACTTTCGCCACACCATTTTCTTTAGCGATATCCAGCGCCAGGGTAAACAGAGTGTCTCCGTCAATAAATGTAGACAGCAATCCGGTGCCTTCGATGGTTGGTGAGTTAAACACCGGGCCAATCACACCAGGGGCTATGTCATCAATGTAACCACCAGCCGATGTGCCACCCCAGGAAAATTTACCGTTGTTTTGAAAGAAATGAAAATTAGAGTCAAAACGGCGTACCAGGCTGCGCTGTACTTCAGCAACGGTGACTTCCAACATCACCTGTTGCGCGCCGCCGATACTCATCAAATTAACTACGCCGGTTTTTTCCGCCTCTTTATTGCGCGAGTCGGTCTCTTTGTCTGCTGACTCCCCCGCAGCGTAGGTTTCAGCCAAACGCAACGCCACATTCATCTTATCTTGAGAACTGATCTGACCGCTCAGTATCAGACGATTCTGCGAGCTGTGTACGGCGATACTTTCATCTGGTAAAAATTCGTAAAGCTTGGCTTTCAAGCTATTCACATCATGAGTCACTTCAATATTGATTGACTCAATTAACTGTCCTCTGCGATCCCAAGCCATCAGGTTGGTTGAACCCAATTTTTTACCAATCAAAAACAGCTCGTTGGATTTTAGCATCACTATATCCAGTACTTCAGGGTCGCCTAAAGAAACTCGACTAGCGTTGCCCTGTAGCACCACATGGGTCGATTTGTGATGCGGAAACGGTGACAACTTTACCGCTCTGAGTCGCTGCTCCCCAAGTACTGAATGTAAAGAACACAGCCAGAATGACTAAAATGTTTTTCATAACTCACCTCAATTCCTTACACGCACATTGGATGTATCAGTCCCTTTAATAATAGTAACGCTTGGTGGCGGAACGTATTTCACCACTTTAGGTTCGATGGCATGGGGATTGCGCAGTGCGAGTTGGATGTCACCCTTACTTTTGGCACTCAAAAGCTTTTCAGCTTCTTTAGGGGAAACTTCTAAGGTTACAGCACGCACAATAACAGGCTTGTTATCACTGGTACGCGCGGTCTGGTCAACTGCCAAAACTTTAATGTCCTTTAGAACCGTATCTGTATTCGCGGAGTTCTGACCATATTTAACAGTGCTCAACACATCCACTTTGTTGCCCGGTAACAAAAAACCCGCCACGCCAATCACATCATTAACTCGAATCGTTACTGCACGTTTGTCTTCGGGCAGAACAGCAGCGAGAGTGGCACCTTCACCAGGAATACTTAACCTTTGGTTCAGTACAATTTCGTCCGGATACAAAGCCTCAGAAGCAATTTTTCCTATAACATCCGCCGTATCACTAAACTGATTGTCATTAGTCCAGGATTTCTCTATTAGACGTGTTGTCAGATGCTGCGCTTCAATCACCGTCGTCACCGGTATCTCTGTAGCGGCAACAATAACTGGCACACGTTCTACCACTTCAACTTCGGTTGTGGGCCTAACCTGATTATCCATCCACTGCTTGGCGAAAAACACCGCTCCCAGTCCCAACAATATTGAGACCAACAGTAATAAAACCACTTGATTGCGACTCATCTGGTACCTCCTCCTTTCCCATCAGCGGTGAAGTAAACCTCCCAGGCGCGCTGCAAAATTTCTGGCGTAACAACGGGTTGAGTATCTTCAAAAGCAACGATGTCTCGACTAATCCCAAGTAAGTCTTTTGGCAGGCAGGGATAAAATCCTATGTTATGCCGACGATGCAAATCATAAAGCGCATCAAAAGACGATGATTGAACAGTCATATTTTTGGTTGCAGCCATATCTTCCCACAAGGCGTGGTATTCGGTTCTCTCCAGAGGATGGAACTGAATCTTATATCCTAGCCGACGCAAGAACGCAGGGTCACTGATCTTTTCCGGATCCAAGTTAGTAGAAAAAGCTAAAGTCAGTATAAAAGGGATAGTCACTTGTTGACCGTTTGGCAATGACAGATAGTCATAAAAATACTCCATCGGCACAATCCAACGGTTGAGAATAGCATCGACCGGAAACGGTTGACGGCCCAGGTCATCAATGATGAAAATACCGTTATTGGCCATCATCTGCAGCGGTGCCATCCAGACTCTGTTGTGCTCAGTATGATTCACTTCCAGCATCTCCATGGTCAGCTCACCACCGACCTGGATACTCGGCCTCTCACACAATACCCAACGCTGATCATGTTGATCCCTAAAAGACAAAGAATCTAAGCACTTACTTTCTTCAACTCGGACGTGGTGCTGCTGAGAATAAACTTTGATAACATTGCCCATTGCATACACGGCATGTGGTATATAAACCGATGTGTTGAGCGAGTTGAGCAATCGGGTGGCGACAAAAGTTTTACCGGTCCCCGCATCTCCATAGAGTAACAGTGCCCGCCCTGAATTAATCGCCGGTCCCAACACCGAAATTAACCGTTCTGAACCATAGACATCACTCAGAGCGTGTTCGACATCCGGACGAGTAATAATCTTAGAAACGCACATCCTGAGCCGAAACCATCTGATTATAATCATCCAGCGAAACCGGAGCCGGCCCTATATATGCGTCTCTTAAAAATGCACGCTCGGCTTCCCGTCCACCAGCCTCAGATAAACCGTATCTGACATGGCCGACAGTAGAGTGTGACTCTGCCTGAAATACCTCTACCAATGAACGCAGTCTCAGTAAGGCGAGCAACTCTTCCACAAGGTGGCTGCTGATGCATAAATACTTGCTCAGCTGCAGAACATCGATTTTGGGATAAGCAGAGAGATGCTTTAACACCAAGTTTTCCAGTACTGCTTTCGGTACTTTCAAGTCACCAAAACTTACTGGCACCTCTGGAGCTTTGGCTTGTGGCGTTAAAACCGTTCGATGAATATTATCTTTAACCAATGTGCCCATTGACTGACTCCTTGGTTTCTAATCTTTGTCACACAAAGTTCAAAACGAAAAATGTAAGTATTGTGCTAAAGCTATTCCACAGACAACAACTGGAGCAAATGGCATTACCAGCCGATTATCTTTCAGGTCGCAAACAATAAAACTCCGATATGGTTTAGCACTAGAGTAAAGTAAGGCCTTGAAAAAACGGTCAATACTTATTTCTTTGTTAAATATTATAATTTTGTTTAAAATCCAATACATACAACCTAAAAATATAGAACTAAGACCTATACAAAAAACTAAGTTCATTAAATCATTAAAGCCAAAAATAAATCCAACTATAGCTAGTAACTTTACGTCACCTGGTGCCATCCAGCCGCACAGGTGGAATAACAGGGCTATAGAAAAAAACATAGACATTGAAAGGAGATGAAGAAGAAATGTATCGACATCTCCTTTTAAAATTGTGAGCTTTAATGTCACAAGCAGTGCAATCAGGCCAAGCAAATAATTAGGGATACGATGCTCTTTTGCATCATTAACACCTACTACAAATAAAAGAAGCCAGAGCGATATATCCATAACCATATTGCCACCTTCGAACCTAGTGTAGATTAAGAGTCATATTCTTCTCTGGCTGTGTGTTGATATCTAAAAATCAGTCTATGAACCGTCAGCAATATTTCCAATAATAGCTGTTATTTTGGCTTCTAATTGGGTGCCCATTGTTGCAAACAGGCCAGCTAAGGCTACTACTAATAAACCGGCACCAATTACATACTCAACTACCGTCAACCCTTCTTCATCTTGCCAAAAGTTTTTAATCGCTTGAGTGAACTTATTCATGATTTGGTCTCCTTCCTGACACATTGAATGTTCATATTCAATTTAGATAGTTCTATCAGTAGCAGTTAGGACTTTTTTGTCAGGGTTTGGTACTTTTTTAACCAATTAATAACAAATTACTTACTAACTATTGATTTAAAAACCATTTAAGGACTGGAAATATTTGGCACAACATCTCATTAATACCCTTTAGTGGTAATTGATCACACTTTTTATTGATAGATATCGTGATATTCATCGGCAGAGCGACAATAAACCGCACCTAATAATGTTCTCAGTAGTGAAACAAACACAATAAAGTTACAGTGCATATTCAACTCATGATCACTTGGAAATGTGCGCTAAACCAATTATTTGACCTAAGACATTGGGACGTTTGTTTGCACTTTTTTGTCTTAATTCTAGGCTTAGAATAAAGCCTCTGCTTTCTCGGGTGGCAACGAGTGTGGTTTTAGAATCTATGGCTTTCGAAGCTATAACTTTAGAAGAAGCTATGACTTTAGAACCTTGGTGTGAAAATCTGTGGTGTGAGAATCCGGTATGGTAGGAAAATATCAGGGTCACTGGTTAGGTAGCCCGCTGACGACGCTCCCAAGGCGGGTTTCAGGACGTGTGTAAGCACTACTTCGATGTGGTTGAGCATGGCAGTGATGTCTCGGTCCTCAGTGAACCGGATGTCTCTTACGCGCTGTTTTTTTATCAGAAGGATCGCAGCCAAGGCTTACTGCTGACTTCACTCAAGATCTGCATGAATTTAAACAAGTACTTGATCATTATTCACGATGGCTCATACAAAAACAGTATTGGCCACCAAGAATCCGTTCTGGCCCTGCTCGATATCAGTGAAGATGAACCCTCGATAGTTATTTCTGGTATTTGCGAGAAGCTTAACAATAACGTTGACCAGCAAAGCGTCGAGCAACAAGTTCTGCACTCGCCTATATCGCCAAATAGTCTAAGTAAAGAGATGTTAGATATTCTGCGTTATATTGATTTGAATATTACTAAAGAAATCCGTGAAGAGGACATCGCCAGCTACTGCCACTACTCCGTCTCTTACTTTTCAAAACGCTTCCACAAAGTGATTGGAGTCAGCTTTCGCGACTACATCTGCGACAAACGTATCGCTATGGCCAAGCGATTATTGGTGGATGAGAAGAATGCCAAAATCGCTTTTATCGCTTATCAATGCGGCTACCGGGATGTGTCTTACTTCTCGCGTATCTTTAAAAAGAAAACCGGGATCAGCCCCGGCGCTTTTCGCCAGCTTCATTCGCGCTAAACGCCTGATCAGGCGCTTACCACTGGTAACACTTTGGGTATAAGTGCGTGTAATTAAGGCTTTATTTGCACAGTGCTTACTGCTAAAGTTAACAAAAATTTAACATAACAACAACCATACCCAACTACTTGGAGTTGCAGGTAGGCGGCAAATGAGTGAATCCCCATGAGCATAGAGACACTATGTGATTGGGGTGAACGAATGCAGCCAACACCGCTGCGGCTTCAAGTAGGAAGGGGATATAAGTTTTGCCAAACCAATGCTGACTTTCCTGACGATCTGAACTTTCTGAAGACAGGCGGACAGGCAAGCGGCCAGGAGTTAGAGAATGATCCAACCTAACACATTGAGCAAATCAAACTGTGCTCTCCACACACCCGACGAGATGATTTTAAAATGGGCGCATGAGCGTCCGGACGAAATTTATCTCAAACAGATGATTAACCGCCAGTTTGTCACTTTTACTTTTGCGCAAGTGGCCGAACAGGCGCTGCGACTGGTCTCGGCTTTACAATCACTCGGTGCCGAGCCCGGCGATAAAATCGCCTTGGTCTCGAAAAACTGCGCTGAATGGTTTATCTGCGATCTGGCCATGATGCTGGGTGACTTTGTCAGTGTACCCATTTTCCCGACCGCAGGTGCCGAGACTATCGAATACTGTCTCACCCATAGTGAGAGTAAAATCCTGATTGCCGGTAAACTGGATGACGCCAAAGCAACCGAACAGGTGCTGGCGAATCTGCCTGACTTAATCACGATTTCACTGCCCTATGACTCTGCGCCAAAATGTCAGCATCGCTACACCAAGTTGATTGCTGAACATGCGCCAAGTGAATTTCGTCCTCAGCACAGCGAAGACAAACTGATGTCGCTGGTTTACACATCCGGCACATCCGGGGTGCCTAAAGGTGCCATGCTGACCTACGGCGGATTCTGCTGGTCGGTACAGCAACTGATCAACCATATCGGCATTGAACCCAATGATCGCCTGTTCTCTTATCTGCCGCTGGCTCATATTACCGAACGGGTTTATATCTTTGGTTCTTCCGTGATGGGCGGCGTACCGACCGCGTTTCCGGAATCGCTCGATACCTTTATTGACGATGTCAAAATGCAGCGCCCGACGCTGTTTATCTCCGTACCTCGTCTGTGGACGCTGTTCCAGCAACGTATTCAGGATAAGCTACCGCAGGCAAAATTAAATCTGCTGCTGAAAATTCCGCTGATCAATTCGCTGGTCAAAAAGAAAATCGCCAAAGGTCTTGGACTGGATCAGGCTCGGGTTTCTGGGCTGTGGTTCTGCACCGGTGTCACCGGCGTTACTCGCGTGGTATCACAGCCTGGGGCTCAATATCACCGAAGCCTGGGGCATGACGGAATCCTTTGCGTACAGCACACTTAACTACCCGTTCCGGGCCGATAAAATCGGGACCGTCGGTAACGCCGGGCCGGGGGTAAAAATAAAAATTGCCGATGACGGCGAAATCATGGTGCTCAGCCAGGGAATGTTCGCCGGTTATTACAAAAATGATATTGCCAGCAAAGAGTCGTTCGACAGCCAGGGCTGGCTGCATACCGGTGATATCGGCTCGCTGGACAGTGATGGTTTCCTCTCGATTCAGGGACGTAAAAAAGACACCTTCAAGACCGCCAAAGGCAAGTTTGTTTCACCGGTACCGATCGAGAAAAAGCTGTTTGAATATAGCCGGGTAGAGATGATGTGTTTGATAGGCCTCGGGCTGCCTGCGCCAATTCTGCTCGTGGTTCCGCACAGCTTCCCTAACTTTAATCGCCAGCGCTATGAACGCAGCACCGAGAAAGTCATTGCCAGAATGAACGCCGAACTGGAATCACACGAGCAAATCAAAGGCGTGTTAATGATCAAAGAACCGTGGAGCATTGAAAACGGCATTCTCACGCCAACCCTGAAAATCAAACGTCACGTGCTGGAGCAGAAATATCACGAAACCGGTCAGAACTGGCCGAAAGGGCAACTCGTGATTTGGGAAGAGTAGCTTTGGGAAGAATAGTCTTACCCAAATACAACGCAAGGGAGCCAATCGGCTCCCTTACTTTTTAAACACGATAACTCAGCTTTATAGTACTCGTTACAGATAATCCCGGTAATCACGAGTCTGCTGAGGCTGGTCTTGCAAACCAAGGTCATTTCGCAAGTGATCGTTGAGCGGCAACGTCAGCTCTTGCTGTCTGCGTTTTCCCGTCAACCTACGCCATAAGCCTGAGATTATAGGGCCTAATCTGAAACGGTAGCGTAAGCGTTTCGTGTCTGTTGTCATATTTACTTCCTGTACCTGCTGCTCTGTTAGCCGTATTATGGAAATATTCCCGCATAGAAACGAACGATCATTCACGACAGGTAATATAAGCAGGAGTTATGGACAACCGGCTGCGTCATCTTTCCGGGCTGCGCTTTTTTGAAGCCGCGGCCCGCCATCAAAGTTACAGTGAAGCGGCCCGAGAGCTGTTTGTGTCTCAGGCGGCGGTCAGTCAGAAACTGCGCCAGTTAGAGCAGCAACTGGGCTGTAAGCTGTTTATGCGCCAAGGACGGGAAATGTTGCTGACTGAAAAAGGCCAGCAACTGTATCTGCAAGTCAGTCAGGGCTTTGAACGCATCATTACCGGGCTGAACCAGATTCAGAATGAACCTCTGGAAGGAATATTGTGTGTACGTACTCCGCCTTCTTTTGCTTCACGCTGGCTGATGCCGCGTTTATGGCGCTTTACCATGGAACATCCGTACATTCCGATTCGTCTCATCACCGATTGTGACAGCCCGAATATCCGTCACAGCGCCATTGATGTGGCGATCTGGCAGGGTGACGAAGATGTCACTGAGTCCGGCTTGGTGCAGGAGTTTCTCCATGAGGAGCCGGTTTACCCGTTTCTGTTCGTTGCAACTGGCGCAATCGCTGCAGCTGACTCATCCGGACCAGTTATTCAAATGCTGGCTGATCCACTTCGATTCACAAAGCTTTCCCTGGTCCGAATGGTTTGCCACCGCAGGTGTGGCCGTCAGCAAAGAGACCATGCAGTGGATGGAAGTGAGCACCTTTGACATGGCGCTTAATGCGGTGATCGCCGGACACGGCGCGTGCCTGGCCACCGACAGCCTGGCCGATGATTATGTGCAACGCGGGGTGTTAGTCAAACCGTTCGATATCGGCCTGACTCCCGGCGTGCGTTACACTCTAATCAGCGATCCCTCCTCTTCCCGCGCAGCGCGAATTCAAGCATTCAGTGACTGGCTGCGCCGGGAGTTAAACCTTTCACCATCAGCTTAACGCCAGAACGGTTTATGCACTTCCGTCGCGACCTGATCAGGTTCAAGCCCTAAGTCCTTCCACAAATGTGGCGGCAGCTCAGCTAACTGGCGGCGGGTACGATAGTTATGCCTCCACCACCGCATCTGACTTAAGATTGAATTAATCCAGTTGGATGTAGTGTTGTGCTCTACACAGATGTTTTCCAGATTCACAGCCTTCATAAGTCCCCCTTGAACCCTGATTGGATGTGACCAATAATCGTCATTAACGGCTATTTCCACAAACGATAGATTTTGCCATTCAGTTAAGGAAAACTAATGTGAGCGAGCGTATACCGCCATTGCAGGGACTGTTCTATTTTTATACCGCCGCTGAGTCCGGCAGTTTTAAGCTGGCGGCGGAGAAATTGTTTGTCACGCCAGCAGCGGTCAGCCAGCAGATTCGCCTGCTCGAAGAGTGGCTCGGTGCAGAGCTGTTTATCCGCCAACATCGTAAGATTCAGCTCACTCACGAAGGCAACGTGCTCTATCTGCAGGCGCAAAAAGGTTTTGCTCACCTGCAGGAAGGCATTCGCCTTATCAATCAGGATCCCTCCCCTCACCAGCTGTCAATTTCTACCCTGCCCTCTTTTGCCCAGCACTGGCTGGTACCGAGGATCGGTGATTTTCGCACCCATAACCCGGATATTTCACTGCTGATCGAACCCACCAGTGAACTGGTCAATTTTCAGGACTCCAGTGTCGATGTCTGTATCCGCTACGGCGGCGGCGACTATAAAAACGTGCGCTCAGAGTGGTTGATGGACGAAGTCCTGTATCCGGTTTGCCACCCGATTTATCAGCAGCAACATCAAATCTATCAGCTTGAGGATCTGGTCAGAGCGGAACTGATTGAAGATATCTGGCCGGATATGGACTGGGGATTGTGGCTGAAAAATGTCGGCCTGCCCGGCAGTCAGCCGACGCTGCAGTACAACGGCTCCCAGTTTGTGCTGGAAGGCGCTTTAGCGGTACAGGGCGTGGCGCTGGTAAAACATGCGACCGTGTGTCGCTATATCGAAGAAGGCAAGCTGGTACAGATTGGTAATGTGGCGTTAAAACCCAGATTCCAGTTCTATCTGTGCGCGCCCAATGGTTACTTTAAACGGCCGAAAATTCAGGCTTTTCACCGCTGGCTGCAAGCACAAATCAACCAGTTTCAGCAGCGTTACCCTTATCGGGGCGAAGTGCGTGACACCCGGTTTGATCTGTAACTTCACAGCAGAAACAAAGCCGAAAAGCAGCAAGTCCGCTAATGAAAAAGAACAATTCCGCTAATGAAAAAGAAAAGAAAAAGCCCCGTTAGCTTACACTAACAGGGCTTTGTTATTACTTAGCTTTAAAGCGCTTAACTTAAAGAATTACTTCTTCGCGTTACGCTCTTTAACTTCAGCGATAACTTTCTCAGCAACGTTTGCTGGACATGCTGCGTAGCGTTCGAATTCCATAGAGAATTGACCACGACCAGAAGTCATAGTACGCAGAGTACCGATGTAGCCGAACATCTCTGAAAGAGGAACGTCTGCTTTGATACGTACGCCAGTTGCGCCAGCTTGTTGGTCTTTTATCATACCACGACGACGGTTAAGGTCACCGATTACATCACCAACGTGGTCATCTGGAGTGAACACGTCAACTTTCATGATTGGCTCAAGAAGTTGCGCGCCTGCTTTAGGCATAGACTGACGGAATGCGCCTTTCGCTGCGATTTCAAATGCGATTGCAGATGAGTCAACTGCGTGGAAGCCACCGTCGAACAGTTCTACTTCAACGTCCAGAGTAGGGAAGCCAGCCAGAACACCGTGCGCCATCATGCCTTCAAAACCTTTCTCAACTGCTGGCCAGAATTCCTTAGGAACGTTACCACCAACTACAGTTGATTTGAAAGTGAAGCCAGAGTTTGGCTCACCTGGTTTGATACGGTAGTCGATCTTACCGAACTGACCAGAACCACCAGACTGTTTCTTGTGCGTGTAGCTATCTTCAATTGCTTTAGTGATAGTTTCACGGTAAGCAACCTGAGGTGCGCCCACTTCCAGCTCAACGCCGTAAGTACGTTTCAGAATGTCTACTTTGATGTCCAGGTGAAGTTCGCCCATACCTTTCAGGATGGTTTCGCCTGAATCTTCATCAGTCTCAACCTGGAATGATGGATCTTCTGCAACCATCTTACCGATCGCGATACCCATTTTCTCAGTAGAACCTTTATCTTTCGGAGAAACCGCGATAGAGATTACTGGAGTTGGGAAGATCATTGGCTCAAGAGTACATTCGTGTTTTGGATCACACAGAGTGTGACCAGTTTGAACGTTCTTCATACCAACAACTGCGATGATGTCACCAGCTTGTGCTGAAGTGATTTCAGTACGGTCGTTCGCTTGCATCTCAACCATACGGCCGATACGCTCAGTTTTACCAGTCGCTGAGTTAAGGACGGTGTCGCCTTTCTTCATTACGCCTGAGTAAACGCGGATGAAAGTCAGAGCACCGAAGCGGTCATCCATGATCTTGAATGCCAGCGCTTTCAGAGGTTCTGCAGCGTCAACGATCGCTTTTTCACCAGTTGGTTCACCAGTTTCTGGATCAGTCAGATCTTGTGGCTCAACTTCAGTTGGGTTTGGCAGGTAATCAACAACCGCATCCAGAACTAGCTGCATACCTTTGTTTTTAAACGCAGAACCACAGAAAGTTGGGAAGAATGCCAGGTCACGAGTACCTTTACGGATACAACGTTTGATGTCTTCGATAGAAGGCTCTTCGCCGTCCATGTAAGCCATCATCAGATCGTCATCTTGCTCAACAGCAGATTCGATCATCATTTCACGGTATTCTTCTACCTGATCAACCATGTCTGCTGGAACGTCTTTGATTTCGTAGTTTTCTGGCAGACCTGTTTCGTCCCACACGTATGCTTGACGGTTCAGTACGTCTACAACACCTACGAAGTCGTCTTCACGGCCGATAGGCAGAGTCATAACCAGTGGGTTAGCAGCCAGTACGCTCTTCACTTGGTCTACAACGCGGAAGAAGTCTGCACCCATACGGTCCAGTTTGTTAACGAAGATCAGACGAGATACTTCTGATTCGTTCGCGTAACGCCAGTTGGTTTCTGACTGAGGTTCAACACCGCCAGAACCACAGAATACACCGATACCGCCATCAAGAACTTTCAGAGAACGGTATACTTCTACTGTAAAGTCAACGTGTCCAGGAGTATCGATAACGTTTAGACGGTGGTTTTTCCACTCACAAGTTACCGCAGCTGATTGGATAGTAATACCGCGCTCTGCTTCCTGCTCCATGAAGTCTGTAGTAGATTCACCATCGTGAACCTCACCAGTTCTATGGATTTTACCAGTAAGCTTAAGAATACGCTCAGTGGTAGTGGTTTTACCCGCGTCAACGTGCGCGAAAATACCAATGTTTCTGTATTTCGATAAATCTGCCATTGTCTTACTCTGTTAATAAGGTATAAAGTGCGCGCAGAGTATATCACAATCCGTCAATACTGATACCCCTGCGTCCATTTGCTGAAAAAAAATATTTTTACCCTTCCTGCTTGAAGCTGCAGCGGTGTTGGCCGCATTCATTCACCCCAATCAGATCGTGTCTCTATGTTCATAGGGATTCACTCATTTGCCGCCTACCTGCAACTCCAAGTTGTTGGGGTATAGACCCGGTTATTCCTGCTGAAATATTTGGTCTTTGCTGATGAAATATAGGTGATAGCGCGCCATCACGCGAGGAGCGCTGATAAATATTCTGACCGCCCGCATCCGGACCAACCCCGGCCTCTCTTTCACTCATGTTGTGGTGACACTATCTTATCTTCGGGTTACACATGCTTCATGTTCTGGTTACAGTTCATCAAACGCGCTGATCGCTTCTGACAGTTTGCGCACCCCGTGAATCTGCATGCCCTCAATGCCTCCTTTCGGCATATTGGCAATCGGTACGATGGCTTTCTTAAAGCCGTGCTTGAAGGCCTCATTGAGACGTTCCTGCCCGCTCGGGACCGGACGAATCTCTCCCGCCAGACCGACTTCACCGAACACCACCACATCTTTCGGCAGTGGCTTATCACGGAAACTCGACAGCAGCGCCATCAGCAGCGCCAGATCGGCACTGGTTTCTGTCACCTTAACGCCGCCGACCACATTGACGAACACGTCCTGGTCCGCCATCTGCAAACCACCGTGTTTATGCAGCACTGCTAATAATAGAGAGAGACGGTTCTGCTCCAGACCGACCGCAACCCGGCGCGGGTTCGCCAGCTGGGAGTAATCAACCAGCGCCTGAATCTCCACCAGCAGCGGGCGCGTGCCTTCCCACACCACCATCACCGAGCTGCCCGACGTGGCTTCTTCACCCCGTGACAGGAAGATCGCCGACGGGTTACTCACCTCTCGCAGGCCCTGACCGGTCATGGCAAACACCCCCAGCTCATTGACCGCACCAAAACGGTTTTTGTGGCTGCGCAGGGTACGGAAACGGCTGTCAGTGCCGCCATCGAGCAGGACTGAACAGTCAATAATGTGCTCCAGAACTTTAGGTCCGGCCAGCGTGCCGTCTTTGGTCACATGACCGACAATAAATACCGCAACGTTATTTTGCTTAGCATAGCGGGTCAGCGCCGTCGCTGCTTCTCTCACCTGAGCCACACTGCCTGGTGACGACTGAACGTCAGCCACATGCATCACCTGAATCGAGTCAATGACCATAATGCGCGGCTGCTCGCGCTCAGCAATCTGGCAAATCCGATCGACATTGGTTTCCGACAGCATCTTAAGATGCTCTTTAGGCAAGCCAAGTCGTGAAGCGCGTAAAGCAACCTGCTGCAACGACTCTTCGCCGGTGACATATAAGGTCGTCATCTGCGCCGAAAGCAGACACATGGTTTGCAGCAACAGGGTCGATTTACCCGCACCCGGACTGCCACCAATCAAAATTGCCGCGCCCGGAAACGATGCCGCCGCCGAGTACGCGGTCGAGCTCTTTAAAGCCGCTGGTGAAACGCGGCACTTCCTGCAGGTTGATTTCCGCCAGCGTCTGCACCGCTGCTTCCGTCGCGCTGCCGGCATAGCCACTCAGGCGCTCATTGCGTGCTGCCTGCGGTGAAGCCGCCAGGCGCACTTCTGAAATGGTATTCCAGGCGCCACAGGCGTTACATTGCCCTTGCCAGCGCGGAAAATCGGCCCCACAGTCATTACAGACGTAGGCACGTTTAGCTTTAGCCATGAAAACTTAAACCTCAAACCTGAAAAATGTTTAAAAGCTGTGAAGCGACAGCTTTTATAAATTCATGAATCACTGCAACATACTGCTAAAGATCCGGCCCGCGGGGCCGATGTATCAAGTATGAGAATGACACTCTAACAGAAAACTATGCAGCCACCTGAAATACTCTCGTTCACGGAACAATTGATTCCGGCCTATCACTCACCTGATTTTGAGTCACTGCTCAATCAGCTGACCGAAGGTCATCCGCCTTCGGTCAAACTGTTGGTGAAGATGGAACTCAAACGCCTGATGACGCCATGCACTAAAAGCATTGATCTGCGTGGCCGTGTCCAGGGGGAGTGCCGTGAGTATCAGCTGGACGGACTCAAACACTGGCTGGATGATGTTGCCTTTAACACTTATCACAAAGGGGTGAAAAGGTTTGGCAGCTACACCGAAGGTGTCTGGGACCTGTTGTATAACACCCGCAACAACTTCCGGGTAATGAAACAGCGTGGCACGCTCAATCAGGGCAAGATCACCGAGCCCAACAGCCCGTTTGAAGTTGAGCCGGTCAAGCTCGGCTACGATCTCAAACGTCAGGAAAACCGGCTGAAAATATCGTCGCAGGTGAAAATCATTCTGCGTAACAGCAAGCACACCGTGCACGGCCTGAGTATTGACCTCTCCTCCTCCGGCGCCAAGTTTAAAGTCCCGTCCGCTTTTGACTACAAACTGGGCGACACTATTTCAGTCACGTTTACCGAACTTAGCGAGACCTCCGAGGTACTTGGCCTGGATCAGGCGATCGAATACCGTATTCTGGCAATTGACGACTCGTATGACAATGATGCAATCAAGTTTTTGCGCACTCTAAAGCTGACTGAGACGAATGTCATCGAACGCATCATCATTGAATCACTGCGTGACAACAGCCAGAAAGCCAAGCATGACAACCAGGATAAAATCATCCGCGCCCGCACACGCGGCTATGAGCACAGCTATCTGAAACATACGTCAAACCTGCCGGTGTTTTTCAGCGGCAATGAGCTTGAGCTGGTGCTGATGACCGAAAACAACCAGTCGATCTGGCAATACTGGCAGGATGAACGTAATCAGCAGGTACTGAGTAATCTGTTCAATAGCGCGCGTATGGATCAGCTGACCAAACATGGTCTGCGCGGCAGCAGCAATGTGCTGTATGCATTCAAGCATGATCACCAGGGGAAGACGCTGTTCTTTTCGATGATGATGCCGGAAGCGACGCGCGATCAGCGTCACCTGTTCTGGCACATCGGCGCACGGCGCAGCAGCTGGAAAGCGTTTCGTCTTTCGGTATTTGAGCTGTCAGATCAGGAACGTCAGGAAACTTGCCAGCCACTCCCGAGAACTGGCGGATCGCTCCGGCGCTCTGACCCATTGCGGTATGCTGCAGGAAATCACCGACAGTGCCAGCGCCAAAGATTATCTGCTGGTCGAGAAGCCGGCCCTGGCGAGTAATGAACTGGCCCCGTTCCGCCATCCGCGCAAAGTTTCTCACTCCCCGATTAACATCTATTACGATGCCCGTTCACGCCGTCGCGAGCCGCGCTATCGCTTTAAAACGCCGCTGCAACTGCACATCGACGGTAACGTACTGGCTGAAGGCTTTACCATTGATATGTCCAAGCGTGGTCTGAGCATAGTGCTGGATAAAGCGGTTGACCTCAAAGCCGGCGATACCGCGCAAATCAACTTCCGCGAACTGCGTTTGTATGACAAAAGCCTGCCGCTTGATGCCCTGCCGTATACCGTGATCCGGGTCGGCCCGGAAGGACGTAAACTGCAGCTCATGGTTGAGGAAACCACACAGACGTTAAAAAGCATTGCGTTTTTCAACAGCATCATCGAGAACAACCAGGACAAGATGCTGCGTAAAGATGAAGTGCTGCCGAGCGCCCACCTGCTGGAAGGGCTGCATAACATTCTGCTGGATAAGATTGTCAGCGCGCCGGTATTCGTGGAAAAAGTCGGTGCTAACCTGCGGCCGAAAGTCATCGGGGTCAACTATCCGTTGCCGCCGCATCTGGCGCTGCTGGCCAAACTGGGCCACGATAACCAAATCACGCTTGAACCTATCTACAAAGGTCACACTAATACGCTGCTCGCCACGCCAATGCGGCGCATTGACGGCGCGGAGCCGCAGTATCACGAAGTCTATATTGCCGCGGCCAAATTCGGTGCCCGTATTCAATCGGTCGAATCACGCCTTATCACCGACTTCGTCAACATTAAAGATCGCATCCAGTTTATTCAGCATGCTCTGGAACTGGGCGAGCTGTTTGTGCTGCGTATCAGCGCAGCACCAGTGTTCGATCCTTTTACCACTCTGATGCGCAGCGATTTGGGCGAACTGGCGCAGATCAGCATGCCACATGCCAAGGCGCTGGAGAAAGAACTCGGCGCCATGGCCGGATTTGGCGAAATCATCGATATCACCGAAGAAGTACTGATCCGGCTTGAGCTGACCCGGTAAAACGGCACCGGACTCAAAAGCAGGATTAACAGCCTGCAACAAACCAATAAAAAACGAGGCTCAATCGCCTCGTTTTTTATGTTCAGCAGTCTCTGGCCGCTGCCGCGTATAGTGGACGACTTCGCGCCCTATCGCTTCGCTTACGGCTTAGCCTGCCAGCTCAGTTTCTGCTGCTTGACCAGACCGGCCGACAGAATACACAACACGCCGCCCAGCGCCGAGAAACGCACTGACGTCTGCGCCTGTGCTTCCACCTTAGGTTTCGCGTGATACGCCACACCCAGACCCGCCACGCCCATCATGACCAGATCGTTGGCGCCGTCACCGACCGCCACGGTATTGTGCATTTCAATCTCATACTGCTGGGCCAGATCCGCCAGAATTTCCGCTTTGGTCTGCGCTGAAACCACATCGCCCAGTACTTCACCGGTCAGCTTGCCATCAACAATTTCCAGCGTATTCGACTGCGCGTGATCAAGTGACAGCATCTGCTGGAGGTGATCGGAGAAATAGGTAAAGCCGCCGGAAGCGATCGCCGTTTTCCAGCCCAGCGCCTGCAGAGTGCCAATCAGAGCCGGCAGTTCCGGCATCAGAGGCAGCTCTTTACGCACCGCTTCAAGGATCGACGCATCGGCGCCTTTCAGCTTGCCGACACGCTGACGCAGGCTCTGTTCAAAGTCCAGTTCGCCCTGCATGGCACGTTCGGTCACTTCTGCCACTTCTTCGCCGACCCCGGCCAGTTTGGCAATCTCATCAATACATTCAATCTGAATCGCGGTCGAGTCCATATCCAGCACAATCAATCCTGGCTTGGATAAATCCGGCACTTCGCTGATACGTGCATAATCGAGTTCCAATCCCTGGAGAATCGTCTCATGCTCAGCGGTCAGTTCACCTGACATCAGTGCCACTTCGTAATGCCCGACTTTCCAGCATTCGACAATGGCATTGAAATGACCGGTAAAGAAATCAATGTCCTCAAATTGCTGCGCAGTCAGAGTCGGTGCGTAGACAATCCAGTTCGCTTTTGCTTTGTCCAGTCGGTTAGCTAAACGCGTTTCAGGCAGACGGTTAAGTAACGTTGTATGTTTTTTGATAGATAAGGTTGTTTGTTTTTTGGTAGATAAAGTTGTCAAAGCGTCCATGTCCACTTTCCATTGTTGGTATTCCCTGACGTTACCCTATTGCAATTTCAAAAGGCAAGTCTCAATATGAGCCGGAGTTTATTTTTCTTTAGGTTAACGGTATGGATGGTTCATTATTCTCCTTTCGTATGGTGATACGGGTGCTGGCTGTTATCCTGATAGCCGTGATGTTTTTCATCACAATTCAGAACAGCGTGGTGATCAGCAAGGGTAATGAACGAATTCAGGCTAACCAGTTAGAAACTCTGACCAAGGTCCTGATTACCCAGGCTTCGCAATCGGCCAGCAGCATGATTGCCGAGCAGGATCAGGAGCGCCTGCTGGCGCTGACTAACCAGTTAGCCTCTGAGCGTCTGGTGTTTGATGCCACCATTTATGATGCGGAAGGGGTCAAACTGGCCGCGAGTGATTCGGCACTGAGTGTGCGTGAAGTGTTGGGGCTCGATACGCCGCTGCAAACTGCGAGTATCGGCCGCCAGCAACTGGTTGAACCTGTGATGCACGATGGCAGCCTGATCGGCTTTGTACGGATTACCTTTGAAACCGGTAAAGTAACGGCCATTTCAGACCACCACTACCGTAAAAGTGACCGCTACATGTACCTGATGCTGCTGATGAGCTTTATCAGTGGCGTATTGCTGACCCTGCTGGTGCGTCGTCAGCCGAAAGATAAAGGCGAAAACCTGCTGCTGAAAAATGCCGGGGAACTCTAAGACCCGGCCTGAGCTCTCGCCCCCAGTTCTCAAAAACCAAGAGCTCAAAAGACCTAAGCTCTGGCAGCTTTTTCCGCATCCGCAACCAGCACTGAATCAAGCGCTATCTCAATCATCTCGTTGAAGGTGGTCTGGCGCTCTTCTGAGCTGGTCTGCTCGCCGGTTTTGATATGATCTGACACCGTGCAGATTGCCATGGCTTTCGCGCCATACTCAGCCGCAACCCCATACAGACCGGCGGCTTCCATTTCCACACCGACGATACCGTACTTCTCCATCACTTCGAACATGGCCGGATCCGGGGTATAAAACAGCTCGGCCGAAAACAGATTGCCGATTTTCACCTCAATCCCGCGCGCCAGCGCCGCTTTTTCGGCCGCTTTGACCATGCTGTAATCAGCGATGGCGGCAAAGTCATGATCTTTAAAGCGTATCCGGTTCACTTTCGAGTCGGTACAGGCACCGAGGCCAATCACTACATCACGCACCTTGATGTCATCGCTGACCGCGCCACAGCTGCCGACGCGGATGATTTTCCGCACCCCGAAGTCTTTAATCAGCTCAGTGACGTAAATCGAACAGGACGGAATGCCCATCCCGTGCCCCATGACCGAAACTTTTCGTCCTTTGTAGGTGCCGGTAAAACCGAGCATATTGCGTACATCACACACTGCCCGGACATCCTGTAAAAAGTACTGAGCAATGTATTTGGCCCGCAACGGGTCGCCCGGCATCAAGACGACATCAGCAAAGTCGCCCGGTTCAGCATTGATATGTGGAGTCGCCATATGTGTTTTCCTTTCGCGCTTATACTCAAGGCCACTGTTATTCAATAAAACAGACCTTATCCAAGTCTAAGCGCAGAATCGGGTTTACGCCGCCGCGAAACCCGATCTTTACCTGGCAATGACACACGCCAGGTCAGCAATTAAAGGAAATTGCTGCCGTAGTCCATCGCCGACACGCCAAAGTAGCCAGCCAGGCTCTGGCCGATATCAGCAAAGGTTTCACGCTGGCCCAGAGAGCCCGGTGCCACTTTTTTGCCGTACACCAGCACAGGAATATGCTCACGGGTATGATCGCTGCCCGGCCAGGTCGGGTCACAACCGTGGTCCGCGGTCAGGATCAACACATCATCGTCCTGCATCAGCTCGAGCACCTGTGGCAGACGCTGATCGAAATATTCCAGCGCGGCGGCGTAACCGGCCACATCACGGCGGTGGCCGTAGGCTGAATCAAAGTCAACAAAGTTGGTGAACACAATCGTGTTGTCACCAGCCGCTGCAATTTGCTCCAGCGTGGCACCAAACAACGCCGGAATGCCGGTCGCTTTGACTTTATCGGTAATACCGCAGTTGGCATAAATGTCGGCAATCTTACCAATCGACACCACCTTGCCCTGCTTCTCTTCGACCAGCTTTTGCAGCACAGTCGCCGATGGTGGCTCGACTGACAAATCACGACGGTTACCGGTACGCTCAAACTGGCCCTTGCCCGGCCCGATAAACGGACGCGCAATCACCCGGCCAATGTTGTAATCCGCCAGCTCTTCACGGGCGATCTGACACAGCTCCAGTAAGCGCTCCAGACCAAAGGTCTCTTCATGACAGGCAATCTGGAATACCGAATCGGCTGAGGTATAGAAAATCGGCAGACCGCTCTGCATGTGTTCTTCACCCAGATCATCGAGCACCTGAGTCCCGGAAGCGTGACAGTTGCCAAGGAAACCGTCCAGACCCGCGCGGGCCAGAATGCGATCGGTCAGTTTCCTGCGGGAAACTGTTGTGTTTGTCGGTGAAATAGCCCCATTCAAACAGCACCGGTACCCCGGCGATTTCCCAGTGGCCGGACGGTGTGTCCTTACCAGAAGAAAGCTCAGCCGCATGGCCGTAAGCGCCGATGATATCCGCGCGCTGATCCAGTCCGGGCGCGAAACGGCCCGTCGCTTCCTGGTGTGCCATTGCCAGACCCAGTCTGGACAAGTTAGGTAACGTCAGTTCACCACGACGAACCGCGTTGTCCGCCGCTCCGGCGGCACACTGATCGGCAATGTGACCCAGGGTATCCGAACCCACATCACCAAATTTGTCGGCATCCGGCGCCGCGCCGATACCAAATGAGTCCAGGACTAAAATGAATGCTCTTTTCATTGCTTGCTCCAGCATTAAATATCTTGTTCACGGATCTGACGGTACACATCCGGTGTCGCCACATAGTCGCCACCGACGCTAATCGCCTGTTGCAGCGCCTGCGCCGCCTGTTGCCACTGCGCTTCGCTGCGCGCATGAATAACGGCCAGCGGTTTGCTGCTGTCTGCGGTTTCACCCAGACGGATAAACTGATCAAAACCGACCGCATAGTCGATGCTGTCGCTCGCCACGCGGCGACCGCCGCCCATACCGACCACTGCCATGCCGATCGCCCGGGTATCCATCGCAGACACGACGCCGCTTTGTGTGGCATAGACCGGCTTAACGATCTCTGCTTTATCCAGGTAGCGCTCATAGTGCTCGACAAAATCATCCGGGCCACCCAGGCCTGCCACCATCTGACCAAAACAGCGCGCCGCCGCGCCGCTGTCCAGTGCCAGCTGCAGTTTTTGCTCAGCTTCGGCGCTGTCTTTAGCCAGATTGCCCAGCACCAGCATTTCGGCGCACAGCGCCATGGTCACGTTATACAAACGAGGATTGCGGCATTCACCGGTCAGGAAACGTACCGCTTCACGCACTTCCAGAGCATTACCGGCCGAAGACGCCAGCACCTGGTTCATATCCGTCAGGATCGCCGTGGTTTTGGTGCCGGCGCCATTGGCAACGGCAACAATCGACTTAGCCAGCTCTTCTGAAGCCTCATAGGTCGGCATAAAGGCGCCGGAGCCGACTTTGACATCCATCACCAGAGACTGCAGACCCGCGGCCAGTTTTTTCGACAGAATCGATGCGGTAATCAGGGAAATGTTATCCACCGTGGCGGTGATATCACGCGTGGCATAGACGCGTTTATCCGCCGGTGCCAGATCACCGGTCTGGCCGATAATCGCCACGCCTGCCTGTTTGGTCACCGCACCGAAGACCTCATTGCTCGGCGTAATGTTGTAGCCGGGAATGGATTCAAGTTTATCCAGCGTACCGCCGGTATGTCCCAGGCCACGCCCGGAGATCATCGGTACATAACCGCCACAGGCGGCTACCATCGGCCCCAGCATCAGAGAAGTGACATCACCCACGCCCCCGGTGGAATGTTTGTCGACAATCGGGCCAGCGAAGTTCATTGCGCTCCAGTCAATCACCATGCCGGAATCACGCATGGCACAAGTCAGCGCAATGCGCTCATCCATGCTCATTTCACGAAAGAAAATCGCCATCGCAAACGCCGCAATCTGACCTTCCGACACCGTATCGTCTGCCACACCCTGGATAAAAAACTCAATTTCTTCGGCGCTGAGCGGTTCGCCGTCGCGCTTTTTACGAATGATTTCCTGCGGCAAAAAACGCTTGGCCGCTGATGTTTCATTGGCTAAAGACATAGCTATCCCCCCAAGCTCTGTTACAGAGCCATGGTTAATAGAAAATAGAGAGTGGAAAGGTGGTGCGTGATACACCACCCTTTACTTAGATATGCAACTGAATCAATCAGTACGCAGCCGGATCCGCTTTGTCATTGCTCACTTCCAGCGTGTTCAGCAGATTAGTCAGCAGGCTTGAGGCACCAAAACGGTAGTGACGGCTGTCGACCCAGTTATCACCCAGGATCTCATCAGCCATCGCCAGATACAGCGCCGCATCTTCGGCCGTGCGCACGCCACCGGCCGGCTTAAAGCCAACGCTTTGTGCCACGCCCATATCACGAATCACTTCAAGCATCATGCGTGCATACTCAGGGGTCGCGTTTTGCGCCACTTTACCGGTCGAGGTTTTAATGAAGTCCGCGCCCGCTTCAATACAGATTTGCGAAGCCTGTTTGATCAAGGCTTCCTGTTTCAGTTCACCGGTCTCGATGATCACTTTCAGCAGCACCTTATCACCACACGCCGCTTTACACTGTTTCACCAGCTCAAAACCAACCTGCTCATTACCCGCCATCAGTGCGCGGTACGGAAACACCACATCCACTTCGTCAGCGCCATAAGCGACAGCCGCTTTGGTTTCCGCTACAGCAATCTCGATATCGTCATTGCCGTGCGGGAAGTTAGTCACAGTCGCAATACGCACATCCGGCGTACCTTGTTCACGCAGGGTCTTCTTAGCAATAGGAATAAAGCGAGGGTAGATACAGATGGCGGCGGTATTACCAACCGGGCTTTTCGCATCGTGACAAAGCTGGATCACTTTGGCGTCCGTATCATCATCATTCAGCGTGGTTAAATCCATCAGTTTCAGTGCACGTAGTGCTGCTGCTTTTAAATCGCTCATTTCTATCTCCGATCAATAGTTTCAATTAGCTCACCACCCGGATGGTCATCTGACATCATGCCGGGCAGCAATAAAATGAACGGACTTGGTTCCCTGAAGACTCGGCAGCCGGGCATCAGCCGACCTGCCAATTGCTATCCTTGTCACCGTACAGTACCCGTTTACGCTCGGTTGCGGGCTCAGCAGGTGTGTATATACCCTTCCTACTTGAAGCTGCAGCGGTGTTGGCTGCAACTCCAAGTTGTTTGGGTATAGGTACTGTAGAGACGGGGCATGACAACTCCTGTCACCATGCTTACCGACCTACACAGTATAGATATTCACAACAAAACTGTAGCACTCTGCCCGGAGCAAACGGTTTGTATCTCAAAATAACAGACTGAGGAAATCAGCCTCTGTCGGGCCGGCGCGCCATACGCCAATGGCGCCGGTCTGGTGGGTCCGTTTCTGTCCACCCGGCTCTTTCTCCGGCCCTGAGATAAAAAATAAATCCATAAATAAAAAAAACCCCGCAGCAATCTCTTGCTACGGGGTGATGTTTAAACGGCGTCTATATATAGGTTCTCGACTGACTTAGAAAGACAGGAAGAAGCCAGCAATGGTTGCTGCCATCAGGTTAGATAGCGTACCAGCAGCCACAGCTTTCATACCGAAACGTGCGATGTCGTGACGACGGTTAGGTGCAATACCACCCAGGCCGCCCAGCAGAATCGCAATCGATGACAGGTTCGCAAAACCACACAGAGCAAACGAGATGATTGCTGCTGTCTTCTCAGACATCACTGCGCCAGTCGTTGCCAGTACCTGCGCATTTTCGCCCACGTAAGGAACAAAGTTCAGGTAAGCAACAAATTCGTTAACCACGATCTTCTGACCAATGAAAGAGCCCGCCAGAGTCGCTTCAGACCAAGGCACACCAATCACGAATGCCAGTGGAGAGAACACCCAGCCCAGCAGCAGTTCCAGAGTCAGTTGCGGCATACCGAACCAGCCACCAACGCCACCCAGAATACCGTTAATCAGCGCGATCAGACCGATAAACGCCAACAGCATCGCGCCGATGTTCAGAGCCAGTTGCAGACCCATTGAAGCACCACCAGCGGCGGCATCAATCACGTTAGCAGGCTTGTCGTCGCCGCCGTCGATGTCTACGTTGCCCAGTTCTTCTTCCGGAGCATCAGTTTCAGGTTTGATGATTTTTGCAAACAGCAGACCACCCGGTGCCGCCATGAAAGACGCCGCAACCAGATACTCCAGTGGTACACCCATCGCTGCGTAACCGGCCATTACACCGCCCGCTACCGAAGCCAGACCACCACACATCACTGCGAACAACTCAGACTGTGTCATTTTTGGTACAAACGGACGAACCACCAGCGGTGCTTCAGTTTGACCAACGAAAATGTTTGCTGCTGCAGACATAGATTCCGCACGAGAAGTGCCCAGTGCTTTTTGCAGGCCACCACCCAGAATCTTAATAACCCACTGCATGATACCCAGGTAGTAAAGAACTGAGATCAGGGCTGAGAAGAAAATTACGGTAGGAAGTACCTGGAAAGCAAAGATAAAACCGATACCGTCAACTGAGAAGTTAACCAGGCTGCCGAACAGGAAGCCGATACCGTCTTTACCATAATCGATTACGCTCTGAACACCAGCAGTGAAGCTTGCCAGCAGATCACGACCCCAAGGGACGTAAAGAACGAAACCACCCAGTGCGAATTGGATAGCGAATGCGCCACCCACGGTTCTAAAGTTAATAGCTTTACGGTCTTCAGACAGCAGCAGGGCGATGCCGAGCAGTACTGCCATACCGATGAGGCTCATAAACAGGCTCATAGTTTATGACTTCCTTATAAGTTTATTGTTGGCGTGTAACAAAATGGAGCTCAAAAGCGTGGCAATTATACTCACCCCTAGATCCATAAAGTAATGCACCCTTCACACTTTCTAATAAGATTCACTGCTTGTTCATTTCAATATGTGACTTTAATCACCATTTTGTCACTAAATGTGACAATCGTACTACATTTCCGTTGGGATTCTTTCACAAATAGAAAAGAGCAAATTGCTGTTTTTCCAAACTGTACTAGCAACCGTTTGCTTATCCTCTTTTCGCAGCAGAACCAGTTCGTTCAATACCAGAGGCAAACGGCAGGGATGGTTGTTGTGGCCCTGATATCCGCATAAAGGCATATCAGGCGCATCAGTTTCGAGCACTAAATGCTCAAGTGGCAGAGCAGAAATGGTACGCCGGGTTTTGTTGGCGCGCGGATAGGTAATTCCGCCGCCAACACCGATTTTAAAGCCCAGATCGATAAACTGACGCGCTTCCTGCTCACTGCCGGAGAACGCGTGTAACACGCCACCGCCCTGAAAGCGTGTCTGCTTGAGCAGTTGCAATAAACGGTTATGGGTTTTGCGGCTGTGCAGCACGACAGGCAAGCCTGCCGCTTGGGCTAACGCCAGTTGGCCGAGTAACAGCGTTTCCTGCACCTTGGCGTCAATATCCACCATAGCGTCCAGCCCCACTTCTCCCACAGCGACACAGGAAGAACTGCGGGCGTCGAGCGCCAGCTCAAGGTTATGTAACGGATTTAAACCGGCCGAAGCTAAGAAATAAGGGTGGTAGCCCAGTGCATAATAGATGTGGTCCGGATAATCAGCAGCGAGTGTCGCCACCCGCTGCCAGTTTTGCCGGCCGATAGAAGGGATCAGAATGCGTTGCACACCCTGCTGTGATGCCAAAGCCAGTTCGTCGGCAAAATGCGCCGCGAAGGCATCGAAATCAAAATGACAGTGAGTATCAAACAGCGGATACTCAGGCGTCGTCACGGCTGCGCTCATGGACCGGGTCTTTACGATACGGCACACAACAGCGTTTCTGCTCCGGCGTCAGTCCCATGCTGACACACCAGGCATCATAACGCGCCAGCCACTTTTTAAACCATGCCATCATACTCTGCCCTCTTGCGGCGTTAATTAAGCCTGCTCTTCGCGTTTGAATACCAGTTCGGTCGGCGTCGATTCATCCGCGGCAAAATAGTAGCCTGCCGTATCAAAGGCTTCGAGCTGCTTCACCGATTCAATGCGGTTTTCAATAATATAGCGTGCCATCATGCCACGCGCTTTTTTAGCGTAGAAGCTGATCACCTTGTACTGACCGTTCTTGCAGTCTTTGAATACCGGAGTGATGATCTGTGCATCCAGCGCTTTCGGCTTCACCGCCTTAAAGTACTCGTTGGACGCGAGATTGATCAACACATTATCGCCCTGCTCGCTGAGCGCCTCATTCAGCTTGTCGGTGATGATGTTACCCCAGAACTGATACAGGTTGCTGCCGCGTTCATTCGCCAACTTGGTGCCCATCTCCAGACGGTATGGCTGCATCAGATCAAGCGGCTTGAGCAGACCGTAAAGGCCAGAGAGCATGCGCAGATGGCTCTGGGCATAACTCAGGTCATCTTCGCTCAGTGTTTCCGCTTCCAGACCGGTGTAGACATCACCTTTAAACGCAAAGATAGCCTGACGGGCGTTATCAGTGGTAAATGTTTCGCTCCACTCGGCAAAGCGTGCCACGTTGAGGCCGGCAATTTTATCACTGACCTTCATCAGCTCAGAGATGTCGGCCGGGGTCAGCTTGCGGCAAACCTCAATCAGCTGCTTGGAATGCTCGGTCAGCTCCGGCTGGGTGTAACGTTCACTCGGTAGCGGTGACTCATAGTCAAGCGTTTTGGCTGGTGATACCACAATCAGCATAATCATATCCTAGTTGTTTTCTTTGGCTATAGCCTACAAAAAAAGCCATGCATTGTCTGCATGGCTTTTCCAATCATAGCTATCGGTACAATCTTATCACCGTGAGCTGTTGAAGACTGATTGTCCTGCGATTACTTATTGTTATCCCAGATACCGTCTTCCAGCTGAGATTTCAGCTCAGGGTATTCATTGGCATCAAAGGTCGGCACTTTGCCCGCTTTCAACTGACGGTTGTAGTCTTTCGCCAGCTTAATCACGATGCCAGACAGCAGCAAAATCGCCACCAGGTTAACAATCGCCATCATACCCATCGACACGTCTGCCATCGACCATACGGTTGGCAGGGTCGCCAGTGAACCAAACATCACCATACCCAGGAACACAATACGGAAGATAGCCAGACCTTTCTTGTTGTTGTGCTCAAGGAAGATAAGGTTCGTCTCAGCGTATGAGTAGTTAGCGATGATTGAGGTAAAGGCGAAGAAGAAGATCGCCATGGCGATAAAGATGCTACCCCAGCTGCCCACTTGCGAGCTCAGTGCGCGCTGAGTCAGTTCGATACCGGTCACATCGCCGTGCGGCACGTATTCACCAGACATCAGAATGATAGCCACAGTCGCTGAACAGATAACGATGGTGTCAACGAACACACCCAGCATCTGTACATAACCCTGTGAAGCCGGGTGTGGCGGGTACGGCGTTGCCGTTGCTGCCGCGTTAGGCGCAGAACCCATACCGGCTTCGTTTGAGAACAGACCGCGTTTCACACCATTGATCATTGCCTGTGCAATCGCGTAGCCCAGACCACCAGCCGCCGCCTGTTCATAGCCGAACGCACTCTTGATAACCAGAGTCAGTACCGCTGGCAGCTTCTCAATGTTCATCACCATGACGAACAGCGCGATGCCGACATAAGCCAGTGCCATAAACGGTACGATGATTTCTGCAGTGCGGGCAATCTTACGGATACCACCGAAGATAACAAACGCTGACAGGATCACAATCACCACACCGATATGCAGTGGTTCAAAACCAAATGCGGTGGTCATTGCGTTAGTGATCGAGTTCGCCTGTACGGCGTTGAATACCAGACCAAACGCGATCATCAGGAAGATAGAGAACAGGACACCCATCCAGCGCATGCCCAGGCCTTTTTCCATGTAGTAAGCCGGACCACCGCGGTAGTTGCCGTCTTTATCACGGGTTTTGTACAGCTGCGCCAGAGTGCTTTCTGCAAATGAGGTCGCCATGCCCAGCATCGCCGTCATCCACATCCAGAAAATCGCACCCGGACCACCCATGGTCAGCGCCACAGCGACACCCGCCATGTTACCTGTACCGACACGAGCAGCCAGACTGGTACAAAGGGCTTGGAAAGAAGAAATACCAGCTTTGTCCTCTTTGCGGCTGTTCTTCAGTACTGAGAACATGTGGCCGAAATGACGGAACTGAATGAAACCTAAACGCAGTGTGAAGTAAATGCCCACACCCACCAGCAGATAAACCAGAATCGATCCCCAAAGCAGATCGTTCATCAAATTAATTAAGTCTGTCACAAGAACCTCTCGTAGAGTGATTGCGCTAATCTGAGCCGATCGTCAGCACCACAAACGTATCTTCGCAAACAGCGAAATTATCAGAGTTATGGCATACGTTTGTTGTGATTTCCGCGGTCGGGATGACCAGTAGAATAAATCAGCGAATTTTTGACGGGCGGATAATGCAGGCTGCAATAGCAAAAATCAATATGCAACCATACGCATTTTGTTGTTATTTTTTACTATACAATCACCATCCATTAACACGTTACCAATCAAAAACAACACAAAGTCAGAACAATAGACCAGCAATTGCGCAACATATCAGGATAAAAACACAGCATAAAAGCCTGGTTGCATAAAATCAATCTCATCCATTGAGAATAAAGGGATAAGGCGCAGAGCGACGTTATTTTGTCAGTAAAAAGTCATAATTTTAAATCAAGCGCACAAAAAACCACCAACCATAGATTGTCGCACGAACTCTTCAACACCTTTTTAACAACCTTGCCAGACCATTTTATCGTTTGCGTGACTCCAAGTGCTGCTTTTTTGCTCATCGCAATCGATGGGAATTGTGAATTTCAGACAAAAACCACATTTAATATTCATCGAAACGCAACAAATGAGAAATAAATCAAAGTTAGCCTGAGGCTAAACGTGCTATTTAGACAGCACTCATGGCGAGATGACAACAACAATGAGGCTTGATTATGGATGACTTGCACTTTGATGAAATGTTGGATAGGGAAATCACCAAGATTCGCACTACCCGTGCGAAACCGGCCAAACGAATGTGGCGGGAGATCGAAGCCATTCGCGATAAAAAGCGTCTGGAAAAAGAGCTGCTCGACATGGACGTATGTCTGGAACTTGATGAACTCAAACTTTGATGTAGTTTAACCAGTGAGACGTAAAAGGCACCCTAGGGTGCCTTTTTAGTATCCGGCTGTAGCCGGGCTACAACCAAACGGCCTTAGCCAATCAGGTGCATTCGGATTCGCTTTTACGTACCCGGCGCGCCAGCTGAGTGAAGCGATCGGCTATGGTTTCACCAAACACCGGATCATCCTCATTCTGGCTCCATTGCTCTTCCACTTTCTGCCAGTCTTCGACGTTAAAGGTGCGACTGATGAGCGGTAAAATGGACTGCTCTTCCAGCTCCATATGGCGACGCTGGGCGCTAATAAAGCCTTCCATTTTTTCGATAAATACATCCTGCGGCACCACCGCGTCCTGCAGAATCATTTCAACCACATCGACAAACGCATGGGTTTGCTCAGCCAGACGTACGTGCTCTTTCTCCAGATCCTCTACCGATTGGTTATCACCGTAATGGTCCATGTAATAGCGGTAAAGAATATCTTCTTTCGGGTGATGCACCGTTTCAGAATGTGTCGCCAGGTAATCGACGATCTCTTTGACCAGGCTGTAGTTGATTGGCTGCTCATCCTTAAGCAATTGCAGCTTGTTACGCAAAATCGCCAGTAGCCGTGTCATGTAACCGTGTTCGCGTCTGATTCTCTCAATCATCATAGTGTGTCTCCCGTACACTTACTTAAAGTAAGTGTATATAAGGAAGCCGGGGCACGCTTTGATTCTGGTCGAAAAAAACGCAATTATCGCCCGAACGCGATATCTTACCCAACTCACTCAGCGTGTGGCTGCCAGTCGATTGGCGCTAAACCTTGCTGCTCAAGTATTTGATTGGTTTTAGAAAAATGTCCGGAGCCGAAAAAGCCACGGTGGGCAGATAACGGCGACGGGTGCGGCGCGGTCAGCACATGATGGCGCTGACGGTCAATCATGCTGCCTTTTTTCTGCGCATGAGAGCCCCACAACAGAAAGACAATGCCGTCACCATGCTGGTTGAGCGCATCAATCACGCGGTCGGTAAAGGTTTCCCAGCCGGTTTTGGCGTGTGAGTGAGCCTTGCCCTGCTCGACGGTTAATACCGTGTTGAGCAGCAATACGCCCTGTTCGGCCCAGCTTTTCAGATAGCCGTGTGCCGGGATGGTAAAACCGGGAATGTCCTGCGCCAGTTCTTTATAGATGTTGACCAGGGATGGCGGTGTTTTGATACCGGGTTGCACAGAAAAGCATAACCCGTGAGCCTGATTTGGCCCGTGATAAGGATCCTGACCGAGAATCACCACTTTTACCTGGTCAAACTCAGTGAAACGAAATGCGTTAAAAACATCGTGTGCGGGAGGAAAGATGACTTTGCCGGCCTGTCGCTCGGCTTCAACAAACGCCAGTGTGTGCTGAAAATACTCTTGTTGTTTTTCGTTGCCGATTACATCGTGCCACGTCAGGGACTGAGCCATAAACCTTCCTTACTGTCTGAATGAGCAGGTGATTGTAACCTGATTTTGCTTCAGACGTCAGTGCAGTCGGCGATGGCTCAGTGTGGCTCCAAAGCATCAGCTAATGATGGGGTCTGCTCGGTTGCGGTGAACGGTGATGACCCTGACCGGTCACGTGGCGGTTTGGCACCGGCATACGTGGCACGGCGCGTGAAATAGTCGTTAGCGTAGCGCATGAAATAGCGGTTAGCGTGGTACGAGTCACTGCTTGCATAATGGCATCCTTCTTTATGTGTCTTTATGTGTTAGTTAAAACATTAGCTAAAGCTTTAGCTAAAACATCAACGATTCAAACATGCGCCACGCAACGGCGAGTGCGCATGGGTCAAATCATAGTGATGAAACATCATCTACATATAAATGTAATGAAAGAAGAATGCCAAGATAGAGAAATTCGCCGAATATTTTACGCCTGCTGATGAAAATGGCGCAGCGCCTGAATCTCATCTGCCCATAGTTCCGGATCGATCGTCTCTAAAATCAATGGGATACCATTAAAACGAGCATCTTTGGCGATGTATTCAAAACAGCTCCAGCCGATCTCTCCCGCCCCCAGCGAGTGGTGACGGTCTACCCGGCTGCCGTAGGCCGATTTTGAATCATTAATATGCATTGCCCTTAAATAGTGCATACCAACAATGCGATCGAATTCAGCAAAGGTTGCTTCGCACGCTTCCGCACTGCGCAGATCATAGCCGGCAGCAAAGGTATGGCAGGTATCTAAGCACACACCGACCCGCGATTTATCCTCCACCTGCGCGATGATTTCCGCCAGATGTTCAAACTTCCAACCCAGGTTAGTGCCTTGCCCTGCGGTGTTCTCAATCACCGCAATCACATCCGGTACCGCCTGATGGGCCAGATTGATTGACTCAGCGATCGTGGCCAGACATTCACTTTCACTGACCTGTTTCAGATGACTGCCGGGATGGAAGTTGAGCAACGTCAGACCCAGTTGCTGGCAACGCTCCATCTCGTCAATAAAAGCAGCGCGCGACTTATTGAGTTTCTCTTCTTCCGGTGCGCCCAGGTTAATCAGATAAGAGTCATGCGGCAAAATGTGCTCAGCGGCAAAACCCAGCCGTGCACAGTTAGCTTTGAATGCCCGGATAGTGGATGCTTCCAGCGGCTTGGCCACCCACTGACGCTGGTTCTTGGTAAACAGAGCAAAGGCGTTGGCACCGATCTCTTTCGCCCGCAACGGAGCCTGATCGACCCCGCCGGATGCCGAGACATGCGCGCCGATAAATTTAGCGGTCAGGTTGGTATTACTGTTTGTCATTCAATCACTACACACTTTCAGTTTTACTTGCTAACTGCCTGATGTCGGGTCAGGCAGTACACGCCAGGACCTTGATATGTAGTAAAATTACTACATATCAAGGCCTCACATAAATTTAAAAACCTACGACCAGAAAAGCATTTCTATGTTTTAAAACGCTTTGTTGATCATAATCAAAACTTTAACCACCATTAAATTGTGGCTTTATGTTGTTTATTGACCTAAATCAATACTATAAGTATGGATATTGGGTATATAATACCAAGCTCAGCCAGCATTGAAAATTAACAACCATTCATGCCCTATCAGTGAACTAGGAGATTGTAATGATCCAAGGTATCCAAATTACTCAAGCCGCTAATGATGACCTACTTAACTCCATTTGGCTAATCGATAATGAAGCCAATGAAGCGCGCTGCGTTGCCGCTGTAGCCGGTTATCAAGCGGATCAGGTGGTCGCTTTAAACAAACTGGGTCAGTTCGAAAGCCGTGAAATTGCGATTGAACGTACACCACGCATCGAAGGCGGTCAGCACCTCAACGTCAACGTCCTGAAACGCGAAACCCTGCTGGATGCAGTTGAAAATCCGGACAAATACCCACAGCTGACGATTCGTGTTTCCGGCTATGCAGTGCGTTTTAACTCTCTGACCCAAGAGCAGCAACGCGACGTTATCGCGCGTACTTTTACAGAAACGCTGTAATTTCAGATAAAATTGGTCGTTACAGGCCAAAAAGCCCAGATGCAAAAAAGCGGTGCCCCAGGCACCGCTTTTTATTTACTGTGACACAACGACAGATTGTTCACACGGAACACACCGTCGCTCAACGTCGGCCGCTTAAGGCTGTACGTTAACCAGCAGCGATTTCAGCGCGTCGAAATCATTATCCAGATCCACCGACAGCAGCTCCATCGCTGCATGCTTGGCCAGAGGCGCCGGCAGTTCGATATCTGACTGCAGAATATCATCCACCACTTCTTTGAATTTCGCCGGATGCGCAGTACACAGGAAACAGGCCAGTTTCACCCGGTTGCAGCTGTTCATTCAGCACGCGGTAAGCGATTGCACCGTGTGGCTCACACAGGTAACCCAGTGCGTGCAGCTCTTTAACCGATTCAGCACTTTCGTTATCCAGCACTGCGCCTTTACCCAGAGTTTCCAGACCCCAGTCTTTCAGGCGGCACAACTCTTCGATGCGCGGCCAGTTGTTTGGCTGGCTGACGTCCATCGCGTTTGAGGTAGTCGCAACCGTCGGCTTCGGATCCCATTTACCGGTTTCCAGGTAACGCGGCACAGTATCATTGGCATTCGTTGCCGCGATAAAGCGCTTGATTGGCAGACCCAGTGCTTTGGCCAGCAGGCCGGCAGTCAGGTTACCAAAGTTACCGCTTGGTACCGAGATAACCAGGTTTTCACGCTCTGCTTTGCTCAGCTGCGCCGCTGCTTCGAAGTAGTAGCAGATCTGCGCCATCAGACGACTGATGTTGATTGAGTTTGCCGAGTTCAGACCGATCTGTTTACGCAGCTCAGCATCATCAAAGGCTTTTTTCACCAATGCCTGACAGGCATCGAAGTCACCGTTGATCGCTACAGTATGGATATTCTTACCCAGGGTACAGAACAGTTTTTCCTGCAGCGGGCTGATCTTGCCTTTCGGGTACAGGATCACGACATTGATGTCTTCCATACCGTAAAACGCGTGCGCAACGGCTGCGCCGGTATCACCGGAAGTTGCGGTCAGGATGGTGATCTTACCGCCGTCAGAGACTGCTGCCAGTGATTGCGCCATAAAGCGACCACCGAAGTCTTTGAACGCCAGTGTCGGGCCATGAAACAGCTCCAGTGCGTACACTCCGTCTTTGACCGACTTAATTGGTGCCGGGAACTGGAATGCCGCATCGACCATAGCATTGACCTGATCTTCTGCCAGTTCGTCACCAATCAGTGCCGACAGAATTTTGGTGCTGCGAGCGACAAAGTCTTCTGCCAGCAGTGCATCGATATCATCAAACTTAGGCAGTTTCCGACGGGAAAAACAGGCCCTGGTTACGGCCTAACCCTTGGCGCACGGCTTGGCCAAAGGAAACTTGTTCATCATTTTCTTTTATATTGTAAAGCTTCATAGCTCACTTCCTGTCACTTTCGAACCCTGCTTGTCGAGACGACAAACATGCACGAATCCTTCTTCATTTTGGACGTAATTTTGTTCCAGCCAACGCGCAACACGCTCGGCCACTTCTTTATCTTTACAGACACTAAACAGTGTCGGGCCGCTGCCCGAGATACCGGTAGCCAGAGCGCCTGCAGAGGTCGCGTATTGACGCGCCTGCGCAAAGCCAGGCAGCAGTTTCTCACGATACGGCTCTGCGATCACGTCTTTGATCATTTTTGCCGCCAGTTCAGGCTGACCGGTATGGCAAGCGTGAATAAAGCCGGCCAGATAACGGCCATGAGCAATAATATCCTGACGGCGATACTGCGCCGGCAGAATCGCGCGCGCTTCGGCCGTGGAGACCTTAATGCCGGGATACGCCATCACCCAGTACCAGTCATCAAAACACGGCACTTCCTGGCTGATGATACCCAGCTCTTCCAGCATCAGCTGCACGCCGCCCAGATAGCATGGCGCCACATTGTCATAGTGGATACCGCCGGAAATTTTACCTTCCATTTCACCCATCAGCGCCAGCAGCTCAGTTTCATTCAGCGGCTGACCGTGAAAACGGTTCAGCGCATCAAGCGCGGCCACGATAGAACAGGCACTGGAACCCAGACCAGACCCGATCGGCATGTTCTTTTCCAGTGTCATTTCGAGCGGTTTGAGTGCAATGTGCTTTTTGTCCAGTTCACGGGCAAACACAGTCCAGCAGTCGTAAACGATATTCTCTTTCGGATCGATCGGCAATTTAGACACAAAGTTACCTGCCGTGTGCAGAGTAAACGCTTCGCTGCCCGCTTTGACCATCACACGGTCGCCGAGCAGAGTGCCGTCCACCGGGGACACTGCGGCCCCCAGCACATCAAAACCGACACTGACATTACCAATCGATGCCGGAGCATAAACGACGACACTCATATCACTTGAACTCATTGATTAAACCCCTAATTTCCAGCCTAAAGTACGCATCACATCGGCAAATACACCGGCGGCAGTTACTTCGGTACCCGCGCCGTAGCCGCGCAGTACCAGAGGAATTGGTTGATAGTAACGGCTGTAGAATGCCAGCGCGTTTCTCGCCATCCTTGATCTTAAACATTGGATCGTTTTCATCGGCAACCGCAATACGAACGTGACACTTGCCTTCGCTGATCTCACCGACGTAACGCAGCACTTTGCCCTCTTTAGCCGCTTCATCACACAGCGACTTGAAGTACGCATCCGCCTGCGGCAGACGTGCCATAAAATCTTCCACACTGCCTGAAGCATCAAAGCCCGGTGGCAGAGCCTGCTCGACGTTAACATCCGCCAGCTCCAGAACCATGCCCGCTTCACGCGCCAGGATCAGCAGCTTACGCGCCACATCCATACCGGACAGGTCATCACGCGGATCCGGCTCAGTAAAACCTTTCTCTTTGGCGACTGTGGTGGCTTCACTGAAAGAAAGCCCTTCATCGAGTTTACCGAAGATAAACGACAGAGAACCAGACAGAATACCGTTGAATTTCTCCAGTTCGTCACCGGCCGCAATCAGGTTTTGCAGGTTTTCAATGACCGGCAGACCGGCACCCACTGTGGTCTCGTACATCAGTTTACGACGTGAGTGGCGCGCCACTTCACGCAGTTGATGGTAGTACGCCATGCTGGCCGTATTGGCTTTCTTGTTCGGTGTCACCACGTGGAAACCGGCCGACAGGAAGTCAGCATACTGGCTGGCAATCTCATCGCTTGACGTACAGTCCACCAGCACCGGGTTAATGATGTGGTTGCGTTGCACCAGGGCAATCAGACGCGCCAGTGAGAACTCTTCCGATGCATCTGTCATGCGGTCACGCCAATGATCCAGCGGCAGACCTTCACTGTCCAGCAGCAGGCCTTTGCTGTTAGCCAGACCGCACACGCGGATCACGATGCCTTTATCGGCCAGTTTGGCTTGCTGACGATGGATCTGATCGACCAGTTCGCCGCCGACACCGCCGACACCGACCACAAACACATCGAGGAAGTGTTTCGAGTTGAACAGGTTTTCGTGGCACGATTTGATTGCCAGCGACACTTTATCTTCCGGGATCACCGCCGAGATCGCACGCTCAGACGAGCCCTGGGCAATCGCCACGATGTTGACGTGCGCTTCAGTCAGTGAAGCGAAGAATTGTGACGCCACACCGCGCGTCGTGCGCATGCCATCACCCACCAGCGTGATGATCGACAGGTCATCGATAAACTCAACCGGCTCAAGCAGGCCATCTTTCAGTTCCAGCTCGAACGACTCGGCCAGCGCCTGTTGGGCCAGCGCTTTGTGCTGCGCTTCAATACAGAAGCTGATGCTGTACTCAGAAGAAGACTGAGTGATCAGCACAATCGACACACCCGCAGCAGACATAGCGCCGAACACGCGGCTCGCCATGCCAACCATGCCCTTCATTCCCGGACCGGAGACGTTGACCATGGTCAGATCGTTAAGGGTAGTGATGCCTTTAATTGCCAGCTTGTCTTCACCGGTATCCTGGCCAATCAGCGTGCCCGGACCTTGCGGGTTAAAGCTGTTTTTGATCAGACAAGGGATATGGAACTGGGCAATCGGAGCGATGGTTTTCGGGTGCAGAACGGACGCACCGAAGTAAGACAATTCCATCGCTTCCTGGTAGCTGAGTGATTTGAGCAGACGTGCATCGTCGACCAGACGCGGGTCACAGTTGTAAACACCGTCGACATCGGTCCAGATTTCACAGCAATCAGCACGCAGACAAGCCGCTAGTACCGCCGCCGAGTAGTCAGAACCGTTGCGGCCCAGACACACCAACTCACCTTTTTTATTACCGGCAGTAAAGCCAGGCATGATGTTTACGTGGTTGGCCGGGAGCGGGTTCTGCTTAAAGCGCTGAGTGGAAGCATCAACATCCACCATGGCTTCCAGGTAATCCCCTTTCGCCAGCAGGTACTGCACCGGGTCAATCAGGTTGGCGGCCAGGCCCTTCGCTTCCATCACCGCTTTCATCAGCTGGATAGAAATGCGCTCACCTTTACTGATGATGCGGGCATTAACGTAATCTGGGCAAGTGCCGAGCAGGCTCATACCGTGCACATACTGACGCAGTTGCGCCATGGCTGTGCTGACCTGCTGCTCGAAGTCTTTGCCATCGATATTCGGTAATACCGCTTTAATCGCTTCAAACAGCTCATGAAATGACGTTTCCAGTTCTGCGACCTGGAGTTCAGCTTCGCCGTTGCGCAGTGCATTTTCAATCACTGCCACCAGCTTGTTGGTGGTTTTACCCGGTGCTGAAAGTACCACTGCCACTTCTTCTTGTTGTGCATTGTTGGCAATGATATCGGCCGCTCTCAAAAAACGGTCAGCATCAGCTAACGATGAACCTCCAAACTTTAATACTCGCATCCCTTCCTCCGAATATTGTAAAAAACTGGTATAAAAAAAGGCCTGTACCGGTTGGGGTACAGGCCTTTTTTCGAAAATTTTACGCTCAGCAGCCTGCCCCAACATGCGTAATGTCGGTAATAATAATGGTGGTGGTCATTACTACTAGGCTGTTAGTAAACATATGAATTCTTGCGTAAGTCGTGTGTTTGCGTTCCCTTACGTTTAACCTATTTTTGCTTAAAGAGTCAACGAAAAATTTGATTTTTTGGCCTCTTTTTCAAAATTATCGCCTAAAGCTTTAAATCATCATGATTCATATGACTGCTTTATGGCCCGGGCGGGCAGACGCTAGGTTGATGATTCAGAATCAGATTATTTCTTCGGCAGCCCCGCCGATTTTGTGCTTTACTTAAACGCAGTGCAGTGGACAGCAGACAACGATAAAAATTATAAGGAGGGACGAATGAAAGTCATTCTCGGCATATTGTGCCTCGCCTTCGCCGTGTCTGCGCAAGCCGTCACCCTTCCCTCCCTGCCATCGCAGCAGGTCACCTCACCACACAACATGTTTTTCACCACCGAACAGGACAACCAGGGCTTTGACAGCTGGGTGATTGATGGTGGCTACATGTACAACATTTTTCGCGACGTCGACCTGTATGTCGGCGCCCGGGTCAATTCTTCAATTAACGGCGGAGAAAATGGTTTTCTCAGCGGCGTGCGTTATCAACTGACCGAGCGGGTATCGGTGAAAAGTACCGTTTACTCCCTCAACCGCAGTGATGATGATAACAAGAAAGGCAATGACTCCCTTTCAGCCGAACTCTCCAGCAGCCTACGTCTGTCAGACAACCTCGACCTGCGTGCCACACTGGATTATCAGCAGTGGCAGCAAGGTATTGAGGTCGGCATCGGCTTTCGCTTCTGACGCCAATCAGGCTTAAAGAGCGCTTAAATCCAGTTCGTGCTGGGAGATCAGCACTCCGTTCCAGTCAGCATAAATGTAATCGCCCGGATGAATCATCTGATTGTGGATATTGAGGCTGACGTTGATATCTCCGGCACCGCGTTTCTCGGTTTTGAAAGGACAGGCGGCCAGCGCTTTAATCCCTAAATCGATCTGCGACATGGTCACCACATCACGCACCGCACCATTGATGATCACCCCTTCCCATTCATTTTCAATCGCACTGATGGCAATCTGATCGCCCATCAGCGCTTTGCGGCACGAACCGTGGCCATCAACCACCAGCACTTTGCCCTTACCGTTACGGCTCAGTACTTCTTTGACTTTAGAATTATCATGGTAGCAACGTACAGTGACAATCTCGCCCCAGAACGCACTGCGCATGCCAAAGTTTTGCAGTGGCAACTCAAGCAGCGTGACCTTGGATTGGTATTTATCACAAATATCCGGTGTTATATCTCTCATCATTCCTCCATGATTCTTGTTGGGCTTATTATGGTTATTTGTCTTAAGATTATGTCTCTTATGGCTATTTGTCTTAAGGCTATTAGTCTTAAGATAACTTATCGCGCAGCTGGCCCAGGCAATACGCCTGATGAGGCGCACAAGCGTGCAGCCACAACTCGCCGTCGCTGACATAGTAAATCGCATTCTGGCCAAACTCAGTGGCCAGCTGCAGCGCCGCAGCTAAAGGCATCTCTACGGCAAAACTGTCTTCAAACCACTCAAATCTTGGGTCGCCGACCCGGACTCTACTCCAATCATAGTTGGCTATGGTTTGCTGTAAACGTAGATTATTTACGCAATTCTCACTGTCTGACAACCGAATACTTTTCGGGTTCCATGCGGTAATTACCGCAAAAGAAGCAAATAACGTCTCGTTTTCAAAGCAAAAACAGACATTTTGGTAAGCCTGCCATAATCTTGGGTCGATAGTGCTCATTCTCGTCTTTTTACAACTCGTTATTACTATTCATATCTGTTACATTTCAACCCTTGATATAAATCAACAAAGTTGTTGGAATTAACATCAGGCCGTTGTTAGCAAGCTGTTAACATTATAGAATTCGTTTTAAAGACTAGTAGAACCAGTGGGATATTGGATCTCAATTGCTAGTGTTATCCATGGAAGGCGGGCAGCCAAAGTCAGCATAATCACGAAAATCTTTGGTTTATTATCAACATAAAATTACTTGTATGTTATGTTTTTGCCTAGAATAAGTTCTATTAGCACATTTTTTTCACAAGTTTAGGTACCGCCAATGCAAACCCCGCAGATTCTTATCGTTGAAGACGAGCAGGTGACTCGTAACACTCTGAAGAGTATTTTTGAAGCAGAGGGCTACGCTGTTTTTGAGGCCAGTAACGGTGAAGAGATGCACCATGTGCTGACCGATAACGCCATTAATTTGGTGATTATGGATATCAACCTGCCAGGCAAAAATGGTCTGCTGCTGGCTCGCGAACTACGTGAGCAAGCGGATGTAGCCCTGATGTTCCTGACAGGTCGCGACAATGAAGTTGACAAGATTCTTGGCCTGGAAATCGGTGCAGATGACTACATCACTAAACCGTTCAACCCACGCGAGCTGACTATTCGTGCCCGTAACCTGCTAAGCCGCTCTATGAACGCCAGCAGCAGCCACGAAGAAAAACGCTCGGTTGAGAAATACGAATTCAACGGTTGGGTTCTCGACATCAACAGCCGTTCACTGATCAATCCTGACGGCGACAGCTACAAGCTGCCACGTTCAGAATTCCGTGCCCTGCTGCACTTCTGTGAAAACCCGGGCAAGATCCAGACTCGTGCCGATCTGCTGAAGAAAATGACCGGTCGTGAGCTGAAACCACATGACCGTACGGTCGACGTGACCATCCGCCGCATTCGTAAACACTTCGAATCGGTAACCGGTACGCCGGAAATCATCGCCACTATCCACGGCGAAGGTTACCGCTTCTGTGGTGATCTGGAAGAGTAAGCGTCCAGCCTGACTGAGTCGATAATCTTCTCAGCCACCATAACGCAACAAATTGTCTAAGCCTCTGCCCGCGCAGAGGCTTTTTTGTTGGCCACGCCAACCGACAAGCTTAGTAAACTTTATCAATACTCACTTTGTGCTGCACCAGCCAGATCTCGCCCTGACTGTCGCTCAGACCCAGCGCCACACTGACGCTGCGGTCGATATTGACTTCACTGCTGCTCTGGAACACCACTTCCCAGCGGTTATCACTCTCAGTGCGCAGCTCAACCATGTCACCGTCAATGATCCACGTCGAATCACCCTGTTTAATCACCACCTCACTGACCGTCAGATCGGCCGGCAGTTGATCGGACGTTTCCAGGCGCAAAGTCCCGTTCAGATTCTGGCTTTGCGCACCGGCACCGACTTTAGGCATCTGATCGGTCCAGAGATTACTCTCGAGCTGAATCGCCGTTTGTTCAATCATGGCCAGGTTACCCTGGTGCCAGTTCACATTCGGGGTCGAACAGGCGACTAAACCTAAGGTCGCCAACATTAAAAGCCATTTCTTCATGTTATCTCCTTTGCGCTAACCACTGTTTTAGTACCTCAATGTCATTCAGGTACTCGTTTTTTATTTCATCGACCCAGTCTTCAATGTTCTCCCACCAGGCCGGCGCATCCGGCGACTGCGCTTTCTGCGCCACACTTTGAATGTGTTTCAGACCAATGGAACCTGCAGCGCCTTTGATCTTGTGCGCTTCCGAAACGATACCGTCCTGATCTTTGGCCACCATATTGGAGTCGAGGATCTCGATGTATTCCGGCATCATCTGCTCAAACATCTCAATGCTGTCGAGCACCGGCTGCGGGCCGACAATCTCAACATATGACTCGAGCATACTCAGATCGAGCAGACGGTTATACAATTCATCATGGCCATCCTGCGGCGCTTCTGTCGGCATATTAGTCTCCTGGGGAACTTCCGTGTGCTGATAAACCAGTTTATTGATGACTTCTTGCACCGCCTTCACAGACAATGGCTTACTGATGGCTTCATCCATGCCTTTGCGCTGATATTCGGCTTTGTCTTTCAGCACATTAGCAGTCAGTGCCACCAGCGGCGGCAGCTGAGGGTAAGTTGCGCGGTAATACTGGGCAACGTCAAAACCGGTCATGTCCGGCAGCTGGATATCCAGGAAGGCGAGATCAAAGGCTGCAGGATCGAATTTCTGTTTGGCCTCTTCGCCGGTCATCGCCACCGACACGGTATGCCCCAGACTTTCCAGCAGCGAACGCGCCACGGTAATGTTGAGCTCAATATCTTCGACCATAAAGATATTCAGGCTCTTATGCTCAACCGGGCTGTGCTGCGGCTCACTCTCTTGTGCCAGCGGCACACAGATGCTGACGGTAAAGGTGCTGCCAAAGCCCTCTTCGCTGCTGACCGTGATGTCACCGCCCATCAGATTAATCAGCTGACGTGATACTGCGAGGCCGATACCGGTGCCGACGGCATGCAGGTTGTCTTTGCCGGATTTGACCTGATAGTACATGGCAAAAATCTTATCCAGTTCCGCTTCCGGAATGCCGATGCCGGTATCTTCAATGTCCATCACGATGTACGCCTGACCATCTTCAATATCGGCGCTGACGGTCATGACTACCCCGCCCTCTTTGGTAAACTTCATCGCATTGCTGATCAGGTTCCACAGCACCTGACGCAGGCGGGTCGCATCCACTTCAACCAGCGCAGGCAGATCGGTGAGACGTTCCAGATCGAAACGCAGTCCTTTCTGCTCCGCCATCAGAGCCGACAGACTTTCCAGCTCAACCACGAACTCTTCAAAGCTGAGCGGCGCCGGGAACAGCTCCAGTTTACGCCGGTCGAACTTATCCATATCGATGATATCGTTAAAGATATTGCCCAGAGTTACCGCACTGACGTTAATGGTCTGCATATGCTTGCGCTGATCCGGGTCAAGCGGCGTATCAAGCAGCATGCGGCTCAGGCCGACAATACCGTTCAGCGGGGTGCGCAGCTCATGACTGATGGTGGAAATAAAGGTGGTTTTGTCACGGCTGGCTTTCTCGAGCGATTCTTCATGGCGCTTGCGTTCGGTGATGTCGCGCCCGAAGCCAACCAGCCCGAGGTGGCGGCCCTCTTTGCTGTAAAACGGCACTTTACGCAGCTCGAAGTAATTCTTGCGGCCGTCCGGGTATTCCAGCCACTGCTCATAGGTCAGCGATCGGTTATTCTGGAACACTTCCTGGTCGGTTTCGACGATCGACTGGGCGATCTCTTTGCGGTACACATCCCACGGCGTCAGACCGACCAGATCGCTTTCGCGTTTGCCGGTCAGCTCTTCCATCGCGCGGTTACAGCCGGAGAATTCGCCTTTGGCGTTACGGTAGTAGATCAAATCCGGCGAAGCATCGATGAACGAGCGCAGCAGCGCGGTCCGCTCAGCCAGTTCCATCTGAGTTTTCTCACGCTGAAACACCTCATTTTCCAGATCAGCCATCGCCATCTCGCGCGCTTCTTCCGCTTTGATGCGCTCTTCGATCTCCTGGTTAAGCTTGACGATGTTCAGCTGCAGCTTCTGATTGAGCTCCTGGTCACGGGAGCGCATGTCTTTCAGCTTCGACACCAGTTTAGATAAGCGCTGGCGTGACTCTTCCAGTTGATCGACCACCACGGAGAGGAAATAGACCGCCCATGGCGTGATCAGCAGGCCGAAAAACACCGAGCGTACAATGTCGATATCGTCGACATAGCCATTCAGAGCCAGGGTGATCCCGACCTGCACCACCACCGCCAGCGCAACCAGGGCCAGCGCCAGCAAAATAGAAAAACGTAAAATGCCCAGCTTCACCAACAGGTCAACGTAATACTGAGCGAGATTCTTCATCGGTTTCATTCAATGCTCCGCAGCAAAAATTCGACGGCTTGAGGCCGCACGGGGCCATTGCCCGCAGTGACTAGTCTAACGTGTTTAACCGCCGGACGTCAGCCATTGGCTTCACAACCCGTTGAGAAATCGGAGAAATGAGCAGCGATTTCAGCCGCAAGGAAAAAATCGCTGCCTGCATCCGGCCGCTTACAATGCCGGGAAAGGAAGACGCGTGCTATATCAGAGTAAGACGAGTCCTGCGGCAGAAGAAAACTGGTGCCCCAACAGAGGAAACTAACGCTCCGGCAGATGAAACGGCCGGCCGAGCAAAGAGCCCTGCGCGCCATCGCGATCCAGGGTGTGGCCGATCGCCGTCATCGCCAGCCAACGGTTTTCGCACCACAGCGGCGCCAGGAGAGTCGGCTGACGTGCAGCCGAGGTGACACGATGAAACACCACCTCAGGCGGAGTGCGGCGAATCATCTCGCAGGCGGTGGCGACATAATCATCCAGCTCCGGCGCCTGCAGGCGACCGCCACGCCACGCTTTCGCCATAGTGCTGCCTTCAACGATGTGCAGGCCGTGCAGCTTAATGCCGTCGGTCCCGACCGCCAGTACCTGCTCCAGCGTAGCCAGATTATCGGCTCGGCTCTCTTTGGGCAGGCCGACGATTAAATGGGTACAAACTTTAATGCCCAGCGCGCGGGCGCGGCGGGTAATATCGGCATAACAGGCAAAATCATGGCCGCGGTTAATGCGCTTAAGCGTCTCTTCCCTGGCGGTTTGCAGGCCAAGTTCGAGCCAGATTTCATAACCCTGAGCGACATAGCCGGCCAGCAACTCCAGTACCGCATCCGGCACGCAGTCCGGCCGGGTGCCGACACACAAACCAACGATATCCGCCGCCTGAAGCGCCTGTTCATACATATTTTTCAGCGTCTGCACCTCGGCATAGGTGCTGGTATAGGCCTGAAAATACGCCAGGTATTTCTTCGCACGCCGCACTTCACCGGCCCTGTCCCGCAGCTGTTCGGCAATGCTTTTGGCCTGGCTCTGCTCATCGGCAAACGACGCCACGTTGCAAAAGGTGCAGCCGCCACGGCCGATAGTACCGTCCCGGTTCGGACAACTGAATCCGCCGTGCAGAGTCAGCTTATGCACCTTTTCGCCGTAGCGGCGCTGCAGATCCTGGCCGATGGTATTGACTAACTGGTGCAGTTGCATGTTAACCCTCACTTTTACCTGACTCATAAATGAAAATAAATCTCACTTCGATCTGTGTAATTAAATTACAAATTTTGGCTGAAATATTAGGAACATGACGGCAGATTTTCTCTAACAGAAATCAATAAACATTCATTAAAAACGGCCTTTATTCACTATTGTTGCATTCATGTTATACAGGTTATGCAATTGAAAACAAAAAAAACGCCCTAAAAAGGACACTTTTCGTTGCATTTTCGTGCAACAAAATTGTAGGATACTTACAGTTTTGCGTGGTTTTTTGATTAGTTTACAACACAAAACTTCGCGAATTATCGGTGATATCCCGCACCTACCTATATAAACCACTAGGAAAGTGGTTCGATAAAAGGGATATCACTAAGGATTGTTTTTCTCACAAAACTTTTCCTGTGAGAGACGGAAAGGAAGCGAACCAGTCACACTGACTGGTTTAGATTCATAACAATTAAAGGACAGGATACACAGCTGGGGCTTGCCTTGGCTTAATTGTGTCCGCTTGAACTGGAAGGATGTATCTATGGTAGATCAAGAGCAAAGTTCGCACGGTCTTTATACTCCGGAATTGGAGCATGACGCATGCGGTATCGGTTTTGTTGCTCATCTGAAGAACCGTAAATCTCACCAAGTCGTGACTCAGGCACTGGATATGCTGGCACGTATGGAACACCGTGGCGGCCAGGGTTGTGACCCGTGCAGCGGTGATGGTGCAGGTATCTTGCTGCAAAAACCACACGAGTTTCTGCTGGAAGAAGCGGTTAAACTGGGTATCAAACTACCGGCGTTCGATAAATACGGCGTGGGTGTAGTACTGTTCCCGAAAGATGCAGACAAACGTGCACAATGTCGTGAAATCCTCGAGCGCAATGCCAAGCGCCTGGATCTGGACGTGATCGGTTATCGCGTTCTGCCAACCGACAACTCAATGTTGGGTGCAGACCCGCTGAGCACGGAACCGCAATTCGAGCACGTGTTTATTTCCGGTGGTCCGGGCATGAGCGCGGACGAACTGGAGCGTAAACTGTACGTTCTGCGTAACTACACCGTACGTGTGTGTCTGGAAAGCGTGTCGAATATCGGCGACGATTTCTACATCAACTCACTGTCTTACAAGACTCTGGTGTACAAAGGTCAGCTGACCACCGAGCAGGTACCACAGTACTTCCTCGATCTGCAGAAACCCGACTATGGTGACCGCGCTGGCGCTGGTTCACTCGCGCTTCTCTACCAATACATTCCCTAAATGGCGCCTGGCGCAGCCTTTCCGTTACATTGCTCACAACGGTGAAATCAACACCGTGCGCGGTAACCTGAACTGGATGAAGGCACGCGAAGCGATTCTGCAATCGGATCTGTTCACTCAGGCCGAAATCGACATGCTGCTGCCAATCTGTCAGGAAGGCGGATCAGACTCAGCCAGCTTCGATATGGTGCTGGAACTGCTGGTACTGTCAGGCCGCAGCCTGCCACACGCCCTGATGATGATGATTCCGGAAGCGTGGCAGGAAAACAAAAACATGGATCCGAAGCGTCGCGCTTTCTACCAGTTCCACGCCAACGTGATGGAACCGTGGGACGGCCCGGCTTCGGTGTGCTTTACCGACGGCGTCCAGGTTGGTGCAACTCTGGACCGTAACGGTCTGCGTCCGTCACGTTATACCGTGACCAAAGACGATTTCCTGATCATGGCATCCGAGTCCGGCGTGGTTGAAATCGCTCCGGAAAACGTTGAACACCGTGGTCGTCTGCAACCAGGCCGTATCTTCGTCGCTGACCTGGAACAAGGTCGCATCATCTCTGATGAAGAAGTCAAAGATGGCATCGCCAATGCTCAGCCATACCAGAAATGGGTGGAAGACAACCTGCTGAGCCTGAAAAAACTGCCGGCTTCAGACAACGTCCACAGCCAGCCTTCACCGGAGCGTCTGCTGCACCGTCAGCAATCTTTCGGTGTCAGCAGCGAAGAAGTCAACGACATCATCCTGACTCTGGCGAAAACCGCGTACGAACCGCTTGGTTCTATGGGTGCGGACTGGCCGGTTGCCGTGCTGTCACATCAGTCACAGCATCTGTCTAACTACTTCAAGCAGCTGTTTGCTCAGGTCACCAACCCGCCGATCGACCCGATCCGTGAGCGTATGGTGATGTCGCTCAATACCTACATTGGTCGCGACCAGAACCTGCTGGCAGAAAGCCCGGCTCACTGCCGTAAAGTTGAGCTGGAATCTCCGGTTATCTCTAACGCCGAGCTGGAAAAACTGCGTGCCATCGACAACGAGCACCTGCAGGCGAAAACCCTCGACATCGTATTCCAGGCCAGCGAAGACGCCGGTAAACTGGAACGCGCGCTGAAACGTATCTGTCAGTACGCGGAAGATGCCGTGGTTGACGGCTACTCGATCATCGTTCTGACTGACCGCGCGGTGAACTCAAACCACGCTGCGATTCCGGCCATGCTGGCAGTCGGTGCGGTGCACCACCACCTGATCCGTAAAGGTCTGCGTGCTAAATGTGGCATCGTGGTTGAAACCGGTGATGCACGTGAAACCCACCACTTTGCGACTCTGGTCGGTTACGGCGCCAACGCGGTGAACCCGTACCTGGTTACCGAGACCATCGTTGATCTGCAGCGCGTCAAGAAACTTGATGCCGACGTTTCTGTTGAGCAGTACTTCGACAACTACCGCAAAGGCATCAACGGCGGCCTGCTGAAGATCTTCTCGAAAATGGGTATCTCTACCCTGCAGTCGTACAGCGGCGCACAAGTCTTTGAAGCGCTGGGTATCAGCAAAGCCGTGGTGGATAAATTCTTCACCGGCACTGTGACCCGTATCCAGGGCATGACGCTGGATGATATCGCCAAAGAAGTGCTGGTTCGTCACCGTGTCGGTTACCCGACCCGTGAAATCCCGCTGCAAATTCTGGATGTGGGCGGTGTTTACCAGTGGAAACAGCGTGGTGAAAAACACCTGTTTAACCCGGAAACCATCCACCTGCTGCAAAAATCGACCCGTAACAAAGATTTTGCTCAGTTCAAACAGTATGCCGCGGAAGTCGACCGTCAGGGCGACAAAGCCGTGACGCTGCGCAGCCAACTGGACTTCGTTAAGAATCCGGCCGGTTCAATTCCGATTGAAGAAGTGGAATCTATCGAAAGCATCGTGAAACGTTTCGCGACCGGTGCGATGTCGTTCGGTTCTATCTCCTACGAAGCGCACTCGACTCTGGCCGTGGCCATGAACCGTCTGGGCGCGAAATCGAACTCAGGTGAAGGTGGTGAAGACCCAATCCGCTTCACGCCAAAAGAGAACGGCGACTGGGAACGCTCAGCGATCAAACAGGTCGCGTCAGGCCGTTTCGGCGTAACCTCTTACTACCTGACCAACTCTGAAGAGATTCAGATCAAGATGGCGCAGGGCGCGAAACCGGGTGAAGGTGGTCAGCTGCCGGGCGATAAAGTCGATGACTGGATCGGTGCAACCCGTCACTCCACTCCGGGCGTCGGTCTGATCTCGCCACCGCCGCACCACGATATCTACTCTATCGAGGACTTGGCGCAGCTGATCTACGATCTGAAAAACGCCAACCGTAAAGGCCGTGTCAACGTGAAGCTGGTTTCCGGCGCAGGCGTCGGTACGATTGCCTCTGGTGTGGCGAAAGCGAAAGCTGACGTCGTGCTGATTGCCGGTCACGATGGTGGTACTGGTGCATCACCAATTTCATCCATCCGTCACACGGGTCTGCCGTGGGAACTGGGTCTGGCTGAAGCACACCAGACCCTGCTGAAAAACGGTCTGCGTAACCGTATCGTGGTTCAGGCTGACGGCCAGATGAAAACACCACGCGACATCGCTATCGCGACTCTGCTGGGTGCAGAGGAATGGGGTGTGGCGACGGCCGCCCTGGTGGTTGAAGGCTGTATCATGATGCGTAAGTGTCATAAAAACACCTGTCCGGTTGGTATCGCAACCCAGAACAAGACCCTGCGTGAGCGCTTTGACGGCCGCGTAGAAGACGTAGTGACCTTCTTCCAGTACATGGCGCAAGGTCTGCGTGAAATCATGGCTGAGCTGGGCTTCCGCACCATCAATGAGATGGTCGGTCAGGCACAGAAACTGAAAGTGCGCGAAGAAGTCGGCCACTGGAAGTATAAGAAACCTGGATCTGTCGACCCTGCTGTTTATCGAGCCGCCACGTGCCGGCGACGGTATCCACTGTCAGACTCAGCAGAACCACCAGTTGGAAAGCGTGCTGGATCGCCAGTTGATCGAAATTGCCAAACCGGCGCTGGAAAGCGGCCAGGCAGTTCAAGCGGAATTGCCGATCATCAACACCGACCGCAGTACCGGTACCATGCTGTCGAATGAAATTTCGAAAGTGTACAAAGATGCCGGTCTGCCGCAGCCAATGAACGTCAAGTTCAACGGTAGCGCAGGTCAGTCATTCGGTGCCTTCCTGACCAAAGGCGTTAAGTTCGAAGTCGAAGGCGATGCCAACGACTACTGGGGTAAAGGTCTGTCCGGCGGTACGCTGGTTCTGTATCCGGATCGCAACTCCAGCCTGGTTGCTCAGGACAACATCGTAGTCGGTAACGTCTGTTTCTACGGCGCGACCTCAGGTGAGTCTTACATCCGTGGTCTGGCAGGTGAGCGTTTCTGTGTGCGTAACTCAGGCGCCAAAGTTGTGGTTGAAGGCGTGGGTGACCACGGCTGTGAATACATGACTGGTGGTGTGGCTGTGATTCTGGGCGCAACCGGACGTAACTTCGCCGCAGGTATGAGTGGCGGTACCGCCTACGTGTGGAACAAGTCAGGCGACTTCGAAACCAAGCTCAATGCGGAACTGGTGGATCTGGATCCGATCGAAGCCGAAGACAAAGCACTCCTGAAAGAGATGCTGACCAAACATGTAGAGTTCACAGGAAGTGACGTTGCACAAGCGTTCCTGGACAACTTCGAAGATAACCTGGCCGATATGGTTAAGGTCATGCCGCGTGATTACAAAGCGGTACTGAAGCAGCGTCAGGAAGCAGCAGCAACAGCAGAAGCGGAGGCAGTGTAATGGGTAAGCCTACTGGATTTTTAGAATTTGGTCGTGAACTACCACAGAAGATCGACCCGGCACAACGGATTCAGAACAACAAAGAGTTTGTTCTGAACGAAGAGTTTGGCAGCAAGATTAATGAACAGTCATCCCGTTGTATGGACTGTGGCGTGCCGTTTTGTCATAACGGCTGCCCGATTGGTAACATCATTCCTGAGTTTAACGATGCGGTGTATCGTGACAGCTGGGAAGAAGCATGGAACATTCTGAGCTCGACCAACAACTTCCCGGAGTTTACCGGTCGTGTGTGTCCTGCTCCGTGTGAAAGTGCGTGTGTTCTGGGCATTAACCAGGACCCGATCACCATCTGTAACATCGAGAAGACCATCGTGGAGCGTGCCTACCAAGAGGGTTACGCCAAACCGAAAACACCACGCAGCCGCACTGGTAAGAAAGTGGCGATCATCGGTTCAGGCCCGGCGGGCCTGTCCGCAGCCGAGCAGCTTAACAGTGCCGGCCACGAAGTGACGGTGTTTGAACGTGATGAGAAAGTCGGTGGTCTGCTGCGCTTTGGTATCCCTGATTTCAAACTGAGCATGGATGTCATCGATCGTAAGATTAATCTGATGGCTGAAGCCGGCGTGAAGTTTGCAGTGAACCAGCACATCGGCGTCGATGTGAACGCTCAGCAACTGCGTCAGGAATTTGATGCCGTACTGCTGACCGGTGGCTCAACCGTTCCACGTGACCTGCCGATTCCGGGCCGCGAACTGAATGGCGTGTACTTCGCAATGCAGTTTCCTGGGTCAGAACAACCGCCGCGCTAACAACATGGACCTGAAGACGGAAGAAATTCACGCCAAAGGTAAGCATGTGGTCGTGATCGGTGGTGGTGATACCGGTTCTGACTGTGTCGGTACTTCCAACCGTCACGGCGCAGCCAGCATCACTCAGGTGGAAATCATGCCGATGCCACCGGAAAAACGCCCGGCGAACATGCCTTGGCCGCAATACCCGATGATTCTGCGCACCTCAACTTCACATGAAGAAGGCTGTGAGCGTCACTGGAACATTCTGACCAAAGAATTTATCGGCAACGATAAAGGCGAAGTCACCGGTCTGCGCATTGCAGATATCGTGTGGAAAGACGCTGCACCTGGCGAACGTCCGGGCTTTGAAGAAGTCGCGGGCAGTGAACGTGTTATCCCTTGTGATATGGCGTTCCTGGCAATGGGCTTCCTGCATCCGGAACCACACGGCGTGCTGGCTCAGCTGGACATTAAACTGGATGAGCGCGGCAACGTAGCGACCCAGGATTTCGCCACCAACCAAAAAGGCGTATTCGCTGCAGGCGATATGCGTACCGGCCAGTCTCTGGTAGTGCGTTGTATCAACGAAGGCCGTGAATCTGCCCGTGCGGTTGACGCTTACCTGATGGGTAATACCCATTTAGAGGCAAAAGCGGACTCACTGATGCTTTCAGCATAAAAGTCCAGAAATTAAGGCTCGACAGAAGCAATTCTCTGCGAGCCTTAATATAGATATCATAAAATCCTTCCTATAGTTCCTATTTGGCTAGCAGTCTCTGCTAGCCTTTTTTATGTGATTCTCATCCATTGAGAGTTATTTGTTAAAAAGCTGTAACACCACACTCACTATCTATTTGAATTTATTGATAATTAACAGAGTAATAGCTGGTAAATAGCTGACAGACATGATTATTCACCAAAAACTTGACCTTTTTCACAATAAGCTATAGGTTGTGAATTCAGTGATAAATAGACTGTCTCGAATTGTTAAGTTTTTAGTCACTTAATTTTCATAATTATTTAAATTATAACAATACGAACGAATAGTTAGTCATTTACTGTCTGGATGACAGAGAAGCAAAAGGGAGAATTGCAATGGCTCTATATGATCCAAGTCTTGAGAAAGACAACTGTGGATTCGGCTTGATCGCGCACATGGAAGGTCAGGCTAGTCATAAATTGGTTCGCACCGCGATTTCTGCTCTCGATCGCATGACTCACCGTGGCGGTATTGCTGCCGATGGAAAAACCGGTGATGGCTGTGGTCTCCTGCTACAAAAACCCGATTCTTACCTGCGCCTGATGGCTGAAGAACAGCACTGGAAGCTGGGTAAGCAATACGCGGTTGGTATGATCTTCCTGAGCAGAGATCCTGTTAAAGCGCAGACTGCGCGCGACATCATTAATAAAGAGCTGGCGCAAGAAACACTCACGGTATCCGGATGGCGTACCGTACCAACCAATCCAAAGGTACTGGGTCCGATCGCCGCGGAATCCCTGCCTGATATTCAACAAGTCTTCATTTCTGCCCCGGCTGGCTGGCGCGAGCGTGATATTGAACGCCGCCTGTACATCGCCCGTCGTCGCATCGAAAAACAGATCACCGAAGACAAAGATTTCTACATCTGTTCGCTATCAACTCAGGTCATTGTTTACAAAGGCTTGTGTATGCCGGCGGACCTGCCACGTTTCTATCTGGATCTGGCAGACCTGCGCATGGAATCAGCCATCTGTCTGTTCCACCAGCGTTTCTCAACCAACACGCAACCTCGCTGGCCGCTGGCTCAGCCGTTCCGCTATCTGGCGCACAACGGTGAGATCAACACCATCGAAGGTAACCGTCAGTGGGCCCGCGCCCGCGCGTACAAGTTCTCTTCTCCGCTGCTGCCGGATCTGAAGAGTGCCGCACCGTTCGTCAACGAAACCGGTTCTGACTCGTCCAGCCTGGATAACATGCTGGATCTGTTCCTGGCCGGTGGTATGGATATCTTCCGTGCCATGCGTATGCTTGTGCCGCCAGCATGGCAGAATCACCCGGATATGGACGACGATCTGCGCGCGTTCTACGATTTTAACTCCAAACACATGGAGCCGTGGGATGGCCCGGCGGGTATCGTTCTGTCTGACGGCCGCTACGCAGCGTGTAACCTTGACCGTAACGGTCTGCGTCCGGCGCGCTACGTGATCACTAAAGACAAGCTGATCACCCTGGCCTCTGAAGTGGGTATCTGGGATTATGCACCGGATGAAGTGGCCGAGAAAGGCCGTGTTGGTCCGGGCGAACTGCTGGTCATTGACACCCGCAAAGGCAAACTGTGGCAATCAGCCGAGATCGATAACGATCTGAAAAGCCGTCACCCGTACCGCGAGTGGATGAAAAATAACGTCTACCCGCTGAAAACCTTTGCGGAATTGCCGGATGATCAGGTCGGTGAGCGCAACTTCGATGAAGATCAGCTCAACACTTACCAGAAACAGTTTGCGGTTACCCGTGAAGAAGTGGATCAGGTGCTGCGCGTCATGGCCGATATGGGCCAGGAAGCGGTCGGCTCTATGGGTGATGACACCCCGATGGCGGTACTCTCTTCTAAAGAGCGCCTGCTGACTGACTATTTCCGTCAGAAATTTGCCCAGGTCACCAACCCGCCGATCGACCCGCTGCGTGAAAAACACGTCATGTCTCTGGCGACCAGTATCGGTCAGGAGATGAACGTCTTTAACGAAACCGATGGCCACGCACACCGTGTGACCTTCGATTCACCGGTCCTGCTTTACTCAGACATGCAGCAGCTGCTGACGCTGAGTGACCAGCATTACCGCAATACGATTCTCGACATCAACTTTGATCCGCAGCAGCAAGACCTGAAACAGGCCCTGCTTGAGCTGTGTGATAAAGCCGAACAAGTGGTGCGCGAAGGCACAGTACTGATCGTGCTGTCGGATCGCGCGCTGACCCAGGGCAAACTGCCGATTCCGGCTGCAATGGCAGTTGGCGCAGTGCAAACCCGCCTGGTTGAAGCGAACCTGCGTTGTGATGCCAACATTATTGTTGAAACCGCCACCGCGCGTGACCCGCACCAGTTTGCGGTCCTGATTGGCTTTGGTGCCACGGCTGTCTACCCGTACCTGGCGTACGAAGTGGTCGGAAAAATGGTCGATGACGGCGTACTGGATAAGAGCTACCGCGACGCGATGCAGAACTACCAGTACGGCATCAACAAAGGTCTGTACAAGATCATGTCTAAAATGGGCATCTCGACTGTCGCCTCTTACCGCTGTTCACAGCTGTTTGAAGCAGTCGGTCTGCACACGGACATCGTGGAGCTGTGCTTTAAAGGCGTCGCGACCCGTATTCAGGGCGCGAACTTTGAAGACTTCCAGCAGGATCTGTTCAACCTGTCACGCAAAGCGTGGACCAAACGTAAAACCGTTGAACACGGTGGTCTGCTCAAATACGTTCACGGCGGCGAATACCACGCCTACAACCCGGACGTGGTCGGCACACTGCAAAAAGCGGTTAAATCCGGCGCAAGCAGCGATTACGCTGAGTTTGCCCAACAAGTTAACCAGCGTCCGCCAGCCATGCTGCGCGACCTGATGAAACTGAAAAAATCCGACAAGCCACTGCCGCTGGAGCAGATTGAACCGGCCACTGAGCTGTTCAAACGTTTCGATTCCGCAGCGATGTCTATCGGCGCGCTGAGTCCGGAAGCGCACGAAGCGCTGGCAACCGCCATGAACCGTATCGGCGGTCACTCCAACTCAGGTGAAGGTGGTGAAGACCCGCGCCGTTTTGGTACTGAGCGTAACTCGCGCATCAAACAGGTCGCCTCCGGCCGTTTTGGTGTCACACCGCATTACCTGACTAATGCTGACGTGCTGCAGATTAAAGTGGCACAAGGCGCGAAGCCGGGTGAAGGTGGTCAGCTGCCGGGTCACAAAGTGACGGCGGAAATCGCCAAACTGCGTTATTCCGTGCAGGGCGTGACGCTGATTTCACCGCCGCCTCACCACGATATTTACTCGATTGAAGACTTAGCCCAGCTGATCTTTGACCTGAAACAGGTCAACCCGCAGGCGCTGGTATCGGTCAAACTGGTTTCTGAACCAGGTGTCGGCACCATCGCGACCGGTGTGGCTAAAGCCTATGCAGACCTTATCACCATCTCAGGTTATGACGGTGGTACCGCAGCCAGCCCGCTGACGTCAGTTAAATACGCCGGCAGCCCTTGGGAGCTTGGTCTGGCAGAAACGCAGCAGGCTCTGGTGGCCAACGGTCTGCGCCACAAAATCCGCCTGCAGGTGGACGGTGGCCTGAAAACTGGTCTGGACGTAATCAAAGGTGCCATTCTCGGTGCAGAAAGCTTTGGTTTCGGTACCGGTCCTATGGTGGCGATGGGTTGTAAATTCCTGCGTATCTGTCACCTCAACAACTGTGCGACCGGTGTTGCGACTCAGGATGAAACCCTGCGCCGCGACTACTTCAAAGGTCTGCCGGAAATGGTCATCAACTACTTCACCGGCATTGCCGAAGAAGTTCGTGGTTATCTGGCTGAGCTGGGCGTTGAGAAACTGACTGACCTGATTGGCCGTACTGACCTGCTGGAAACCGTGCAGGGCATGACTGCGAAACAGAGCAAGCTGGACTTATCCGGCATTCTGGAAGCCCCGGTCTCGCCGGAGAATCTGCCGCTGTACTGCACTCAGCCAAACACACCGTTTGATAAAGGCGTACTGAACCAGAAGATCGTGGAAGATGCGCTGCAAGCGGTTGAAAACCAGCAGTCGACTGAACTGTACTATGATGTGATCAACACTGACCGCTCGGTCGGCGCGCGTCTGTCGGGTGAAATTGCCAAACGTTACGGCAACGCCGGTATGGCCGCTAACCCGATCAAAGTTGTGCTGCAAGGCACCGCGGGTCAGTCATTCGGGGTATGGAACGCCGGTGGCGTAGAGCTGTACCTGACAGGTGATGCCAACGACTATGTCGGTAAAGGCATGGCCGGCGGTAAGATTGTGATCAAACCGCATCTGGGTACTGCGTTTACCTGTAACGAAGCGACCATTGTCGGTAACACCTGTCTGTACGGCGCAACCGGCGGCAAACTGTTTGCTGCAGGTAAAGCGGGCGAACGTTTCGGCGTACGTAACTCAGGCACCATCGCGGTTATCGAAGGCGCGGGCGACAACGCCTGTGAATACATGACTGGCGGTATCGTCGCGATTCTGGGCGCAACCGGAGTTAACTTCGGTGCCGGTATGACCGGTGGTTTTGCTTATGTACTGGATGAGAAACGGTGACTTCCAGGGCCGCGTCAATGACGAATCGGTCGAAGCACTGTCACTGGACGAACTGTACATCCACCAGGAGCATCTGCGTGGCCTGATCGCCGAGCACCTGGAAGAAACCGGTTCAGTGCATGCTGAAAACATTCTCGCGAACTTTGATGAATGGATTCCGAAGTTCTACTTAATTAAACCTCAGTCTGCGGATCTACAGACCCTGCTCGGTCACCAAAGCCGCAGCTCTGCAGAACTGCGCGTTCAAGCACAATAATTGGAAGGAGCCGAAGTAATGAGCCAGAACGTATACCAATTTATTGATGTTAACCGGGTTGATCCGGCCAAGAAGCCGATCAATGTGCGTAAAATTGAATTCGTAGAGATTTACGAACCGTTCACTAAACAGCAGGCGACCGCTCAGGCGGATCGCTGCCTGGATTGCGGTAACCCGTACTGTGAATGGAAATGTCCGGTGCACAACTACATCCCGCAGTGGCTGAAACTGGCCAACGAGGGCCGGATTCTGGAAGCGGCCGATCTGGCGCATCAGACCAACAGCCTGCCGGAAGTGTGTGGACGCGTGTGTCCGCAGGACCGTCTGTGTGAAGGTTCCTGTACCCTGAACGATGATTTTGGCGCGGTCACCATCGGTAATATTGAAAAATACATTACCGATACCGCGTTCGAAATGGGCTGGAAACCAGACATGTCGAAAGTGGTCTGGACCGACAAAAAAGTCGCGATCATCGGTGCCGGCCCTGCTGGCCTCGCCGCCGCTGACGTGCTGGTGCGCAACGGGGTCAAACCTGTAGTGTTTGACCGTTACCCGGAAATCGGCGGCCTGCTGACTTTCGGTATCCCGTCATTCAAGCTGGAGAAAGGCGTGATGGAAAACCGTCGCCGCGTCTTCACTGAGATGGGTGTCGAGTTCCGCCTTAACGTCGAAGTGGGCACAGATGTCCAGTTGCAGGATCTGATCAACGAATACGACGCCGTGTTCCTTGGCGTCGGTACCTACAAGTACATGCGTGCCGGTCTGGAAAACGAAGACGCGCAAGGCGTGTACGATGCGCTGCCGTTCCTGATTTCCAACACTTACAAAGTGATGGATCTGCCAAGCAACGAACCATTCCTCGATATGGCCGGTAAAAAGGTCGTCGTGCTGGGTGGTGGTGATACAGCGATGGACTGTGTGCGGACCTCAATTCGTCAGAAACGCGAGCAACGTTATCTGTGCTTACCGTCGTGACGAAGAGAACATGCCGGGCTCACGCCGCGAAGTGAAAAACGCCAAAGAGGAAGGGGTTGAGTTTATGTTCAACCTGCAGCCGCTGGGGATTGAAGTCAACGCTGCGGGCCATGTCAGCGGCGTTAAAGTGGTCAAGACGGCACTGGGTGAACCCGATGCCGCTGGTCGTCGTCGTCCGGAACCGGTCGCAGGCAGCGAACATGTGCTGGAAGCAGATGCCGTTATCATGGCATTTGGTTTCCAACCACACCAGATGAGCTGGCTGGAACCATTTGGGGTCGAGCTGGATCAATGGGGCCGCATTAAAGCGCCTTCTGAGCAATCATTCCGCTTCCAGACCAGCAATGAGAAAATCTTTGCCGGTGGTGATGCGGTACGTGGCTCGGACCTGGTGGTAACCGCCATCGATGAAGGCCGTAAAGCCGCTGAAGGCATCATGGACTTCCTGGAAGTCTGAGTGTCCGCTCGCTCAGTTTAACCGCTGAGCTATCAGCTTCACTGTTTGACAAAAGGATTCATCATTGATGAATCCTTTTTGTTTTTAACGCTTATAATAGTGACTGGCGGCGGCTGCGTTCGTAAGCTGAGTTGAGTAAACCTAAGACCTAAGCTAGGTAAACCTAAGTTAAACTAACCTAGGTTAAGCCAACTCAGGTTAAGCCAGGCTAAGCGCGATAACCTTGCCGCCGTTCGTCTTCACTCATATCAAGTTACAGGACCGCGCCGATGCGAAGAGAGGGAATCCTGCTGGTTGCCGTGCTATTGCTCAGCGCGTGCAGTCAGGGAGTCGCACCAATGACAGACAGAACCCAAACCCCTTGCGGTGATAAGCCCAATTGTGTTTCCACTCAGGAAAGCCGCGACAAGTTTGCCCTGGTGCCCTTTATCCTGCGTCCGGGCGTGACGCTCGATCAGATTGAACGAGTCGCCCTGACCCTGCAAGGTGCCAAAACCGCCGACAAGCAGGACAACTACCTGCGCATTGAGTGCACCACGCGCTTCCTGCGTTTCGTCGACGATCTGGAACTGAAGCTGCGCGACGACCACCTGATCGTGCGCTCCGAATCACGGGTCGGTTACAGTGACTTTGGCGTCAACCGCCGCCGCGCCGAAAATCTGCGCGAGAAACTGGCCGCCGCCGGTATGCTGCGCCAACCTTAAAGCGCTCTGCGCGCGAATAAACCCGACCTCGCGTAAGCGGCGCAGAACGTGGTAGACTCTGCGCAGTTTTTTCATAATTGATATAAGAGATTCTGCATGAAAATTGGCATCATCGGCGCAATGCAACAGGAAGTCGCGATTTTAAAAGACGCCCTGGAAAACGTTCAGCAAACCAGCAAAGGCGGCGCGACCTATTACACCGGTCAGCTGCACGGCGTAGACGTTGTGGTACTGCAATCGGGTATCGGTAAAGTGGCCGCTGCGGTCGGTACCGCGATCCTGCTTGACGAACACCAGCCGGATGTCGTGATCAATACCGGTTCAGCCGGTGGTTTTGACTCTTCCCTCAACGTCGGCGATGTGGTGATTTCAACTGAAGTTCGCCATCACGATGCTGATGTAACCGCATTCGGCTACGAAATCGGCCAGATGGCCGGCCAGCCAGCAGCGTTTAAAGCGGATGACAAGCTGATGGCGGTCGCAGAGCAGGCGCTGGCGACCATGCAGGACAAACACGCGGTACGCGGCCTGATCTGTACCGGTGATGCCTTTGTGTGTAGCGCTGAGCGTCAGGCTGAAATCCGTCGCAACTTCCCGTCGGTGATCGCGGTTGAGATGGAAGCCTCGGCTATTGCCCAGACCTGTCACCAGTTCCAGGTACCGTTTGTGGTGGTACGTGCGATTTCGGATGTAGCCGATAAAGAGTCACCAATGTCTTTTGATGAGTTCCTGCCGCTGGCAGCGCAAAGCTCGTCAGAGATGGTGATCAAAATGGTGGAACTGCTGAAGTAAAGCCACGCTCATGGACGAGATATTTCATACTCTGTATGCCAATGGTGCGCTCCTGGTGATGTGGGGCGCGCTGTTATTTCACCTGATCCTGCCAATTCCGCGCAGTGCTCATCCGGTCACGCTGTGGCACAAGTTCGCCGATCTGCTGGCCAGTAAAGTCAACACCCAAACCAACTACGCTCAGAGTCAGTTATCCGGCACCTTAGCCTGGATGCTGATGATCCTGCCGGCGCTGGCGGTGCTGATTGCCCTCAAACCCCTCGTCTGGCAACCACAGCTGTTTGAAATGGCTCTGCTGCTGCTGGCACTGGACTGGCGCAGCCAGGAACAGCTCGCCAATCAGCTCAGTCAGGCGCTGGCACGCGAAGATAAAAAGCTGGCGCGCAGCCTGCTGGTTCCTTACGTCAACCGCAATACCTCAACCTTGTCACCTCTGGGGCTGGGTAAAGCCGGTACCGAAACCATAGTGATGGGTTTTGGCCGCAATGTGGTGTGCGTGCTGTTCTGGTACGGCTTACTCGGTGGCGTTGGAGCCCTGCTCTATCGTCTGATGGTCGAACTGGCTCGCGCCTGGTCACCGTCCCGTGCCCGTTTTCAGCCATTCGGTCTGCCGGTGGTGCGCGCGGTCGCGATGCTGGAATTTATTCCGCTGCGCCTGTTCACTTTGTTCGTGGTGTGCGGCAGCAAAGCCGCACAAGTGTTGTCGACTACACTGGCACAAAGCCGCGCCTGGCCTCTGCCTGGCCCGGGCTGGCTGCTGTGTGCCGTCGGCAACAAACTGCAGCTGTCGCTGGGCGGACCGGCCATTTACGGCGAGCAGAAAGCGGTGCGGGTCAAAATTGGCGGTCGGATTGCCCCGTCAGCCATTCATCTGGCGCAGGTGCATAAACTGCTGGCCTGGCGTATCTTCGCCTGGATTGTGGCAGAAAGCGCCGTGCTGGTATTGATTCATCAAGGAGTTTAAATGCGCCTCTGGACGCTCAGCCTTATCTGTTTCAGCGCCTGGTGTCAGGCCACCCCGTCTCAATCTCAGGTCGCCCCGGCTCTATCTCAGGTCGCACCGGCTCACGCTCACTCTCAGGCCTCATCAATACAGCGGATTGTCAGCCTGGCACCGCACGCGACCGAAATCGCCTTTGCCGCCGGCCTCGGCGATAAACTGGTGGCGGTCAGTGAACACAGCGACTACCCGCCTGCCGCGCAGAAGATTGAGAAAGTTGCCAACTATCAGGGCATCAAGATCGAACGTATTCTGGCTCTGCATCCGGATCTGGTGCTGGCCTGGCCGTCGGGCAATCCGGCACGCGAACTGGATAAACTCCGGCAGCTCGGCCTCAATATTTACTATTCAGAAACCGGCGATCTGGACAGTATTGCCACCAATATCGAAAAACTGAGCCAATACGCCGATGACCCGTCGGTCGGGGCCAGGGCCGCGGCTGATTTTCGTCAGCAGCTCAGTGAACTGCGCGCCCGCTATGCCGATGCAAGACCAGTGCGCTACTTTTATCAGCTCAGTCAGAAGCCGATCATTACTCTGGCCCAAAACGGCTGGCCGACGGAAGTGTTCCGCTTCTGCGGTGGTGAAAATGTGTTTCAGGACAGTCCTTCTCCCTACCCGCAGATTGGGATTGAACAGGTACTGGTCGCTCAGCCGGAAGTGATCTTCACCTCTCAGCATGCGATGGCAAACGGCACCATGTGGTGGCGCTGGTCAGAGCAACTGCCGGCCGTGGCCAAGCGTCATGTCTGGTCACTCAACTCCGATTGGATCAACCGGCCGACTCCGCGTACCCTCAATGCGATCAAACAGGTGTGTGATTATTTTGATCAGGTGCGAAATCAGTAACAGGATCGGCAAAAATCCCTTACAATCTGCGCCCCATAAATACATCACTCGCAGGATGTTATCCGCCGCTAAACCGGCTGTGGCCAGATTAGGTTATGCTTAAAGCAGCCCAAGGCCGCAGGTTATGTCGTCGCGGCCGTCATCCGACGAACCTTTATTCACCGATTTAACAAAGCGAACGACACCTTGGATACTTCACTGCTCTTTCTGATCGATATGTTTGGTACTGCAGTTTTCGCCATTTCCGGCGTACTTTTAGCCGGACGGTTAAAAATGGATCCGTTCGGGGTTATTGTGCTGGCCAGTGTTACCGCTATCGGCGGCGGCACGATCCGCGACATGGCTCTGGGCGCTACCCCGGTATTCTGGGTGCGGGATACCACGTATCTGTGGGTGATACTGATCACCTGTATTGCCATGATGATTGTGGTGCGCCGTCCAAAGCGTCTGCCGTGGTGGATTCTGCCGGTATGCGATGCCATCGGCCTGTCGGTCTTTGTCGGTACCGGAGTAGAAAAAGCACTGATGTATCAGGAATCAGCGATGATTGCGATTATCATGGGCGTGATCACCGGCTGTGGCGGCGGCATTATCCGTGACGTACTGGCGCGTGAGATCCCGATGATACTGCGTAGTGAAGTGTATGCCACCGCCTGTATTATCGGCGGCGTATTCCATACCACCGCACTGGCCATGGGCTATGACAGCTCGACCGCATTTATCTCCGGTACCCTGTCGACCCTGATTATCCGCCTCGGTGCGATTCGCTGGCACTTATCGCTACCGACGTTTGCGCTCAGCCGCTAAATACAGGCCACCCGATTAAGGTGGCCTTATTTTTAAGCACTCACGCGACAAATCAAGTACACTATTTCCATCTATTCCTGATTGTCATTGAAAGTCCATGCTATTGGAAGGCATTGAAACTTTGCTGGTACTGAGCAAAGAAAAAACCATGAGTCGTACCGGCAGCCAGCTCTACATCAGCCAGTCTGCGGTCAGCAAACGGATTGCGAATCTGGAGAAAAAACTGGGTAAAAAGCTGATTACTCCGGCCGGTCGGCACATCAAACTGACCGCCGAAGCCGAGCAGCTGATTGCCAATATCGGCCCGACCTTTAACGAACTGCGCGGTCTGATCTTCGAGCAGCAGACGCTGGAAGATAACACCCAAATCCGCCTCGACTGTTCGGAGACCCTGGTGGCCGGTTATCTCAGTAACGTGATGGGTGAATTTCGGCGTCGCGATCCGCATTTTACCATCACCACCCACCATACCCCGCGCATCGTCGAGCATGTCCAGTCCGGTAAAGCGACTCTGGGATTCTGCGCCGGTTATCTGCCGGGCAACCACGGTCTGATGACGTTTCATCTGCTTGATGAGCCATTCTGTATCGTCAGTCACAGCCCGCTGAGCGGTCTGCCTGCCGAGCTGGTGACCAACGATTTAACCAATCCGGCCAACACCTATCAGGCCGCGATCCTGGCCCGGCTGGGTATTACGCCGGTGATGGAGATGGACTCCTACACCGCAGCCGCTCAGCTGGCACTGGGTGGTATGGCGCCGGCTCTGGTGCCTTTGTCTATCGTCAATACATTGAAAATCGAGCCGGTCTACTGTCACTATTTTGCCGAGCTGGCGCCGCTGTTTCGCCCGATTCACATCTGCGTGCGCGCCACCAGCTACCGTTCACAACGGGTCAGAACATTGATAGCAACCATTGAGAGTGCTGTTGCCACAGCAGCTTAGTCGCCATCAGCATCGACATCACAATCACCAACGGACGAATCCATTTCTGCCCCTTACTGATCACCACTTTTGCCCCCAGGCGCGCGCCGATAAAACCGCCCACCGCCATGGTCAGGCCGATTTGCCAGATAGTCAGGCCGGCAATCAGGAAGAACGTTAATGCGGCAATATTGGACGTAAAGTTGAGTACCTTAGTGCGTGCGGTCGCTTCCACCAGGCTGAAATGGCCCAGCACCACAAAACAGACGGTAAAAATCGAACCGGTGCCCGGCCCGAAAAAGCCGTCGTAAAAACCGACCCCACCGCCGACACAAAACGCAAACAGCGCTTCCGGCAACGGCTTTTTACCTGAGTCGGCACGGGTTTGCGGCGCCAGAAGAAAGTAGAGTGAGATCGCGATCAGCAGTACAGGAATAAGACTGGTCAAAAGCGAGGCATCAAACAGTTGCACCAGTTCTGCGCCGACCGCCGAACCGATAAAGGTACAGGCAATCGCAAGCCGCAAATCTTTGAGACTGACAATGCCGTTGCGGACAAAATACCAGCTGGCCGAAAAACTGCCGAACGAGCTTTGCAGCTTGTTGGTGGCCAAAGCCTGCGTCGGCGGCACCCCGGCCGCCAGCAGCGCCGGCAGAGTCAGCAACCCACCGCCGCCCGCCATCGCATCAATAAACCCGGCCACACCCGCGACCACAAACAGCAGAGCTAAAATATCTAACGAGACTTCCATGAACTTCCAAAACTGAGACGAGAAAGGCTACACGCTACCACTGTGCCACGGCCTGCAACAGCGAATTGAAAGAAAATGATTCATTCCAGATATTCAACGATTAAATCACGCAGCGCGACTAACGATAGTAATCTTTGCCCGTTATCTGATGCAGCCAGTCTTTCACTGCATATAAAGAAACAAACACCGCCGGATTAGAGACTTTCTCACCGCTCGGCCAGGTGACACTGCCGGAGACGTAGCCATGATTGATGCCGATCAGTTCATCATCATCGTTGTAAACCCCACCACCAGACATACCACTGGATACGACACCTGTAGTCGCAGACATCTGGCATCCGTCCCAGTCTTGCACGAACACATCTCCGACGTACTTACCTTTGCTGGCAGAAAGCGGTAAGCCTATCGGATAACCAACATGCAGGATATCTTGCCCATTCAACACCATCCCGATACTTGCATGAACGGTGCCGGCACTTCTTACCAGGGCAATATCGCAATAAGGATGGTAATACACCTCACGCCCCTGCAAAGATAAAATCACTTTATTGTGTTTAGCCGTCAGCAACCAGGTTTCATCCAATCTGGTCATAGAACCTTCAATACTGGCCAACACCGGAATTCCAACAAATATTTTCTGGTTGTTTTGCCCTATGGCTTGATCAATATCAGCACCAGAGATCAAATGACTACTGCATCCGGTGAGCATCAAATAAAGCACAATCACGATAAATTTCAGCATGGCCACGCACTCCAGTGAACAAGGAGGAACTAGCCTTACTGATATTTAGATCACTTAATATTGTTATTTTTATGATTGGAATCACACTAACAATAGAGTAATAGATGAGAAACGTGACTCAGGTTATGACGTTGTCGCAACAAATAGACAAGATTTCAGCCGGGAATCAAACATGAGTCAGTTTACGGGGCATAAAAAAGCCCGCTCAGATGAGCGGGCAATGAGGTTGTCAGATAAGTTTTACTTACCCGTATTGTTATCCGTTACGCTTTAGCAGCCTGGTCAGCGCGCACTTGGGCGTGCAGTTCCTGAACTGAAGTGACGTTCGCTTTCGCATCCGCTGTGTGAGACATACAAGTTGCAAACGCTGCGTTCAGCGTTGTGGTGTAGTTCACTTTCTCAGCCAGAGCGCCGCGACGCAGAACTTTTGAGTCTTCAATCGCCTGACGGCCGGCAGCCGTGTTGATGATGTAGGTGTACTCATTGTTCTTGATGCGGTCCAGAATGTGCGGACGACCTTCGTGTACCTTGTTGACCAGACGTGGGTTAATACCCGCTTCGCCCAGAATCACAGCCGTACCGTGAGTTGCATCCAGTTTGTAGCCTAGTTTCACCAGCTTAGAGGCCAGGTCAACCACACGCTCTTTGTCGCCTTCGCGAACAGACAGCAGTGCACGACCACCTTCAGGATACACGTTGCCACAGCCCAGTTCCGCTTTCGCGAAGGCTTCAGCAAACGTGGCACCAACACCCATCACTTCACCGGTAGAGCGCATTTCAGGGCCAAGCAGCGGGTCAACGCCCGGGAACTTGTTGAAAGGCAGCACCACTTCTTTGACTGAGTAGTACGGTGGAATGATTTCTTTGGTGAAACCTTGCTGTTCCAGAGACTGGCCAGCCATCACGCGCGCAGCGATTTTCGCCAGCGGTGCACCGGTTGCTTTCGATACGAAAGGTACGGTACGAGCAGCACGCGGGTTAACTTCGATTAGGTAGACTTCGTTATCTTTCACCGCAAACTGGGTGTTCATCAGACCACGAACGCCGAGTTCCATCGCCAGTTTCTCAACCTGTTCACGCATTTTGTCCTGGATTTCCTGGCTCAGCGTGTAAGCTGGCAGAGAACATGCAGAGTCACCTGAGTGAACACCCGCCTGCTCGATGTGCTCCATGATACCGCCGATCACAACGCGCTCGCCGTCACAGATAGCATCGATGTCGACTTCCGTCGCATCATCCAGGAAACGGTCCAGCAGAACCGGAGATTCGTTCGATACGCTGACTGCTTCGTTGAAGTAACGACGCAGGTCTGCTTCATCGTAAACGATTTCCATCGCACGGCCGCCCAGTACGTATGAAGGACGAACCACCAGCGGGAAGCCGATTTCTTTCGATTTCTCAACCGCTTGCTCAATTGCTGTCACGGTCGCGTTTTCTGGCTGTTTCAGACCCAGACGCTCAACCGCGTGTTGGAAACGCTCACGGTCTTCCGCACGGTCAATCGCATCAGGGCTGGTACCAATGATAGGCACACCCGCCGCTTCCAGCGCACGCGCCAGTTTAAGCGGAGTCTGACCGCCGTACTGCACGATAACACCTTTTGGTTTTTCAACGCGTACGATAGCCAGTACATCTTCCAGAGTCACTGGTTCAAAGTACAGACGGTCTGAAGTGTCGTAGTCAGTCGATACGGTTTCCGGGTTACAGTTAACCATGATGGTCTCGTAACCGTCTTCACGCAGCGCCAGAGACGCATGCACACAGCAGTAGTCAAATTCGATGCCCTGACCGATACGGTTTGGACCACCGCCCAGAACCATGATTTTGTCTTTGTCAGTCGGGTTCGCTTCACACTCGTCATCGTAAGATGAGTACATGTAAGCAGTGTCAGATGAGAACTCAGCTGCACAGGTATCCACACGTTTGTAAACCGGGTGAATGTTGAACTGGTCACGCAGACGACGGATTTCACTTTCCGCTACGCCCAGCAGAGCAGACAGACGAGCGTCCGAGAAGCCTTTACGCTTCATCGCGCGCAGTGTGGTTTCCGTCAGACCGGCAAAGCCACCCGCTTTGATGTCATTTTCCATCAGCACCAGTTCTTCAATCTGAACCAGGAACCAACGGTCGATGTTAGTCAGGTTGAATACGCCGTCGACAGACATACCGGCACGGAATGCATCAGCAATGTACCAGATACGCTCTGCACCTGCGTCTTTCAGCTCGTGACGAATCTTAGTCAGTGCATCCGGAGCATCCAGATCCACCATTTCATCCAGACCGTTAGCACCCACTTCCAGACCGCGTAGTGCTTTCTGCAGTGATTCTTGCTGGTTACGGCCAATGGCCATGACTTCACCGACCGATTTCATCTGAGTCGTCAGGCGGCTGTTAGCACCGGCAAATTTCTCGAAGTTAAAACGAGGGATCTTAGTCACAACGTAGTCGATGGTCGGCTCGAACGAAGCTGGGGTTGCACCGCCAGTGATATCGTTCATCAGCTCGTCCAGCGTGAAGCCGACTGCCAGTTTCGCGGCAACTTTTGCAATCGGGAAACCGGTCGCTTTCGATGCCAGCGCAGAAGAGCGGGATACACGTGGGTTCATCTCGATGATAACCATACGGCCATCTTTCGGGTTGATACCGAACTGCACGTTTGAACCGCCGGTTTCTACGCCGATTTCGCGCAGAACCGCCAGAGACGCGTTACGCATCAGCTGGTATTCTTTGTCAGTCAGGGTCTGAGCCGGTGCCACAGTGATCGAGTCACCAGTATGGATACCCATAGGGTCGAAGTTTTCAATCGCACACACGATGATACAGTTGTCCGCTTTGTCGCGAACCACTTCCATCTCGTACTCTTTCCAACCGATCAGAGATTCGTCAATCAGCAGCTCGTTGGTTGGCGACAGGTCCAGACCACGGCGACAGATCTCTTCAAATTCTTCTTTGTTGTAAGCGATACCGCCGCCGGTACCACCCATAGTAAACGAAGGACGGATGATACATGGGAAACCCACCATATCCAGCACGCGGTATGCTTCTTCCATCGTCTTCGCCGTATCAGCACGTGGACACTCCAGGCCGATAGATTTCATCGCTTTATCAAAGCGAGAACGATCTTCTGCTTTATCAATCGCATCCGCCGTTGCGCCGATCATCTCGACGCCGAACTCTTCCAGCACACCATGTTTTTCCAGTGCCAGTGCACAGTTCAGTGCAGTCTGGCCACCCATGGTCGGCAGGATTGCGTCCGGACGCTCTTTTTCGATGATCTTACGTACAACTTCCCACTGGATTGGCTCGATGTAGGTCGCATCTGCCATTTCCGGGTCAGTCATAATGGTCGCCGGGTTAGAGTTGACCAGAATAACGCGGTAACCCTCTTCACGCAGCGCTTTACACGCCTGCGCGCCAGAGTAGTCAAACTCACAAGCCTGACCGATAACAATTGGACCAGCACCTAAAATCAGAATGCTTTTAATGTCAGTACGTTTTGGCATTGTTTACTACTCCAAATTAAGCGCGGTGTTGTTTAATCAATTCAATGAAGTGGTCGAAAAGCGGTGCCGCATCGTGCGGGCCAGGGCTCGCTTCAGGGTGACCCTGGAAGCTGAATGCCGGCTTGTCGGTGCGGTGGATACCTTGCAGTGAACCATCAAACAGCGATTTATGAGTCGCGCGCAGGTTCTCTGGCAGAGTCGCTTCATCGGCCGCAAAACCGTGGTTTCTGCGAGGTGATCATCACGACATCACGATCCAGATCTTTGACCGGGTGGTTCGCACCGTGGTGACCGAACTTCATCTTGATGGTTTTAGCGCCTGAGGCCAGTGCCAGAATCTG